>NZ_JACCBV010000001.1:901584-1202112 GCF_013409785.1 Microbacterium immunditiarum
TGCGCCGCCATCTACCCGGCGATCGCCGCGATCTTCGTCGCGCAGTTCTTCAACATCGAGCTCACGCCGCTGCACTACGTGCTCATCGCGATCGTCTCGGTCTTCGGCTCGGCGGCGACCGCCGGCACGACCGGTGCGACCGTCATGCTCACGCTCACGCTGTCGACCCTGGGCCTGCCGCTCGAGGGCGTCGGCCTGCTGCTCGCGATAGACCCGATCCTCGACATGGGCCGCACCGCGGTCAACGTCGCCGGTCAGGCGCTCGTGCCGACGATCGTCGCCAAGCGCGAGGGCATCCTCGACGAGAAGCTCTACAACGCGCCCCGTCAGGGCCTCCCGTTCGTCGACGACAGCGCGGAGGAGACCCCCGCGGTCGACCTCGACGCCGAGATCGCGGCGCACGACGAAGAGGTGCACGCCGGACGCTGATCCGGACGAGTCGCGCGGGCGCGGCATCCGTTTCCACCTGGTGAGACGGATGCCGCGCCCGCTCCGTTTCCCGCCAGACTGAGAGCATGACCGAACCCCAGCGGCCACTCGGAACCTTCGGCGTGTGGCGCCGTCGCGACGGAGCCACGCCCGACTTCGCGGCCGGCGTCGAACGCCTCGGCTACACGACCCTGTGGATCGGCGGCTCGCCCGGTGCCGACCTCGCCGAGGCGGAGGCATGTCTCGATGCGACCGAGGACCTCGTGGTGGCGACCGGCATCGTGAACATCTGGCGCGGGGAGGCACGCGAGGCGGCCGCGGCGTTCCATCGGCTGGAGGCGCGGCATCCGGGCCGTTTCGTGCTCGGCATCGGGTCGGGGCATCCGGAGGCCGACGCGCGCCGCGCCAAGCCGCTCGCCGCGATGCGCGAGTACCTCGACGTGCTCGATGCCGAGGGTGTGCCCGCGGGGCGTCGCGTCGTCGCAGCGCTCGGACCCAAGACGCTGCGCCTCGCGGCCGAGCGCTCACTCGGCGCGCATCCGTATCTCACGCCGCCCGGTCACACGCGGTGGGCCCGTGGCGTCGTCGGGCCCGACGCGCTGCTCGCACCGGAGCAGATGGTCGTCGCCGAGACGGATGCGGCGACCGCCCGTGCGGTCGGCAGATCCGCCCTCCGCCGGTACCTGCGGTTGCAGAACTACGCCAGCATGCTGCGCGCGTCTGGTTTCGGAGACGACGAGCTGGCGGGCGACGGCAACGACCGCGTCGTGGACGAGCTGACGGCGTGGGGCGATCCGGCTGCGCTCGCCTCCGCCCTTCGCGCGCACCTCGACGCGGGCGCCGACCACGTGTGCGTGCAGGTGCTCCCCATCGACGGCGACGCGCTCCCCGCGCTCGCCGAACTGCGCGCGGCGCTCGCGTAGCGCTCGCCCCAGCCCTTGCAAGGGGTTGTCGCGCCGGGTTCCACGGGCGAGACTGTCCGAGTTCCATCCACGAGAGGACGACCAATGCCACACGGCGACATCACTCACGTCGACATCCCCGTCACCGACTTCGCGAAGGCGACGGAGTTCTACTCGCGCCTGTTCGGATGGCAGATCGCCGAGGTCCCCGGCTTCGAGGGATACCCGATGTGGCAGGCGCCCAACAAGATCAGCGGCGGGGCCCTCGCGCAGCGCAGCGAGGGCTTCACGCAGCCTCGGTCCTACGTCGAGGTGGACTCGATCGACGACGTCATCGCCACCGCGCGGGCATCCGGTGGATCGGTCGCGGTCGAGAAGTCCGAGATCACCCCGACGAGCTGGTGGGCCGCGATCGTCGACCCGGACGGCAACGTGATCGGGCTCTTCGAGGGAACGACCGAGGCCGAGGAGTCGTGACGCAGGAGCTTCGCGACGGAGTCGCGGCACAGCCGGAGCGCACGAGTGTGTGGTTCGGTGACATCGCGCCGATCGACTTCGACGAGATGGCCGAGCAGACGCTCATCCGAAACCTCGGCATCGAGATCGTCGAGATCCGTGACGACGCTCTGGTGGGGCGGATGCCGGTCGACCACCGCACCGTCCAGCCCGCAGGCGTCCTCCACGGCGGCGCCTCGGTCGCGCTCGCCGAGACGCTCGCGTCGTGGGCGGGGTTCCTCGCCGTCGACCGCGAGCGGTTCCACGTCGTGGGGCAGGAGATCAACGCGAACCACATCCGCCCCCTCACGAGCGGGTCGGTCATCGGCACGGCGAAGCCGATCAACATCGGCCGACGCGCCCACGTGTGGGAGATCCGCATCGTCGAGGAGGGCACGGGGCGGCTCGTGTGCATCTCGCGGTGCACGCTCGCGGTGATCGAGCAGCGCAGCACGTACGGGAGGCCCGGGGAGCGGGGCGCTTAGCGCGCGGGTCGCGTGGCCCCCCTGCCGCTCGGACGCGGTCCTGATCCGGCGGCGGCTCCTCCGCCGCAGCCATTCGTGTATACGCTGAACGCCGCAATCGACGCGAAATGGGACATCGAGCGTCTTTGTGTATACACTGGGCGCGGCCGATCAAAAGGGGGTGACCGATGCGCGCGAGCGACCGCGCCTACCGCACCCTTCTCGACGAGATCCAGACCGGCGCCCTCCCCTCCGGAGCCGTGCTCGCCGAGGTGGAGCAGGCGACGCGCCTCGGGGTGAGCCGCACCCCCTTGCGCGAGGCCCTCGGGCGCCTCGCCGCCGACGGGCTGGTCGTCCAGCAGTCGCCCCGCGTCACGGTCGTCGCCGACGTCGACGCCGACGACATCCGCGCCCTGTTCGAGGTGCGTCGCGCGCTCGAGGAGTCCGCCGCCCGGACGGCCTCCCAGCGGGGCGACGGCGCCGAGTTCGCCGCCCTCGCCGAGCAGTTCGCCGCGGCATCCGTCGACGGTCCCGACGCGACCGACGACTACTACGCCCTCATCGCACGCTTCGACGCGGCCCTCGACGCCGCCGTTGCGAACGACTACCTGACCGCCGCGCTGCGGACGGTGCGCACGCACCTCGTGCGCGTGCGCCGGCTCGCGCGTGACAACCCCGAGCGGCTCGCGGCCTCGGTCGCCGAGCACCGCCTCATCGCGAGCGCGATCGCCGCAGGAGACGCCGAGCTCGCCGCGCATGCGACGCACGTGCACCTGCACAACGCCCTCGCGAGCATCCTCGCTTCGCTCGACCAGGCCTCGACGGATCCGGCGACCGGCCGCGCGCCCGTCGCCGCCCTCGCCGGCGGGCGCCTCACGAAAGGAAGAGCATGACCGTCATGCATCACGTCCGTGTCCACCGCAGCGATGAGAACCTCGCCCGGGAGGACCAGCTCGCGTGGAAGATCGCCGAAGTCGCCGCCGACCCCGTCGAGGTCGAGCCGGACGTCGTCGACATGATCATCAACCGGGTCATCGACAACGCCGCGGTGGCCGCGGCGTCGCTCACCCGCGCGCCCGTGAGCGCCGCCCGCCAGCAGGCCCTCGACCACGCCGTCTCGATCTCGGGCGAGGGAGCGACCGTGTTCGGCTGCCCGCTCGAGCGCCGCACGTCGCCGGAATGGGCGGCGTGGGCGAACGGCGTCGCCGTGCGCGAGCTCGACTACCACGACACGTTCCTCGCCGCGGACTACTCGCACCCCGGCGACAACGTCCCGCCGATCGTCGCGGTCGCGCAGCACGTCGGCTCCGACGGCGCGGCGCTCGTGCGGGGTCTCGCGACCGGGTACGAGGTCCAGATCGACCTCGTGCGTGCGATCAGCCTGCACAAGCACAAGATCGACCACGTCGCCCACCTCGGCCCGGCGGCCGCCGCCGGCATCGGCACGCTGCTCGACCTGCCCGTCGAAACGATCTACCAGGCGATCGGACAGGCCCTCCACACGACGACCGCGACGCGGCAGTCCCGCAAGGGCGAGATCTCGACGTGGAAGGCGCACGCGCCGGCCTTCGCGGGCAAGATGGCCGTCGAGGCGGTCGACCGCGCCATGCGCGGCGAGACGTCCCCGTCGCCGATCTACGAGGGCGAGGACGGCGTGATCGCGTGGCTTCTCGACGGGCCGGATGCCTCGTACGAGGTGCCGCTGCCCGCACCGGGCGAGCCCAAGCGGGGCATCCTCGACTCGTACACGAAGGAGCATTCCGCGGAGTACCAGGCCCAGGCGTGGATCGACCTCGCGCGCAAGCTCCACAACGAGCACCCCGAGCACGCCTTCGCGCCCGGCAACATCGAGTCGATCGTCCTGCACACGAGCCACCACACGCACTACGTGATCGGCTCGGGCGCGAACGATCCGCAGAAGTACGACCCGACCGCGTCGCGCGAGACGCTCGACCACTCGATCCCGTACATCTTCACCGTCGCGCTGCAGGACGGCACGTGGCACCACGTCGACTCGTACCTGCCCGAGCGCGCGTCCCGGTCGGACACCGTCGAGCTGTGGCAGAAGGTCACGACCGAGGAGGACCCCGAGTGGACGCGCCGCTACCACTCGGAGGACCCGGACGAGAAGGCGTTCGGCGGCCGGGTCGTGATCCGCTTCGCCGACGGCGGCGAAATCGTCGAGGCGATCGCGGTCGCCGACGCGCACCCGCTCGGCGCTCGCCCGTTCGCGCGTGAGGACTACGTCCGCAAGTTCCGCCTGCTCGCCGAACCCGTGCTCGACGCGGAGGAGATCGAGCGGTTCCTCGAGCTCGCCCAGCGCCTGCCCGAGTTGACGGCCGACGAGGTGCGCCAGCTCTCGATCATCGCGAAGGCCGGCGTCCTCGCAAGCGCACCGGCGCCGAAGGGCCTGTTCTGATGCTGTACTCGACCGTCACGGCCGCCGACAAGCGGCGCGCCTTCCGCGAGCGGCTCGCGACGGGGGAGCTCCTGCGGTTCCCCGGCGCGTTCAATCCGCTGTCGGCGCGCCTCATCGAGCGCAAGGGGTTCGAGGGCGTCTACATCTCGGGTGCCGTGCTGTCCGCCGACCTCGGCCTGCCCGACATCGGTCTCACGACACTGACGGAGGTCGCGGGGCGCGGACAGCAGATCGCGCGCATGACCGACCTGCCGGCGATCATCGACGCGGACACGGGGTTCGGCGAGCCGATGAACGTCGCCCGCACGATCCAGACGCTCGAGGACGCGGGTCTTTCCGGCACCCACATCGAGGATCAGATCAACCCCAAGCGCTGCGGCCACCTCGACGGCAAGGCCGTCGTCGACGAGGACACCGCGATCAAGCGCATCCGGGCGGCGGCGGATGCGCGGCGCGACCCGAACTTCCTCATCATGGCGCGCACCGACATCCGCGCGGTCGAGGGCCTCGACGCGGCGATCGACCGCGCGAAGGCGCTCGTCGACGCCGGCGCCGACGCGATCTTCCCCGAGGCGATGCGCAGCCTCGATGAGTTCGCGGCGGTGCGCGCGGCGGTCGATGTGCCGATCCTCGCGAACATGACGGAGTTCGGCAAGAGCGAGCTCTTCTCGGTCGACCAGCTGCGCGACGTCGGGGTGAACATCGTGATCTGGCCCGTCTCGCTCCTGCGGATCGCGATGGGCGCGGCGTCCGGTGCTCTGGATACGCTCATCGAAGAAGGTCATCTCACCAGGAGACTCGGCGAGATGCAGCACCGCGCCGACCTGTACGACCTCATCGACTACGAGTCCTACAACCACTTCGACACGAACGTCTTCAACTTCCACATCGAGCGCTGACCCGCGAAGGAGCACCATGACGACGGAGCCGGACATCAAGAAGGGACTCGCGGGTGTCGTCGTCGACTACACCGCGATCTCGAAGGTGAATCCCGAGACCAACTCGCTGCTGTACCGCGGATACCCCGTGCAGGAGCTCGCGGCGACGCAGCCGTTCGAGGCGGTCGCGTACCTGCTGTGGCACGGCGAGCTTCCCGACGAGGTGCAGCTCGCGCAGCTGCGCACCCTGGAGCGCTCGTACCGCCACCTTCCCGCCGACGTGCGCGCGGTCATCGACCGAGTCCCGATCGACGCCCACCCGATGGACGAGGTGCGCACCGCGGCGAGTCTCATCGGCGCGCGCGACCTCGCCGGCATGGGTTCGGTGCTCGACGCGAGCGGCAGCGCCGAAGAGAACCTGGCGCGCAGCATCCGCCTGTTCGCCGTCCTTCCCGCGATCGTCGCGTACGGCCAGCGCCGCCGGCGCGGACTCGACCCCATCGAGCCCCGCGACGACCTCGACTACGCCGCGAACTTCCTGTGGATGACGTTCGGCGACGTGCCCGAGGACGTCGTGGTCGACGCGTTCAACCGCTCGATGATCCTGTACGCCGAGCACTCGTTCAACGCCTCGACGTTCACCGCCCGGGTCATCGCGTCGACGCTGAGCGACCTGTACTCCGCGGTCGTCGGCGCGATCGGCGCCCTCAAGGGACCCCTGCACGGCGGGGCGAACGAGGCCGTGCTGCACATCTTCGACGAGATCGGCGACGCCTCGAACGTCGTGCCGTGGCTCGACGAGGCGCTCGCGCACAAGCGCAAGATCATGGGCTTCGGGCACCGCGTCTACAAGCGCGGCGACTCGCGCGTGCCCACGATGAAGGCCGCCCTCGACACGCTCGTCGAGCACTACGGCCGGCAGGAGGTCGCGGAGCTCTACGACAAGCTCGAGTCGGAGTTCGTGTCGCGGAAGGGCATCTACCCGAACCTCGACTACCCGTCAGGCCCCGCCTACAACCTCATGGGCTTCGACACGCCGACCTTCACGCCGCTGTTCGTCGCCGCGCGCGTGACCGGGTGGACGGCGCACATCATGGAGCAGCTCGCCTCGAACGCGCTCATCCGGCCGCTGTCGGCGTACAACGGCCCCGATGAGCGTCACGTCGAGGGCTATGTGCCGGATGAGGCGATGGCCGCGGTCGCGGCGCGCGCCGAGGAGGCCGCCGACTGAATCCCGCGTGCGCAGCTCCGGAGTTCCGTGTGCGCGGCGCCTGCGGCCCGCGTGATCGCGGGGCCCCGCCCGCGTCGCGCGCGTCGGATCTCCGGAGTTGTGCACGCAGTGCGTGACCGAACACGGCAACATTGGTCGAACCGACGGAAGGGAGCAGCGTGGCTCGGATCGGAATCGTGCGTGAGAGATCGGACGCGCGCGTCGGCGCGACACCCGCGAACGTGACAGCGCTCGTGGCGCTCGGCTACGAGGTCGTGGTCGAACGCGGGGCGGGTGCGGCGTCGTCGTTCCCGGATGCCGCGTACGAGGCATCCGGCGCACGCGTCGTCGACGCGCCGGAGGCGTGGGGGAGCGACCTCGTGCTCAAGATCGACCCGCCCACGCGCGACGAGATCGACCGGCTCGCCGACGGAGCCGCGATCGCGGCGCTGCTGTCGCCCGCGCTGCGCCCCGACCTGCTCGAGGCGCTCAGCACGCGCAGCCTCACGGCGATCGCGCTCGACGCCGTGCCCCGCATCTCGCGTGCGCAGTCGATGGATGTGCTGAGCTCGATGGCGAACATCGCCGGGTACCGTGCGATCGTCGAGGCGGCGCACGAGTTCGGGCGGTTCTTCACGGGGCAGGTGACCGCGGCCGGCAAGGTGCCGCCCGCGAAGGTGCTCGTCGCGGGTGCGGGGGTCGCCGGCCTCGCCGCGATCGGCGCCGCGTCGAGCCTCGGCGCGATCGTGCGCGCGACCGACCCCCGGCCCGAGGTCGCCGACCAGGTGCGCTCGATCGGCGGCGAGTACCTCGCGGTCGAGGCGGGTGAGCGGATGCAGTCGACCGACGGCTACGCGAAGGCGACGTCCGAGGACTACGACCGGGCCGCGGCCGAGCTCTACGCCGAGCAGGTGCGCGACGTCGACATCGTCGTCACGACGGCGCTCATCCCCGGCCGGGCCGCGCCGCGGCTCATCACGGCCGAGATGGTCGCGACCATGAAGCCGGGGAGCGTCATCGTCGACATGGCCGCCGCGCAGGGCGGCAACGTCGAGGGATCGGTCAACGGCCGGCGCACCGTCACCGAGAACGGGGTCGTGATCCTCGGGTACTCCGACCTCGCGTCGCGACTTCCGGCGCAGGCGTCGCAGCTGTACGGCACGAACCTCGTCAACCTGCTGAAGCTGCTCACGCCGAACAAGGACGGCACGCTCGTCATCGACTTCGACGACGTCGTGCAGCGCGCGGTCACCGTCGTGCGCGAGGGCGAGACGACGTGGCCACCGCCCCCGGTGTCGGTCTCGGCGCCGCCCGCACCCGCGACCGCCGCAGCGACGGCGGCCGAGCAGGCGGAGCCGAAGCGGATGCCGGTGTGGGGAAGGGCCGCGCTCATCGCCGCGGGCATCGTGGCTCTGTTCGCGATCGCCGCGATCGCGCCGCCCCCACTGCCGCAGCACCTCACAGTGCTCGTGCTGTCGGTCGTCGTCGGGTTCTACGTGATCGGCAAGGTGCATCACGCGCTGCACACGCCGCTCATGTCGGTGACCAACGCGATCTCGGGCATCATCGTCGTCGGCGCGATGCTGCAGGTCACCAGCGGTGACCCGGTCGTGCAGGCGCTCGCGTTCGCGGCGATCCTCGTCGCGAGCATCAACGTCTTCGGCGGCTTCGCTGTCACGCGGCGCATGCTGAAGATGTTCTTCCGAGAAGACGCTCCCGCTCCGAGCGCTGGGGCGACCCGGTGACGGCCGAGTCGATCGCGGCGGCCGCCTACATCGTCGCCGCGCTGCTGTTCATCATGAGCCTCGCGGGGCTCAGCCGCCACGAGAGCGCCCGCAACGGCGTCGTCTACGGCATCGTCGGCATGACGATCGCGCTCGCCGCGACGATCGTCCTCACGGTGCTCGACGCGTGGAGCGCCGGCGCCACGTTCGGGCTCGTGCTGCTCGTCGTCGCCGTCCTCATCGGGGCGGCGATCGGCCTCTGGCGCGCTCGCGTCGTCGAGATGACCGGCATGCCGCAGCTCATCGCGCTGCTGCACAGCTTCGTCGGCCTGGCGGCCGTGCTCGTGGGGTGGAACGGATACCTCGACGAGCCCGAGCTGTCGGCCGAGCTCGTCGGGATCCACCACGCCGAGGTCTTCATCGGCGTCTTCATCGGCGCCGTGACGTTCACGGGATCGATCGTCGCGTTCCTCAAGCTCTCCGCCCGTATGTCGTCGGCGCCGCTCGTGCTGCCCGGTCGCAACGCGATGAACCTCGGCGCCCTCGTCGTGTTCGTCGCACTCACCGTGTGGTTCGTGATCGACCCCCAGCTGTGGCTGCTCATCGCCGTGACGGCGCTGGCCCTCGCGCTCGGCTGGCACCTCGTGGCGTCGATCGGCGGCGGCGACATGCCCGTCGTCGTGTCGATGCTCAACAGCTACTCGGGATGGGCGGCCGCAGCGGCCGGGTTCCTGCTCAACAACGACCTGCTCATCGTCACGGGCGCGCTCGTCGGGTCATCCGGTGCGTACCTGTCGTACATCATGTGCAAGGCGATGAACCGCTCGTTCCTCTCGGTCATCGCGGGCGGTTTCGGCATCGAGGCTCCCGCGGCCTCGGACGCCGAGCACGGCGAGTACCGCGAACTCGCTCCGGACGACGTCGCGCAGCTGTTGCGGGACGCCGACAGCGTCATCATCACGCCCGGCTACGGCATGGCGGTCGCGCAGGCGCAGTATCCCGTCGCGGGGCTCACGAGCCGCCTGCGCGAGCTCGGCGTGAACGTTCGGTTCGGCATCCACCCGGTCGCCGGTCGCCTCCCCGGGCACATGAACGTGCTGCTCGCGGAGGCTCGCGTGCCGTACGACATCGTGCTCGGCATGGACGAGATCAACGACGACTTCGCGACCACCGACGTCGTGCTCGTGATCGGCGCGAACGACACCGTGAACCCCGCCGCCGCGGAGGATCCCAGCTCGCCGATCGCGGGGATGCCGGTGCTGCGCGTGTGGGAGGCCCAGCAGGTGGTCGTGTTCAAGCGCTCGATGGCGTCGGGGTACGCGGGCGTCGCGAACCCGCTGTTCTCCCGCGAGAACGCGGCCATGCTCTTCGGCGACGCCAAGCAGCGCGTGGAGGACATCCTGCGCGAGCTGTAGGCGCCGGGGAGAGGGACCCTGCAAGCGGTTGCCCCGGGCGGGCGGTGACGGATGCCGCGCCCCGCGGCATCCGCGAAATGAACGGCTTCTCACACTGTAAGCGCTTGCAGTGGGATGGACTCCACTGCTAGCGTCGGCGCAACACCGCCCCCGGCACGTCGTCGTGCCCGCCGTCATGGAGTCGCCCGTGTCAACGCAGACATCGTCCGAGACCACCGTTTCGCGCCTGCGGCGCCTCACCGCCACGATCGCCGTCGCGGCCCTCGTGGCGACGGGAAGCGTCGGCGTGATCGCCGCCCCGGCCGCCGCGGCCGATCGCACCTTCGCGCTCGTCGGCAGCCTGCAGAGCGAGCTGGGCTGCCCGGGGGACTGGCAGCCGGACTGCGCGGCGACCGAGCTCACCGCGACCGACACCGAGGGGCTGTTCGCCGCGGAGTTCGAAGTGCCCGCGGGCACGTGGGAGTACAAGGTCGCGGTCAACGACGCGTGGGACGAGTCCTACGGGCTGAACGGCGGAGGAGAGAACATCCCGCTCACGGTCGCCGGCCCCGCGACGCTGCGGTTCCTCTTCGACGACAACACGCACCGCGTCGGCCTCGAGGCGGTGAGCCTGCGCGCCGGCTTCACGGCCGACGACGACGCGCTCGTCGCTGCGCCCGTGCGCGAGCCGGGAGGGCAGGAGCAGTTCTACTTCGTCATGACCGATCGCTTCGCCAACGGCGATACCGCGAACGACACGGGCGGCATCGCCGGCGACCGGTTCGCGCACGGGTTCGACCCGGCCGACAAGGGCTTCTACCACGGCGGCGACATCGCGGGTCTGCGCGCGAACCTCGATTACATCGAGGGGCTCGGCACGACCGCGATCTGGCTCACGCCGAGCTTCATGAACCGTCCCGTGCAGGGCGAGGGCGCGAATGCGAGCGCCGGCTACCACGGGTACTGGATCACCGACTTCACGCAGATCGACCCGCATCTCGGCACGAACGCCGAGCTCGACGCGCTCATCGACGAGGCGCACGCCAAGGACATCAAGGTCTACTTCGACATCATCACGAACCACACGGCCGACGTCATCTCATACGCCGAGGGCCAGTACGGGTACCTCGACACGGCGACGAGCCCGTACCGCGACGCATCCGGCACCGAGTTCGACCTGGCGGACCACGCGGGTTCGGCGTCGTTCCCGGCGCTCGACGCCGCCACGTCGTTCCCGTACACGCCGTCCGTCGCGCCGGAGGACGCCGACGCCAAGACGCCCACGTGGCTCAACGACACGACGCTCTACCACAACCGCGGCAACACGACGTGGTCGGGTGAGTCGGTCACGCTCGGTGACTTCGATGGGCTCGACGATCTCATGACGGAGCATCCGACCGTCGTGAACGGCTTCGTCGAGGTGTACCAGGACTGGATCGACCTCGGGATCGACGGCTTCCGCATCGACACCGCGAAGCACGTGAACTTCGAGTTCTGGGAGCAGTGGACGACCGAGGTCCTCGACTACGCGCGCGACGTCGCCGGCAAGCCGGACTTCTTCATGTTCGGCGAGGTGTTCGACGCGGATCCGGTCAAGCTCGCGCCGTACGTGCGCGACACCGACATGTCCAGCGTGCTCGACTTCGCGTTCCAGTCGTCGGCGGTGAGCTTCGCGGCGGGCAACAGCGCCAAGGGGCTGCAGAGCCTGTACGCGGGCGACGACTGGTACACGACGCCGGACTCGTCGGCGAACGCGCTGCCCACGTTCCTCGGCAACCACGACATGGGCCGCGTCGGCTACATGCTGCAGTCGACTCCGGACGCGCTCGGGCGCGACCTGCTCGCGCACGAGCTCATGTTCTTCGGGCGCGGCCAGCCCGTCGTCTACTACGGCGACGAGCAGGGCTTCGCGGGCACCGGCGGCGACAAGGACGCGCGCCAGACGCTCTTCGCGAGCCAGGTGCCCTCGTACCAGAACCAGCCGCTCATCACGGGTGAGAACGCCGGCGCGGTCGACCGCTACGACACGACCGCTCCCGTCTATGAGCACATCGCCGAGCTCGCGGCCGTGCGCGAGGCGCATCCGGCACTCGTCTCGGGCGGGCAGATCGAGCGGTACGCCGACAACGGGCCGGGCGTGTACGCGTTCTCGCGCGTCGACCGTGACGACAAAGTCGAGTACCTCGTCGCGCTCAACAACACCGCGGCCGACAAGACGGTCGACCTCACGACGCTCACGGCGAGCGCATCGTTCGCGCCGGTCTACGGCACCACGACCGGGATCTCGACGGATGCGTCGGCAGCGGCATCCGTCACCGTCCCGGCCCTCTCGGCCGTCGTCTACCGCGCCGACGCGCCCGTGACGGCACCCGACGCGGCCGGTGAGATCACCGTGAGCGCGCCCGCGGCGGGCGCCGGGCTCGCGGGGTCGGTGCCTGTCGCCGCCGACGTCGACGACGCCACGTGGCAGGAGACGAGCTTCGCGTGGCGCGTCGTCGGCTCGGACGAATGGCACGCGCTCGGCACGGCGGACGACACCGACCCGCGCGTGTTCCACACGGTCGACGGCCTCGCGAACGGAACGCTGGTCGAGTACCGCGCGGTGTCGACGGATGCCGCGGGCCACCGCTCCGCTGCGTCGACGTACGCGTCGGTGGGCAACGCCGTGTCGCTCACGGTCGAGGAGGAGCCCGAATCGCCGATCGACATGGTGACGGTGCCGGGCAGCCACAACTCCGAGATCGGATGCGCCGGCGACTGGGCCCCCGGCTGCGAGGCCGCGAAGCTCACGCTGCGTGACGACGGCATCTGGGCCGGCACGTTCGACCTCGCCGCGGGCGACTACGAGTACAAGGTCGCGATCAACGGCACGTGGGACGTCAACTACGGCGCCGACGGTGTGCCCGGCGGTGCGAACATCGCGTTCTCGCACGCGGGCGGGCCGATCACGTTCTACTTCGACCCGCGTACGAACATCGTGCAGTCGACCGCGGAGGGTCCGATCGTGACGCTGCCGGGCTCGGCGCAGAGCGAGCTCGGATGCTCCGGCGACTGGGCGCCCGACTGCCTCGTGACGCTCATGGCAGACGGCGACAAGGACGGCGTGTATGAGTTCGCGACCGACCAGACCCCGGCCGGCGCCTACGAGGTCAAGGTCGCGCACGGGCTGAGCTGGGCCGAGAACTACGGCGTCGACGGAGTGCGCGACGGTGCGAACTACTCGTACAGCGCGAGCGAGGGCAAGCTCATCGTGTTCCGCTACACGCTCGCGACCCACGTGCTCGAGATCGAGGTCACCGACCCGCCGCTCGCGGGCACGGGGGAGCTGCGCGCGCACTGGATCGACGCGGACACGATCGCGTGGCCGGCGAACCTCGGCGCACCCGCCGAGGGTGCGATGTGGCGGCTTCACGCATCGACGGATGCCGCGCTCGCACTCGCCGACGGCGAGGTCACGGGCGGCGACACCTACGACCTGACCCTGGTCGAGGGCGGCCTGACGGATGCGCAGAAGGCGACCTTCCCCGCACTCGCGGGCTTCGTGGCGCTGCGGGTCGAAGGCGTCGACGAAGCGGCCGCGCTCAAGGGGCAGCTCATGGTGTCGCAGCGCGACGCGGACGGCGCGCTGACGGCGTTCACGGGCGTGCAGATCCCGGGCGTCCTCGATGACCTGTACGCGGATGCGGTCGCAGGCGCCGACCTCGGCGTGACGTTCCGGGGAGGCAAGCCCACGTTCCGCGTGTGGGCTCCGACGGCGCAGTCCGCGACGCTGCTCTCGTGGGACCCTTCGACAGGCTCGGGGACCGGTGGGGATGAACCGCAGCGCCACGCGGCGGCGTGGGATGCGGCATCCGGTGTCTGGACCGTCAACGGCAGGAACGCGCTCAAGGGCGACGAGTACGTGTGGGAGGTCGTCGTCTACGCGCCGACGACGGGCGCGATCGAGACGAACCTCGTGACCGACCCGTACTCGGTCGCGCTCACGACCAATTCGAAGCGCTCGGTCGCGATCGACCTCGACGACAGGCAGTGGCGGCCGAAGGCGTGGGAGAAGACGAAGAGCCCGTCGATCGCCCGGCCGGTCGATCGTGCGATCTACGAGCTGCACGTGCGCGACTTCTCGATCACCGACGAGACGGTGCCCGAGGCCGAGCGCGGCACCTATCGCGCGTTCACGCGCGACAGCGCGGGCACGGCGCAGCTGCGTCAGCTCGCCGACGCCGGCATCAACACCGTGCACCTGCTGCCGACCTTCGACATCGCCACGATCGAGGAGGACCGCTCGAAGCAGGCGGTGCCGGACTGCGACCTCGCGTCGTTCGCGCCCGACAGCACGGAGCAGCAGGCGTGCATCGAGGCGGTCGCCGACGCGGACGGCTTCAACTGGGGCTACGACCCGTACCACTACTCGGTTCCCGAGGGCTCGTACGCGGTCGATCCCGAGGGAGGCGCTCGCGTCGCGGAGTTCCGCGAGATGGTCGGGGCGCTGCACGGCATGGGCCTGCAGGTCGTGCTCGACCAGGTGTTCAACCACACGGCGCAGTCGGGGCAGGGCGAGAAGTCGGTGCTCGACAAGCTCGTGCCCGGCTACTACCAGCGTCTCAACCTCGCGGGCGGCGTCGAGACCTCGACGTGCTGCCAGAACGTCGCGACCGAGCACGAGATCGCCGAGAAGCTCATGGTCGACTCGGTCGTGCTGTGGGCGCGTGAGTACAAGGTCGACGGCTTCCGCTTCGACCTCATGGGTCACCATTCGAAGGCGAACATGCTCGCGATCCGCGAGGCGCTCGACGCGCTCACCGTGAAGAGGGACGGCGTCGACGGCTCGAGGATCTACCTGTACGGCGAGGGCTGGAACTTCGGCGAGGTCGCGAACAATGCGCTCTTCGAGCAGGCGACGCAGGGCCAGCTGGGCGACACGGGCGTCGGCACGTTCAGCGACCGGCTGCGCGACGCGGTGCACGGCGGCAGCCCCGTCGCATCCGAGACGATCCAGCAGCAGGGCTTCGGAACGGGCCTCGGCACCGATCCGAACGGCGCGCCGATCAACGGCACGCCCGAGCAGGCGCTCGCGGATCTCGCGCACCAGACCGATCTCGTGAAGCTCGGCCTCGCGGGCAACCTCCGCGACTACGCGCTGACCGACCACACGGGCACAGTCAGGGCGGGTGACGAGCTCGACTACCGCGGCTCGCCCGCGGGGTACGCCGACCAGCCCGACGAGATCATCACGTACGTCGACGCGCACGACAACGAGACGCTGTACGACTTGTCGGTGCTGAAGCTTCCCGCCGACACGCCCATGGCCGACCGCGTCCGCATGAACACGCTGTCGCTGGCGACCACGGTGTTCGCGCAGACCCCGTCGTTCTGGCACGCCGGCACGGAGCTGCTGCGTTCGAAGTCGCTCGATCGCAACAGCTACAACTCGGGCGACTGGTTCAACCGCATCGACTGGACCGGGCAGGAGTCGACGTTCGGCTCGGGCCTCCCTCGCGCGGCCGACAACCAGGACTCGTGGGCGATCAAGCAGCCGCTCCTGGCCAACCCGGCGAACAAGCCCGGTGCGTCCGACATCGCGACCGCCGAGGCATCCGCCCTCGATCTGCTGCGAGTGCGCGAAGAGGTGGGCCTGCTGCGTCTCGGGTCTGCCGAGCTCATCGACGCGAAGGTCACCTTCCCGGGAAGTGGACCGGATGCCGCACCCGGCCTCATCGCGATGCTCATCGACGACCGGGCAGGCGCCGACGTCGATGCGAAGCTCGACGGCGCACTCGTGGTCTTCAACGCGGGGGTCGAGCCGGTGACCCAGGCTGTACCGGGGCTCGAAGGGCGTTCGTTCGCGCTGACGCCCGCGCTCGCGAACGGCTCGGACCCCGTCGTGAAGACGACGACCTGGGACGCCGCGACCGGCACGATCACGATCCCCGCGCGCACCGCCGCAGTGCTCGTCGAGCGCGAGCCCGTCGCGACGCACACGCTCGTCGCGCCGACGAGGCTGCTCGCGAAGGCGGGCACCGCGGTGCCGGTGTCGGGCCGCATCGTCGCGGAGGACGGCTCGGCGCCCGTGGGCACCGTGACCGTGACCGACAACGGCAAGGTGGTCGCGACGGTCGAGCTCGATGGGGCGTCGAAGGGCAGGGTCGACGTGAAGGTGACGCTGCCGGAGCGGGGCATCCACCTCATCCGCACGACCTTCACAGGACAGGGCGCACACCGGGACTCGGGAGCGCTGATCCCGATCCCGGTGATCGTGTACTGACGGGAGCCCTCTCGCCTGGCCGCGCGGCCAGGATGGCCTGTTACTTGGATGTCCAAGTATCATGGGAGTCGTGCCAACGACGGCACACGGGCCGAACGCCCCCACGAAGGGCCGGTCCGGGTTGTGAACCGAGGAGACCCCCATGGCGACCACCCTGAGCAACCCCGCGATGACCGCGGAGGAGCGAGCAGCGATCATCGAGGCGGTGCGCGAGTTCGCGCAGACCGAGCTCGAGCCGAAAGCGATCGAGTGGGACGAGAAGTCCCACTTCCCGAGAGACGTCCTCCAGCGAGCCGGTGAGCTCGGCATCGGCGGCATCACGGTCCGCGAGAAGTCGGGTGGCACCGGGCTCGCCCGCGTCGACGCGGCCGCCGTCTACGAGGAGCTCGCGAAGGGCGACCCCGCGATCGCGTCGTACATCTCGATCCACAACATGGTCGCGTGGATGATCGACACCTACGGCAACGACGCCCAGCGGGCCGAGTGGCTTCCGACCCTCACCTCGATGCAGGGCTTCGGCGCGTACTGCCTCACCGAGCCGGGAGCGGGGTCGGATGCCGCGGCCATCGCGACCTCCGCGATCCGCGACGGCGACGAGTACGTCATCACGGGTGTGAAGCAGTTCATCTCGGGCGGGGGTGAGGCATCCGTCTATGTCGTCATGGCCCGCACCGGCGACCCCGGCGCCCGCGGGATCACCGCGTTCGTCGTGCCGGACGGCACGCCGGGCCTGTCGTTCGGCCAGCTCGAGAAGAAGATGGGCTGGCACGCGCAGCCGACCCGTCAGGTGATCCTCGACGAGGTGCGCGTGCCCGCCGACGCCGTGCTCGGCGAGCTCGGCCAGGGCTTCAAGATCGCGATGAACGGTCTCAACGGCGGTCGCATCAACATCGCCGCGTGCTCGATCGGCGGTGCGCAGTGGGCGCTCGACAAGGCGCGTCGCTACGTGCACGAGCGGTTCACGTTCGGCGAGCCGCTCGCCGAGAAGCAGTCCGTCGTCTTCACGCTCGCCGACATGACGACTGAGCTGCACGCGGCGCGCCTCATGGTGCAGGACGCCGCCACCGCGCTCGACCAGAAGGAGCCGGATGCCGCGGTCCGCGCCGCGATGGCGAAGCGCTTCGCGACCGACGTCGGCTTCCGCGTCGCGAATGCGGCGCTGCAGCTTCACGGCGGCTACGGCTACCTGCAGGATTACGGCATCGAGAAGGTGGTGCGCGACCTGCGCGTGCACCAGATCCTGGAAGGGACGAACGAGATCATGCGCGTCATCATCGGCCGTGACCTGCTGGAGCGTGCCTCGTGACCGCCGTCGAACAGGGCGCTCGCGTCGCATTCCTCGGACTCGGGCACATGGGCCTGCCGATGGCCCGCAACCTGAAGTCCGCCGGGTACGACGTCGTCGGCTTCGACGTGTCGCAGACCGCCATGCAGGCCGCGAACGAGGCCGGCGTCGAGACGGCGTCGTCAGGGCCGGATGCGGCGGCCACCGCGCGCGTCGTCATCACGATGTTCCAGACGGGCGCCCAGGTGCTCGCCGCCTACTCGGGCCGCGACGGGGTCGACGGACTCGTCGACGTCGCGAAGCCCGGCACGCTGTTCATCGACTGCTCGACGATCTCGGTCGACGAGGCGCGCGAAGCGCACACGCTCGCGGAGGTCGCCGGGCACCGCGCCCTCGACGCGCCCGTGTCGGGGGGTGTCGTCGGCGCCGAGAACGCGACGCTCGCGTTCATGGTCGGCGGAGGCGACGAGGACTTCGAGGCGGCACGCCCGCTGCTCGAGGCGATGGGCCGCCGGGTCGTGCACTGCGGCGGCGACGGCCTCGGCCAGGCCGCGAAGGTGTGCAACAACATGATCCTCGCGGTGTCACAGATCGCCGTCGCCGAGGCGTTCGTGCTGGGGGAGCGGCTGGGGCTCACGCATCAGGCGCTCTTCGACGTCGCCTCGAACGCGTCGGGCAAGTGCTGGGCTCTCACGACGAACTGCCCTGTGCCGGGACCGGTGCCGACGTCGCCCGCGAACCGCGACTACCAGCCCGGCTTCGCCGGGTCGCTCATGGCGAAGGACCTCGGCCTCGCCGAGCGGGCGATCGAGTCGACCGGCGTCGACGCGAAGCTCGGGCTCATGGCGCGCGAGATCTACAAGGAGTTCGCGGAGGGGCAGGGCGCGAACCAGGACTTCTCCGGGATCATCAACACGGTCCGGGCCGCCTCCGGAGATCGTCTCTGACGCGACTCAGGCGTCGGGTCGCGTCTCGGAGTTCGGGTCGGCACTCGGCTCGGCGTCCTCGAAGTCGCCGGCATCGCGGCGCATGCGCGTGATGAGGTCGACAAGCTGCTCGGCGTCTCCGCGAGTGAGCCCCGGACGTTCGAAGACGGCTCGGTTGAGGGCCGCCGTCGCGCGCTCCGACAGTTCCCGTCCGGCGTCGGTGAGCACGACGAGGGTCGCGCGTCCGTCGCCGGGGTGGGGCTCGCGCCGCACGAGCCCGACGGCCTCGAGCCGGTCGACCGTGTTCGTGACGCTCGCCGGATGCACCTGGAGGCGCGCGCTGGCGGAGACCATCGGCATCCGTCCGGAGCTCGAGAAGCTCAACAGAGTGAGCAGCTCGTAGCGCGCGAACGTGAGCTGCAAGGGGCGCAGCGTCTCGTCGACGCGCGCCAGGAAGAGCTGGTGCGCCCGCATGATCGACGTCACCGCCGACATGCCGGGCGCGGCATCCGCCCACCCGTGCGCGATCCACTGGCGCTGCGCCTCGGCGATCGGGTCGATCGGCAGTCGTCTGTTGCGGGCCACGGCTACCTCCGGATTCAGACTAGCCAGCGCGCTCTCGCGGCCGGAACCGGCCTGCGTCACGCGCCCTTGGGCAGCCCGAGAATCCGCTCCGCGATGATGTTGCGCTGGATCTCGGATGTCCCGCCGTAGATCGTCGCGGCCATCGACTCCAGGTACTCGTCGAACTGCGCACGGGGCGCGTGGCCGCCGACGCCGCCGACCTCCAGGGCGAAGCGCGCCGCCTCCTGCACGGACTCGGATCCGTAGAGCTTCAGGATGCCCGCCAGCGGCGTCTCGCTGCCCGCCACCCGCGCGCCGACCGTTCGGATGCCGGTCAGTCGGATGGCTTCCGTCTCGGCCAGCAGGCGACCGAGACGCACGTGGCTGTGCGCGCCCGGCGCGGGTCCCCGAAGCACGGGGTCCAGCGCGCGCTGCATCTCGAGCCAGTTGTTGATCCAGATCATGTCGCGCTCGTGATCGAGCGCCGACATCGCGACCCGCCATCCGCCGTTCACTTCGCCGAGGACGTTCTCGGCGGGGATCTCGACGTCGTCGAGGAACACCTCGCAGAACGTCTCGATGCTGGAGCCCGCGGTTCGGATCGGTCGCGCGGTGACACCGGGTGCGTCCATGTCGAGGATGAGGCAGGTGATGCCGCGATGCTTCGGAGCATCGGGGTCGGTGCGGACGTAGAGCGTGCACCACCGGGACTCGTCGGCCTGCGTCGTCCAGACTTTCTGGCCGTTCACGACGAAGACGTCATCGCGGCGGATCGCTGTGGTCCGGAGCGACGCGAGGTCAGAGCCGGCGCCCGGTTCGGACATCCCCAGCGCCCACCACGCCTCGCCGCGCAGCGTCGGGCGCAGGTACTTCTCCTGCTGGGCCGCGGTGCCGAACTGCACGAGCGCGGGCGCCACGACCCCCGTCGCCTGGATGTTCATCTGCCGCGGCACGCGACGCACGGCTCCCTCGATGCGGACGGAGAGCGCCTCGGTGAGGGCGAGGTCGCGGCCGCCGCGCTCGCGCGGCCACTCGGGCACGAGCCACCCTTCGTCGAAGCACGCCGCCTGGAAGTGGGCGCGCAGCTCCACGTCGTCGCGGTAGTCCGCGTAGCGCTCGTCGTAGTCGGACGGCAGGGCGTCGGCCAGGAACATACGGTAGTCGTCGAGCGAGGTCATCGCGCGGATCCTTCCGTGAGGCTTTCGGCGCCGGCGGCGGCGTACAGGTCATCGGCGTTGCCGAGGAACGCCGCAGTGTGCCGGGCGCGGCGGACGAACAGCGGCGCGTCGGACTCCCACGTGAGGCCCATTGCGCCCAGCAGCTGCACCTGCAGATCGGAGCAGCGCACGGCGGCATCGGCGGCCGCCGCCTTGGCGAGCATGCCGAGGCGCCGTGAGTCCGCCCCGAGCGGGGCCGTCGAGGCCTCGACGGCGGCGCCCAGTGTGAGGCTGCGCGCGCGCTCCACCAGGACGTACGCGTCGGCGAGGAGGTGCTTCACGGCCTGGAACGAGCCGATGGTGCGCCCGAACTGCTCGCGTGTGAGGACGTGGCCGATCGCGCCGTCGAGTGCGCCCGCGGCGACGCCGACCAGATCCGCGGCGACGCAGACGCGGGCCGGGGCGAGGACCGACTCGCAGTCGGAGTCCACTTCGTGCTCGTCGATGACGGCCGCATCGGCGAACTCCACGGCGGCACGGGAGTCATCTACTCCCTGCACCGGGCGGCGATCGGCCGAGGCGACGGAGAGGACACGGATGCGGCACCCCCCGTCCCTCGCGTCGACAGCCACCGAGGTGGTCGCTGTGCGGCCGTCGAAGCCCAGCCATCGCGCTGCGCCGCGCGGCACCGCGATGGTCGAGGGCTGCGTCGGGGGCTCGGTGACCGGCGCTCCGATCGCGAGGAGGGTCTGGGTCGCGGCTGCCGTCGCGAGGAGGGGCACGGGGAGGAGTGCCCGCCCTGCCTGCTCGAGAACCGCGGCAAGGTCGACCAGCGAGCCCAGTCCGTCCACGGACTCAGGCAGCCCGATCGCGGTGTAGCCCTGCTCCACGACAGGCTGCCAGAGGTGATCGGCCGGCTCGCGTCCGACGGCCGCGCGGACCTCGGCGGTGGAGAACAAAGCGGCGAAGTGCTCGCGGGCCGCCTCCTCGAGTTCGAGAGTCTGCTCCGAGGGCACATAGAGATTCCAATCGATCTCGCTCGCCGCCGACGTGGTGACCATGATTCCTTCTTTCAATCTTTTACAAGATTACGCCAAATCTGAGTGTAGCGTGTCGCCCGCGAGGGGCGGGACGGATCGTCTTCGACACCGATATGTTTGCCACGGAGAGCAAAGGGCGGCCCGTGAGCGAAATGTCGGAGAGATCGTTCAACCATCGCTTCGGCATGTCCTCGCGAGTGGCGGAGTCCATCGCCGCCGATCTGCGCAAGCGCATCCTCCGCGGCGACGCCGATGGCGAGCCCCTCCCGCGGCAAGACGACCTGACCCGACAGTACGGCGTGAGCGGGCCGTCGCTGCGCGAAGCGCTCCGCATTCTGGAGGCCGAGGGGCTCATCACCGTACGTCGTGGCAAGTTCGGCGGAGCATACGTGCACAAGCCGGACTGGTCGTCGGCCGCCTACGCACTGGCCCTCTCACTGCAGGGTCAGGGTGCCACGCTCACCGACCTCGCCCGATCGCTGCTCGTATTCGAGCCGATGTGCGCGGCGGGCTGCGCATCCCGTCCGGACCGCGCCGAGACGATCGTGCCCGAGCTCAAGGGCAATCTCGCCGACACCGAGGCGCGCATCGGCGACTCCGTGCGGTTCTCCGCCTCGGCCCGCAGGTTCCACGACCTGCTGGTCGGAGGTCTCGCCGAGGAGTCGCTGCGATTGATCGTGCGCAGCATGGTCGCCATCTGGTCGATCCAGGAGCAGATCTGGGCCGAGACGGTGACTGCGTCCGCTCAGTATCCGGAGCCGGAATCGCAGCGCGAGGCCTATCGAACCCACGCCGCTATGCTCCGCCTGATCGAGGACGGCGATGTGGAAGGCGCGCGACGGCTCAGCGTCACGCACCTCGAGGCGAGCCAGGCGATCGTGCTGAAGCGGTTCGGCGGCGAGGTCGTCGACGCGTCATCCCTCGCGGCGGTGCAGGCGTTCAAGAGCCTCTGACGCCTCCGGCGCGCTCCGCGAATGCGGACTCAGAGCTTGTCCAGCGACGCCGCGCGTCCGCCGACGGCGGCAGCGAGGAGGAGTCCCGCGGCCGTCACCGCCGACATGATGATGGCGATCGTCGCGACCATCGGGTATGAACCGCGCGACCACTGGTCGTACAGCAGCGTGCCGAGTACCTGCACACGTGTCGATCGCACGAACATCGACGCGGCGAACTCGTGGGTGAGGATGACGAACATGAGGATGCTCGCGCCGGCGAGCGCCCCGCGCATCATCGGCACCATGACGCCGAGATGTGTCCGCAGCACGCCGGCTCCGCTTGCTCGGGCGGCATCCTCGTAGGTGGAGCCCAGCGTCATCCGCGCCGTGAGCTGGAGGCGGACCGTGAAGGGCAGCACCAGCACCACATAGACGAGGATCATGAGCAGCGGCGTCCCGTACAGCATGAATGGATTGCCCAGGTACACGTACAGGAAGCCGACGCCGAAGACGACGGCCGGAACGCCGAGGGGAACCTGGGTGATCGTGTCGATGATCGCGCGCACCACCGCGTTGCCCCGGCGCCGGTAGAGCACCTCGGTGAGCAGGTATCCGAGCGGCAGCGCTATCCCCATGGCCGCCAGCGATACGACGACGCTCGTGGTCAGCGCGTTGATGACGGCGGGGTCGTCGAAGGCCTTGAAGTAGTTGTCGAAGGTGAGTCTCGTGAGATCGACGGAGGAGGTCCAGAACGGCGAGAGCGAGACGAGGATGAGCGCGAGGAACGGCAGCACCAGGGTGACGATGCCGTAGACGATGATCGCCGGGGCGGCCAGGGGCGACGGCTTCAGCGGCCGCGTCGCACCGCGGGTGCCCGCGGTGACGAACCTGAAGTCGCGGCGAAGAAGGATTCGCTGGGCCACGATGAAGACGATTCCCGCGACGAGGAGAGGGGAGGCGACCGCGGCGGAGAGCGGGAAGTCGACCGGGGACTCGCCGCCGAAGCGGTAGACCTCGGTGGCGAGTACGCGAATGCCCTCGCGAGTTCCGAGGAACTGTGGTGCGGTGAGCTGGCCGAGTCCGAGAAGCATGGCGAACGCCGCCGAATACACCAGCGCGGGCCGCAGGAGCGGGATCACGATGAGGACGAAGGTGCGAACTGGTCCGGCGCCGGCGATCAAGGACGCTTCGATGCTCTCGTAGTTGAACTGGCGAAGGCTCGACTGGACGAACAGGAAGATCAGCGGTACGAGCTGGATGCCGGTGACGAGGATGACGCCCGCGACGGTGTACACGTTGAGCGGACCGGCCGGCAGCCCGACTTCGGGCTGCTCGACGTGGACGAACGGCAGCTGACGCAGCAGGAGGTTGATGTAGCCGACCTGCGGCGAGAAGAGGAACGCCCAGCCGACGACGACGGCCACCGCCGGGAGCACCATGGGCAGGATGGGGATCGTCGCCAGCCAGCGCATCCCCTGCGGCAGCCGCATCGCGAACCACGCGAGCAGCGTGCCGAGTCCGACGGCGATGACCAGGGACCCGGCCCCGAGGAGGAGGGTGGTGAACAGGGTCTGACCCAGGTTGGGCAGGGCGATGGCCTCGCGATACGCCTCGGCGCCGTTCTCCAGTGCGAGGTACTGCAGCCTTCCGAGCGGGAACAGCACGAGGTACGCGAGGATCAGCACCAGCCCGGTCGACAGCCCGTGCCGGCGCACCCACAGGCCGAGCCTGCTCGCAGGACGTGTGTCCTCGCCGCTGGTCGGCGCGGCGGCCGTCAATGTCGACTCGATGGCCATGAGTTATACGTTAATAATCTTTATATAAAAAAGTCAACGTCGCGCTACAGTGACTGCTATGGCGACGTCCCTCTTCATCGTGCACACCAATCCGGTCGAGGGCCGCGAGTCGGAGTTCGAGGACTGGTACACCAACCGCCACCTCGCCGACGTCGTGGCGATCCCCGGGTTCGTCCGTGCGCGCCGCTACCGCCTCGCCGACGCGCAGTTCGCCCCGCTCGCAGACTTCCGCTACGCCGCGGTGTATGAGATCGACGGCGATCCGGCCGATGCCATGCGAGCGCTGCGCCACGCGCTGAAGGCGGGACTCGAAGTCTCCTCGTCGATGGCGCAGCCGGTGTACGCCACCGTGTACGAGCCCATCACCGAGTGGGTCACCGAACAGCACACATGATCAGCGCCCCCCTCGTGGCGACGGTCGCCATCCTCGTGCTCGCGCTCGTCGCGTTCGCGTGGGGGCGCCTCTCGGCCGCCGTCATCGCCGTGGGCGTCGCGCTCGCGCTCTGGGCGACCGGTGTCCTGACTCTTCCGGAGGCGCTCGCGGGCTTCGCGAATCCGACGGTCATGTTCATCGCCGCGCTGTTCGTCGTGAGCGAGAGCCTCGATGCGACGGGCGTGTCGGCACGCGTCGGGCGTATCGTCGTCGAGCATTCGGGTACGAGTCCGGCACGGCCGCTCGTCATCCTGATGCTGATCCAGTCGGCGCTCAGCGCCGTGATGAGCGTCAGCGGTGCGGTGGCGACGATGCTGCCGGTCGCGGTGATCATCGCGACGCGCCTGGCCGTCCCGCCCTCGCGGCTGCTCATGCCGATGCTGTTCGCGACCCACGCCGGGTCGATGCTCGTGCTGACCGGGACTCCCGTCAACGTCATCGTGTCCGAGCTGGCCGCAAAGGAGACGGGCACGCCCTTCGGGTTCTTCGACTTCGCCGTCGCGGGCGTGCCGCTGGTCATCGGGACCGTGGTGCTGTCCGTGCTGCTCCGGCGGTGGCTGCTGCCGGATCGTCCGGCATCGACTCCGTCGCGTGACCTGCTCGCGCTGACGGACGCGCTCGTGGGCTCGTTGAGCGGCGACGACGAGGTCTCGTGCGTCCGAGTCGTCGCCGGCTCGTCGCTCGTCGGCCGCGCATGCGCCGAGGTGCTCGCGTCTCCCTCGGCCGGCATCCGCGTTCTCACCATCCGCGACACGGCGGGGAAGCCGAAGCGGCCCGATGCCGCTCTGGCCGTCGGCGACGTGCTGACGGTGCGGGCGCCCGGGCAGGCGCTCGCCGATGCGCGCCCGCGTCTCGGGGTCGTCGAGGCCGGGTCCGGTCCGGGGACGGCGCTGGTCGACGGCCGGATGGGCATCGCGGAGTTCGTCGTGGCACCTCGGTCTCGACTGGTCGGCGTCGCCGCGTTCCCGGGCATGGTCATCGGAGCGGGCGACCTCGTGGTTCTCGCAGTGCATCGCGACAGCATCGAGCCGGATGCCCCGACCGTCGAGCTCGGAGTCGGTGACGTGCTCCTCCTCCATGGCTCGTGGGATGCACTGGATGCCATCGGCTCCGAAAGGGACCTGCTCGTCGTCGAGGACCCCGTCGCGATCCGCCGGCAGGTCGCCCCGATCGGACGCAAGGGGTGGATCGCGCTCGGCATCCTCATCGCGATGGTGGCCGCCCTCGCATGCGATCTCGTCCCGGCCGCGGTCGGAGCGCTGCTCGCCGCCGGCGCGGTCATCATCCTCAGGATCGTCCCGGCCGAGCGGGCCTTCCGCTCGATCTCGTGGCCGACCGTCATCCTCGTGGCCGGCCTGATCCCGATCAGCACCGCGTTCGCCGTGACCGGGCTCGACAACCTCATCGGCAGTGCGATCGTGAGCTTCGTCGGTCCTGCCGGACCCCACGGAGCCCTGCTCGCGCTGTGTGTCGTCGTGCTGATCCTCGGGCAGGTGATGAGCAACACCGCAACCGTCCTGGTCGTCGCGCCGGTCGCCGTCTCGGTTGCGTCACTCATGGAGGTGTCGGCTCTGCCGTTCCTGATGGCCCTGACCGTTTCGGGGGCCGCTTCCCTGCTCACGCCCGTCGCGACGGCCGCCAACCTCGTCATCCAGGA
Organism: Microbacterium immunditiarum; assembly: GCF_013409785.1. Lineage (NCBI taxonomy): Bacteria > Bacillati > Actinomycetota > Actinomycetes > Micrococcales > Microbacteriaceae > Microbacterium > Microbacterium immunditiarum. The sequence goes on from NZ_JACCBV010000001.1 coordinate 927,555, forward strand.
GCCGGGAAGCTATCGATTCTCCGACTACCTCCGATTCGGAGCACCGCTCGCGGTGCTGTATCTCGCCGTCGCGGTCCTCATCGTGCCGCTCGTCTGGCCGTTCTGACACCGCGACCCCGAGCGGGTGGGGGCGGATCAGGAGTGGCGGAGGACCCAGCCGAGCTGCAGCGACGCGAAAAGGCCCGGATTCTCGGAGTAGTACGCGTGGCCGCCGTCCTCGATCGTGACCAGCTCCGCGCCGCTGATCCCGCGGTAGAGGTCCTGAGCATGGCGGGGGGTGGTCAGGATGTCCTCGGAGCCGACGGTGATGAGCGTCGGCGCGGTGATCTTCGCGAGCTCGTCGTCGGTCATCCACTGCTCACGAGCGACGCGCAGGTGCTGCGCGTACTCCTCGAGCTCGAGGGAGTCGATCTCAGTCGAGCCCTCGGGGAGTGCAGCCAGCGACATGCCCTCCGGACTCCACGCCCACATCGCGACGAACGAGCGCAGGAAGTCCCCGGCGACCCCCTTCTCGAGCAGGCTTCTGCGGAACTCGAGCATGGAGAGCAGCCGCGGGTCGGGCCGGGCAGCTGTGGAGTGCAGCGAGAGACTTCTGACGAGATGCGGATGCCGCGACGCGACGCGCATCGCGATGCCGCCGCCGAGCGAGACCCCCGCGACATGGACGGGACCGTCGTCGAGGGACTCGATGAGTGCCGCGGCGTCATCGGCGAGGTCCTCGATCGTGGTGCCGTCTCCGACCGGCGAGGCCTTGCCGACGCCGCGGTTGTCGAACGACACGCAGTGCACGTACGGCGCCATGTGCTCGACGATCGGATTCCAGGCGCGATGGTCGGTCCCCAGGCCCTGGATGAGCACGAGTGTTGGTCCGGCTCCCGCTCGTGAGACCTGCGTGGTGAACGAGGGGAGTTCGACGGTCTCGATTGCTGCGTCCACGGGGCCTCCGGTTCAAGCGTGATCTTAGTGATATAAGTATACAAAGATTTGCAGGATCAGCAGTGATCCGACTCAACGAGGAGACGATGCGCCATGAGACCGATCGTGCGTACGGTCAGCACGCCAGCGTTCACGACGGAGATCCGCGAACACGGCGAAGGCCCCACGCTGGTGCTGATCCAGGGCGGCGGAACGGGAAAGAACGCCTGGAACGCGCTGGTCGACCGGCTCGCGCCGCGCGTCCGATGCGTGGCGTTCGACAACCGCGGCGTCGGAGGCGCTTCGCACGCCGATGAGTCGCTGACGATCGAGGATCTCGCGCGCGACGCGGCATCCGTCATCGAGGCCCTCGGCGAGGGCGCCGTCCACGTCGCCGGGGTCTCGCTCGGCGGGTTCATCGCGATGCGGCTGGCCGCCATGCGGCCTGATCTGGTGTCCAGCCTGACGCTTCACGCCACAGCGGCCAAGCTCGACGAGCGCACGATCCAGCAGGGCGACTTCCGCCGCCGCATCATGGATCTCGGCCTGCCCGACACCGGCGGCATGATCCGCGAGTACCTCAGAGCGTGGGCGGCGGGATCGCGTGGTCTGCTCGCCGACCTCCCGGCGGACGTCGTCAGCCACTCCGAGTTCTCACGTCAGAACTACCTCGGTCACCTCAACGCGATCCGCGGGCACGACATGGGTGCGCACGAGCTCGGGAGGATCACCGCGCCGACTCTGATCACCGCGGGAGCAGAGGACATCCTGTGCTCGCTTGAGAACGCGCGGTTCCTCCACCGCTCCATCCCGGGGTCGCAGCTGGTGATCCTGGAGCGAGCGGGGCACGTCTACTACTTCGAGGAGCCCGTGCTCACCGGCGCCGTGCAGGAGGGGTGGATCATGCAGCACGTCGACGCGAGTGCGTCCGCATGAGTGCTCTGCGCGTGGAGGAGGACGGTCCGGTTCGCGTGCTGACGCTCGACCGGCCGGACGCCCTGAACGCAATCGACCACGAGCTCCACGAGGCTCTCGCCGACGTCTGGCCGCGGCTGGACGCGGACCGCGAGGCGCGAGCGGTCGTTCTCACTGGCTCTGGGCGCGCATTCTGCGCGGGAGGCGACCTCGACTGGATACGCGACGCCGGTGGAAGCGACGAGGGCGCCGCATCGATGATGAAGACCGCCACCCGGATCATCACAGGGATGCTCGGCACGCGCCTGCCGGTCGTGGCGGCCGTCAACGGACCGGCGATCGGGCTGGGATGCACGCTCACGGTCCTGTCCGATCTCGTGCTGGCCTCTCCGGACGCCTGGTTCAGCGATCCCCACGTCGGTGTTGGCCTCGCGGCCGGTGACGGCGGGATCCTGTGGTCCTCCCTCACCGGCATGCACGTCGCCAAGGAGTTCCTCTTCCTCGGGGGCCGGCTCCCTGCCGACGACGCTGTGCGCGCCGGCCTCGCCAACCGCGTCGTTCCCGCCGAGTCGCTGCGGGAGGAGTCGCTCATCCTCGCCCACAGGCTCGCGGAGCTTCCCGCGCCGGCGCTGCAGGGGACGAAGCGAGCGATGAACTCGATGCTGATGGCGGCGTGGCCGTCGCTCGAGAACGGCATCGCCGCCGAGGAGCGATCGATGCGCAGCGTGGAACACCACGCCCGCCTCGCGGAGGTCAGACCGCCGACGCGGTGAGCGCGCGCAGGACGCGCGACTCGGAAGGGCGCCCGAGCAGCCCGGCCATCCAGGTGCTCGTCTCGACGAGCAGGTCCAGGTCCACGCCGGTTCGGATCCCGAGGCCCTCGAGCATCCACACGAGGTCCTCCGTCGCGAGGTTGCCGGTCGCCCCCGGAGTGAACGGGCACCCGCCCAGCCCTCCTGCGGACGAGTCGAAGGTGGTCACGCCCGCCCGCAGTGCGGCGTACGCATTGGAGAGCGCCTGGCCGTACGTGTCGTGGAGGTGCATCGCGAGCACGTCGGGCCCGAGCCCGGCCTCCCCGAACGCGCCGATGAGCTCCGTCACATGGGCGGGAGTCGCCACGCCGATCGTGTCGCCGAGCGACAGCTGGGTCGCGCCCAGGTCGAAGAGGCGCTTGCCCGCCTCCACGACCTGCGCGATCGGGACGGGCCCCTGCCAGGGGTCGCCGAAGCACATCGAGACGTAGGCGCGCACGTCCAGGCCGAGTCCGCGAGCGCGTGCCACGACGGGCCGGAACATGTCGAACTGCGTGTCCACCGTGCGGTTGAGGTTCGCGCGCGCCAGGCCCTCCGTCGCGCTTCCGAAGATGGCGATCCACCGCACCCCCGCTTCGACCGCGCGATCCAGGCCGCGGTCGTTCGGGACCAGCACGGGCATGCGCGTCGCGCCGTCGAGATCCAGCTGTGCGAGAACCTCAGCCGCGTCGGCGAGCTGGGGGACCCAGTCCGGCCGGACGAAGCTCGTCACCTCGATCGTGCGCAGACCGGCGGCCATCAGGCGCCGGACGAAGTCCACCTTGTCCTGCGTGGGTACGACGACCTTCTCGTTCTGCAGGCCGTCGCGCGGACCGACCTCGTAGATCGTCACTGCCTCGGGGAGGCCGGGCTCGCGGAAGGCCTGGGGGCGCGTCATCCGGGTCATCTCTTCTCCTGTCGCATGGGTGCGCCGCTCAGTACGAGCGGGGCAGGCCGAGCACGTGCTCGGCGATGAAGTTCAGGACCATCTGCTGCGGCACGGGCGCGCTCTTCATGAGGCGAGACTCGACCCAGTACCGGCCCACGTCGTACTCGGTCGCGTACGCGTACCCGCCGAAGGTCTGCATCGCGGTGTCGGCCGCGAAGAACGCGGCGTCGGATGCGAGAAACTTGGCCGCATTGGCCTGCTCGCCGCAGGGCAGCCCGGCGTCGTATCGCCACGCCGCCTCGCGGACCGCCAGCTCGGCTGCGCGAAGGCGCATATGCGCCTCGGCGAGAGGGAACGAGATCCCCTGGTTCTTGCCGATCGGCCGCCCGAACACCGTGCGCTCGTTGGCGTACTGCACGGCGCGCTTGAGCGCCACCTTGCCGATGCCGACGGCCTCGGCGGCGATGAGGATGCGTTCGGGGTTCAGGCCGTCGAGTATGTAGGCGAATCCGCGGCCCTCTTCCCCGACGCGATCGGCGATGTCGACCCGCAGTTCGTCGTAGCGCGTCTCGCACGAGGCGACGGCATTCCGGCCGATCTTGTCGATCGGGCTGATCGTCACCTCCGGCACCTGGAGGTCGGCCAGCAGCAGCGTCATGCCGGCGGTGCGCTTGGTCACATCGTCGAGCGGGGTGGTCCGCGTGAGCAGCAGCACTTTCTGAGCGACATGCGCCTTCGACGTCCACACCTTCTGCCCGTTCACGACGTAGTGCTCGCCGTCCCGCACCGCCCGGGTCGTGATCGAAGGAGTGTCCAGGCCGGCATCCGGCTCAGTGACGCCGAAGGCCACATGCAGCTCGCCCGAGGCGACCCGCGGCAGGTAGCGCGCCTTCATCTCGCTCGATCCGTGCTTCACCACCGGGTTCATCCCGAAGATCGAGATGTGGACCGTCGTCGCTCCGTTCATTGCGGCGCCGGAGGCCGCGACCTCCTCGAGAACGACCGATGCCTCGGTGATGCCGCCGCCGCCGCCTCCGTACTCCTCGGGGATCGAGATGCCGACCCACCCGTCGCGGGCCATCGCGTCGTAGAACTCCCACGGGAACTCGTGCGACCGGTCGTGCTCGCGCCAGTACGCCTCCGGAAATCCGCTGCACAGGTCGCGTATGGCGCCTCGGATCGCCGTGATGTGCTCCGGCTCGCGGAAGTCCATGATTCTCCTCTGATCTGTTGTAGTTATAATCTATTACTAGATTAGCTTGGAGGAGGCAATGATGTTCGTCGACAGCGAGGACGCCTTCGACGGCATCCATGCCGGGGCGACCGTCATCGCCAACAACTGCTGCGGGACGCCGCTCACGCTCCTCGGAGCCTTGGCCGAGCACGCCGAGCGCGCGGCGCCCATCGAGCTGCGCGCCGGACTGCTGCTCGGCGACCCGCCCCTGGAGCACGCGATTCGCGCCGGGGCGCTGAGGGTACGGAGCTGGCACATCCATGGCCCGCTCCGCCGCCTCGCGCGCGAGGGGCTCGTCGACTACATCCCCGTGCGGCTGTCGGCTGTGCCCGGTGCCGTGATCGCGGGGGTCGACGTCGCACTGCTCCGAGTCGGCCCGCCCGACGCTGACGGGTTCTGCAGCCTCGGCCCCTCCACGACTTTCGCCCAGGCCGCCATCGACGCCGCCGGACTCGTGATCGCGGAGGTCGCCGACGACGTCCCGCGAACCAACGGCGACAGCCGGGTGCACGTGTCGCAGCTGGACCGCCTCGTCCGGTCGGAACACGCGATGCCCGTCCACCCGTCGGCCGATCCCGACGCCGTGTCACGAGCGGTCGCCCGGCACGTGCTGTCGGTCATCCCCGCACGCGCGACCGTCCAACTCGGCATCGGCGCGGTCCCCGAGGCGCTCGCCGAAGACCTTGTGCCGCGCGTCGCCGAGCTGTCGCTCGGACTCATCGGCCTGATCTCCGAGCCGATGGTGCCCCTCGTCGAAGCGATAGCGGCCACGGGACGCGGTCCCGTGCAGGCCGTCGAGCTCATGGGCGGTCCCTCGTTGATGGCGTGGGCCGACGGCAACGGAGCCATCGAGATGCGCAGCTCCGCCCAGGTCCACGATCCGGTCGCGCTCTCGGCCCTGACCGCCTTGGTGTCGGTCAACGGCGCCGTCGCCGTGGATCTGCGCGGCCAGGTCGTGTCGGAATCGGTCAAGGGCGCCGTCATCGCGGGCGTGGGCGGTGGGCCGGACTTCGCCGAAGGCGCGTATCTGTCCGAGCGCGGGCTGCGGGTGATCGCACTCCGATCGACCGCGAAGGACGGATCGTCGTGCATCGTGGCGCGCCATGACCCGCGAGACGCGATCGCGGCTCCGCACCATGCGGTCGACGTCGTCGTGACCGAGCACGGCGTCGCGCACCTGCGGGGTCGGACGGTGCGCGAAAGGGCGGAGGCGCTCAGGGCGATCGCAGCTCCCGAGCACCGAGAACAGCTGGCTGCGGCATCCGCAGATCGAGATTGAGGAGGGTCGCATGACGCGACGGTTCGGGTCGTGGTTCGATGACCTCGAGGTCGGGACGAGCGTGGAGCACGCGTTCACCCGCACGGTGACGGAGACAGACAACATCCTGTTCACGTCGATGACGATGAACGTGCAGCCGCTTCACCTGGATGCGGAGTTCGCCGCGCGCACCGAGTTCGAGCGCCCTCTCGTGAACTCGTTGTTCACGTTGGGGCTCGTCGTCGGCATGACCGTCGCCGAGCTGACGTTGGGCACCACCGTCGCCAATCTCGGGTTCTCGTCGGTGGAGTTCCCCGCGCCGGTGTTCGCCGGAGATACGATCCGGGTGCGGACCCAGGTGCTCGAGGCGAGGGCGTCGAGGTCTCGGCCGGATGCCGGGATCGTGACCTTCGAGCATGTGGGCGTCAACCAGCGCGACGAGGTCGTCTGCCGGGCGGTGCGGCAGGCCATGATGCGGCGCGACCCCGAGCGAGTGGGATCCTGATGCCGGGGCGCGGTCCCCTCGAGGGTGTCACCGTCATCGAGATCAGCAACATGCTGATGGGGCCGTTCGCAACCATGGCGCTCGCGCAGATGGGAGCGAGGGTCATCAAGGTCGAGCCGCCCGGGGGCGACATCGCCCGAGGGATCGCCGACAGCACCGGCCGGGGCCTGGGTCCCATCTACCTGAACATCAACCGCGGCAAGGAGTCGATCGAGCTGGACCTCGCCGATCCGGGCGACCGGTCGACGTTCGAGGCTCTGGTCGCGGCCGCCGACGTCGTCGCCCACAACAGGCCGCCCGGATCGGAGGTGCGGCTCGGCGTCGACTACGCCACGCTGAGCCGGATCAACCCCCGGATCATCGTGTGCGCGATGTACGGCTTCGGGGCGGACGGACCGTACGGCTCGCTGGGCGCGTACGACGACGTGATGCAGGGCATCTCCGGCATCGCCGCTCACCAGACGGGTGAGGGCCCGCCGCAGTACGTGCGAACGCCGCTGACCGACAAGATCGCCGGCATCGTCGCGGTGGGCGCGATCAGCTCAGCGCTCTACGAGCGGGAGCGGTCCGGCTCCGGTCAGCTCGTCGAAGTGCCGATGTTCGAGACGATGGTCGGGTTCCTGCTCGCGGAGCAGCAGGGCGAGTGCATCTACGACCCGCCTCGAGGGCCGGCCGGGTACGCCCGTACGAACTCTCCCCACCGGCACCCCTATGCGACCGCCGACGGGCTCATCTCGATCCTCGCGTCCACGGACGCGCACTGGACGGCGCTGTTCCGCCTCCTCGGCGAGTCCGAGCTGAGCGACGACCCGAGATTCGCATCGATCCGCGCGCGCACCGAGAACATCGACGAGCTGTACGCGTGGCTCAAGGATGCGCTTGCGCGGCATCCGACCGCCCAGCTGCTCGCACAGCTGCACGAGTCTCGCGTGCCGGCGATGCGCGTGAACACGATCGAGGACCTCTTCGTCGATCCGCATCTGGTGCAGACCGGGTTCTTCGAGCGCGTGGAGCACCCTGAGGCCGGTGCCCTGCGCCAGCCGGCCGCGCCCGTGCGCTTCAGCCGGAGCGGGTCCGCGCCGCTCCACGCCGCCCCGTCATTGGGTGCCGACGGGCCGCGACTTCGTCACGAGTTCGGCTGCGCCGGGACGATGTGACGAGGCCGCGACCGTCGGCGCGGCGTTCAGGGCATCACTTGACGTCGACCCCGACCTTCGGGCCGACTTCCTTCGCGAGCAGCTCGAGGCTGTAGTTCCACGGAGCGGGATCGTCGGAGAAGTCGTGACCGAAGACGAGCGTCGTTCCCCATCCATTGCTGCCCTCGACGAACGCGTTGAGCTTCTCGATAACCGTCTCGGGGCTGCCGACGATCAGGTGCTTGCGGACGATGTCGCGCATGTCGTCGTCCAGGGACCACACCGGCGGGGTCCCGGCGCGCGCGGCCCGGCGCTGTTCGTTCGGAATGAGGTGTCCCCGCCACGCCTTCGCGATGGGCCCCTCGACCGCGATCCGCTCGGCCTCGGCATCCGTGTCGGCGACGAAGACGTCCAGCGTCACGTGATGGAGCGTGCGGTCGTAGCCGTCTGTGCGCCCGGCCGCCGCCGCGGCCGCGGCGTACGTGTCCCAGTGGTTCTTCACGAGCTCGGGTGCCGCGCCGAAGGAGAGGGGGATGAGGCCGCGTGCGCCGGCGACCTGGATCGACGTGGAGTTCGGGCTTGCGCCGCCCATCGCGACCGTCATCGTCCCGCCGTGCGGGCGCATGCTTCGGAGGGGAGGCAGCGCATCGGTCTGTGCGGGGAACGACGAGCTCCAGTACTCGCCCGTGTACTCGAAGGGCTCGCCCGACCAGACCTTCTCCATGATGTCGAGGGACTCGACGGTCATGGCGAGATTGCGTTTCATGTCCGCGAATCCGTGGAGCTGTCCGTCGACCGGGTTCACGCCGGTCGCGACACCCAGGATGTACCGGCCCTTGAGGATGTTGCTCATCCACGCTGCCTGCGAAGCGAGGCCGGCGGGGTGGACGTAGGGAGGGATGTGCGCGCCGGGTGCCAGCACGATCGTCTCCGTCTCGCGGGCGGCGGCGGCCAGAACCAGCTCGGGATTGGGAATCGCCTCCCAGGCCAGGGTGAAGTGCTGGCCCACCCAGAATTCGGAGAGGCCGGCGGCCTCGGCGGCGACTGCTTGCGAGACCGACCAGTCGAACACCTCCCTTGGCGAGCGCTCGGGCGGCGAGAACGGTGTTTGAAAGAGTCCGAACTTCAAGGTATTTGTCCCCTTCGGGTCGACACATGGACCGTATCAGTATAATCGTTTATAAGTTTACGGACAACGCGAGCGGTGACGAGAATCGTCTGGCTCAGTCACGCGAGAGCTCGCGGTCGCGCCCGAGGTGGCGCACGTGGTGCTCGACCTGCGCGAGCGCCGACCGCCGCAGGAACCCGCGCACCGCGGCCCAGCCACCGGTCCACGTGACACGCTCAGCGATGCTCCACACCGTCGGTGACGGGAGACGATCCAGCAGGTCGCGGACCTCTGCATTCCGCCGCCGCAGGTGCGCGGCGAGGGCGGTCCGCCGCTCCCGCAGACCGCGGAAGCGGTACTCGTGCGCCGGGAGCACCTCGAACCCGTCGTACGGTTCGAGCCGGTCGAGCGAAGCGAGATAGTCGCCGATCGGGTCGGGGTGGGCGTCGCCGCCCAGTGCGAGACCCGGCCGCACGACGGGCAGGACATGGTCGCCTGTCAGGATGAGCTCACGGGCGGAGTCGACGAGGCAGATCGATCCGCGCGTGTGGCCCGGTGTGTGCACGACGGTCAACGACGTCCCACCGGCGTCGAGCACCTCCCCGTCGTCGACGAGACGAAGGGCATCGTCGTCGACCTCGGGGAAGTCGGCGCGCACCGCCGGTTTGAGGTCGTCGCGCTCCCCGGGCGGCACACCCCATCGGTCGAACTGCACGTCATCGGAGGGCTCGACCGGGGGCTCGAGCAGTGCTCGCGCGTCCATCGGGTGAATGGCCATCGGTGCGCCCGACTCCGTCTGGATCCACGGAGCCAGCCCCAGGTGGTCGACGTGCAGGTGGCTCGCCACCACGAGTCGGATGTCCGAGACCGAGCAACCGTGGCGCGCGAGGAGCGCCCGCAGCCGGTGTCTGTTGTCGCCGGCGTCCCAACCGGGGTCGACGACCGTCACCCCGCCGTCGTCGCCGAGGAAGACCGTGCACAGCGTCGACTGCATGCCCGCCCAGTCGGGAAGCGGGAGGGGAAGGGACAAGACGCCTGGGCGAACCATCTCCGCCGCGGGAGTGCGGCGCTCGAGTGCGGCGCGGTGCTGCTCGGCGCTGACGGGTAGCATCCGACTCCGATCAATTATGTATATCATTTAGATGATAGCCGAGGAGGGCCTATGAGAATCCGCTATGACGAGCTCGAGTCGATGGTCGGAAAGGAACTCGGCCCATCCGAGTGGCTGCCGATCCCGCAGTCGTCCATCAGCACGTTCGCCGGGATCACCAACGACCACTACTGGCTGCACGTCGACACGGAGCGCGCGGCGACCAGCGCGTTCGGGGGAACCATCGCGCATGGGTTCCTCACGCTCTCGATGATCAGTGCGCTCTGGCCGTCGCTGCTGTGGATCACCGACTCGCCGATGCAGATGAATTACGGCCTCGACAGGGTCCGGTTCACGGCTCCGGTCCGCAGCGGATCGCGCATCCGGATGCGGGCGAAGCTGACGGAGGTGATTCCGAGCGACTCGGGGTGCCGTATGAAGGTCGACCTGTCTCTGGAGCGCGAGGGCGAAGAGAAGCCGGCCGTGGTCGCGACGCTTCTCATGCAGGTCGCGCGGCCCGACGGGTCGGGCGGCCACGGCGATCCCAACCGCTGACGTCGCCCCGCACGGCGAGGGGCCCCCGCGAATCTTCGCGGGGGCCCTCACCGTACCGGCAGCGCGACGGCAGCGCCCTAGCGCCCGAACGCCTCCGACCAGCGGGCCTGGTAGTCGGCGACCCACTCTTGGTCGAGCATGTTGTCGATGTTGACCAGGACGACCGGAGTCTCCCCGCCCAGCGTCTGGTCGGCGACCTCCGACAGGGGCGAGACGCCGAACTGGGCGATGGCTGCCTGTCCCTTCGGGCTTCCGAAGAAGTTCATGAACACCTGTGCCGCATTCGGGTGACCGGCCGACTCGACGATGTAGAAGATGTTCTGCACCAGCCATGCCGGATCGGGAAGAACGAAGTCCACGGGGGCGCCCTCGTCCTTCAGCCGGGTCATGTCCGCCGCGGTCGTGAACGCCCCGACCGCGACCTCACCAGCTGTGAGCGCCTCGACCATCACTGCCGCGCTCGGGTAGAACGTGGGATCCTGCTTCGCGAGCTCCTCGACGAAGTCCGGGTTGTGGTTCTCCTCGACGAAGTTGTACCAGTCGGCGTACACGGCGGTGAGCGTCGCCTCGACCGATCCGATGACGCCGTTGCCGAGCTTCGGGTCGAGCAGGTCGTCGTAGCTCTCGATCCCCTCCGGGTAGAGCTCGGTGTTCCAGCCGATCGTCACCAGGCCGATCGGCGCGATGACGGCCTTGTCGTTGAGGACGTAGCCGCTGTCGACCCACTCCTGCTCCGCGAAGACCGGCGCCTCGAGCGGCGTCATGAAGTCGGGCTCCGCGACGCGATCGTAGATCCACGAGTAGTCGACGTTGGATACGACGTCCGCGCCCGCGGTTCCGGTGTCGTGCTCGGCCTGCAGCGCGGCCTGCATGTCCGCGGTGTTGAGTGCGCGGATCTCGACGGTGATCTCGGGGTACTCCTCCTCGAACGCCGCCTTGAGCGCCTCGCGGGCGGCCGGAGGGGCCGAGGAGTACCAGACGACGGCTCCTTCCTCATTCGCCGCGTCCACGACCGCCTGCCATTCGGCCGAGACCGGAGCGCCCGTGTCGGCGGGCTCCGGGTCCTGCGCCGAGCAGCCCGCGGCCACTGCCGCGATGCCCACCGCGGCGATGAGGGCGGTCGTCCGGAGCACTGATGACTTCTTCATGGGATTGCCTCTCGTTTCATCGTTGAATCGTTGGTTGGCCGGGGTTTCATCCCGCCTTCGAGTGCTGCGCCACCCACCCGGCCTGAAGCAGCGCGACGAGGTCGGGATCCGCGATGTAGTAGCCGTGTCCGCCGCCCTCGACAGTGACGAGTCGAGCGTCGGGGATGGACCGCCACAGGTGCTTCGCGTCTTCGGGCGTGGTGAGGATGTCGTCGCTTCCGACCGTGATCAGGGTCGGGCTCGTGATTCTGCCGAGCTCTTCGGCCGACATGTGGTGGCCGCGCACGGCTCCCAGCTGCATCCGGTAGTTGTGCGGATCGAAGCGCTCGGTGTTCACGACGTCCTCGGGTATGTCCCACGTCAACCCCGCCGAGCCCTCCGACCAGAGCGCGACGTAACGCCGCAGCATGTCGACCGGCAGCTCGAGGTCGAGGATCCGCATCCGGAAGTCGGCGGCGTCCTGGCCGCGGCCGTTGCGCTGGGCGCTGGTCGAGTGCAGCGTCAGGGACTTGACGAGGTCGGGGCGCTCGGACGCCAGACGCATCGCGATCATGCCGCCGAGCGAGACGCCCGCGACGTGCACGGGCCCCTCGCCGAGCCATTCGATGAGCTCCGCCGCGTCGCCGGCCAGATCGTGGATGGTGAGGGAGTCGCCGATGTCGGCTCCGTGACCCACGCCGCGGTTGTCGAAGGCGACGCAGTTCACACGGTCTGCCAGCCGATCGATGATCGGATACCACGCGCGCTTTCCCGTCCCGCCGCCCTGGATGAGCAGCAGCGTCGGGCCGTCGCCCTTCCGGTAGATCTCTGTCCGGGTGGAAGGAAGATCGACTCTGGTGATCGTGGCACTCATGCTCATCCTGTTCGTGTGGGCTGGTTCACGCTGTGAGGGTGCCGCCGAATGAGAAGCCGGCGACCTGGGGCGGTTCGCGAAAGGGATACTCGATCAACTCGGCGACGTCGCCCGATGTGTGCTCCCCGCGGAGCGTCTCGTCCATGTTGCGCTCAGACTAGCTAAGCATGTATTCATTGTAAAGAATTGTACGATAAGGTTCCGAACATGTCAGAGAACATCACCACCACGCTGGACGACGGCGTCCTCCGCATCGTCTTCGATCGACCCGACGCGCGGAACGCCCTGACGAAGAAGCTCTACGCCGAGCTTCGCGACGTCTACCGCTCGGCGTACCTCGACGACTCGGTGGCAGTGGTCGTGCTCGAGGGCACGCAGGGCAACTTCGCTGTGGGCGGGGATCTCAAAGAGATGCTCGGGTCGCTCAACGACCGCAGCCTCGACATCTTCGGCTACGACGAGGCTGTTCCCTTCGAGGCGATCAGAAGCCTTCCCAAGCCCACGATCGCCGCCATCGACGGCCTGTGCCTGGGCGGCGGCCTCACGATCGCGCTGTGCTGCGACATCGCGATCGCGACGGAGCGCTCGAAGTTCGGCATGCCCGAGGCTCGCGTCGGTGTGGTCGACGGCCACATGCCTCGCCTCCTGCGCGACCGGGTACCCCCGGCGATCCTGCGCTATTGGCTTTACTCCGGGGTGACCTTCAGCGCCGCGGACGCGTTCACCGGGGGCCTGCTCACCAAGGTGGTGCCCGACGGCGGCCTGGAGACCGCCGTGGGCGAAGTCCTCGGCGAGCTCGCGAAGGCCTCGCCGATCGCGATCCGCAACTACAAGAAGATCCTCAACGAGACGCGTCCGCTGTCTTCCATGGAGGACGCCTACGAGACGATGCTCGGACCCGACGCGCTCGAGCGCATCAACCGGTTCGCGCAGCGCAGCAGCAAGAAGTAGCCGACGGCACGACGAAGAGGTGTTGCAGTGACGGCGATGGCGAACTTTCTGTCCGACCGGACGGCGCTCTACGGACAGCAGGAGATGCTGCGAGTCGACGGCGTGGGCCGCACCTATGAGCGGCTGCACCACGATGCGAGGTCGTTGGCGCGAGGGCTCGAGCAGTTCGGACTCGGCCCCGGCTCGCGGGTCGGCATCCTCATGGACACCTCGCATCAGGTGATCGACACGTGGTTCGCGGCGTCGCTCCTCGGATGCGTCGAGACGCCCTTCAACACCAACTATCGCGGGAGCCTCCTGCACCACCTCATCCGCGACAGCGAGGTCGAGGTCATCGTGTGCGACGCGGCGTACGTGACTGAGGTGCGCCGCCTGGTCGGGGACTCGCTGGGATTGATCGTGCACGGCGACGACTCGCTGGGCGCCCCTTCCCTGGCCGATCTGTACCTCGACCCGACCGGCTGGACGGCACCGGAGACCGACGAAGGCGGCGTGATCCTGTACACCTCGGGCACGACCGGTCCGTCGAAGGGCGTGGTCCACAATCAGCGGGGCTGCATCCGTCTCGGGCAGTACGTCGCCGAAGTGGGCGGCTACGGTCCGGACGACCGGCTCCTCAACTTCTTCCCCCTGTACCACCAGAACGCTCGCTACAGCGGGGTGATGGCAGCGCTCGCAGCGGGCGCGGCGATCGACCTCGAATCGAAGTTCAGCTCCAGCGGCTTCTGGCGACTCTGCCGGGAGCGCGGCATCACCGTCTTCAACCATCTCGGATCGGTGCTGGCGATGATCTCGTCCGCTTCCGGCGAGCCGGATGCCGCGAAGGATCGCGACCACTCGGTGCGCCTGGCCTACGGCGCGGGGGCCTCGCTGCGCGACAGGGAGGAATGGCGAGATCGGTACGGCGTCGAGCTTCTCGAGGTGTACGGCCTCACCGAGGCGCCGATGGCCGCGGTGAACATCCCCGGCAGCGGGTGCGCCCCGGGCTCGGCCGGGCGGGAGAGCGCGCTGTTCGAGTTGCGCGTCGTCGACGAACGCGGCCGCCCCGTGCCGGCAGGCAGCCCCGGTGATATTCAGGTGCGCCCGAAGACCGAGGACGTCTTCACGCGCGGCTACTACAACAACGACCGCGCGACGGTGGCGGCGACGACCGACCTGTGGTTCACGACGGGCGACCGCGGCTGCCTGACGGCGGACGGGGACGTCTTCTTCGCCGAACGCGCGAAGGACTCGCTCCGCCGGCGCGGCGAGAACATCTCGGCGTGGGAGGTCGAGAGCGTTCTGGTCGCCCATCCGCACGTGAGCGAGGCCGCCGTGTACGGGGTCGAGGTCGACGGCGAGACCGAGGTGATGGCCGCCATCCTCGTCGAGGACGACTTTGCCGACGTCGTGGACATCGCCGACGTCGTGCGCGCCGTCGCCGCGGACCTGCCGCGGTATGCCGTGCCGCGATTCGTCCGCCGCGTCGACGACATGCCGCGCACGCCGACGATGAAGGTGCAGAAGCACGAACTGAAGTCGCAGGGGATCACCCCGGACACGCGTGACCTGACGAAGGAGAAGTGACCATGGATCTCGGAATCGCATCGCGCGCCTACATCATCACGGGGGCGAGCGCGGGGATCGGCAAGGCGACAGCCGAGATCCTGGCCCAGGAGGGAGCGTCGGTGCTCCTGTGCGCAAGGGGGGAGGAGCGGCTGCGGGGTGTCGTCGAGACTCTCGGCCGAGCGGAGCGTTCCGTGCGCGGCCTGGCGATCGACGTCGCCGACCCGGCATCCGCCGAGAAGATCCGGGATGCGGCGCTCGAGGCGTTCGGGCGGATCGACGGCGTCGTCAGCGCCGCCGGCATGTCGACGGGCGAGCACCTGCGTGACTTCTCCGACGAGAGCTGGATGCAGGCGTACCAGGTGAACACGCTGAGCGCCATCCGACTGGCGATGACGTGCGTGCCGGTCATGCGGGAGCGCGGATGGGGCCGCATCGTGACGGTCGGGTCGACCGCGGGCAGGACCGCCGACCCGCGGTTCGCCTCCTACGGCGCGGCCAAGGCCGCGCTCATGAACGCCACCCGCGCCCTCTCTCGGGCGTATTCCAAGTACGGCATCCTGGCGAACTGCGTGATGCCGGGACTGACCAAGAGCGAGAGCGTGCTGGCGGGCTACGAGTCCGCGGCGAAGCACATGGGCGTGACCGCCGACGACGTCGAGCATCGGATGCTGCAGCTCGAGCCGATCGCCATGGGCCGCACTGGGACGCCCGACGAGGTCGCGCGCATGATCGTGTTCCTCGCGTCGGCCGCGTCCAGCTGGACGACCGGCGTGAACATCCAGGTGGACGGCGGCACGCTGCGCGATCTGCCCTGACGGACGCGGACGGCGCCGGTGCCGCCTGGCACCGGCGCCGTTTCGCGCGCTACGGCATGTCCGCCCAGCGCGGCGGTCGCTTCTCGAGAAACGCGGTCGGCCCCTCGTTAGCGTCGGGGTGCGGCCAGTGGGCCTGGATCGCCTGCCAGCCGGCGTCGAGGTGCCGACGCAGAAGATCTGCCTCGAAGTCGCGGATCGTGGCCCGGGTGATCCGGATCGCCTCTGGCGACCCCGCGGCGATGCGCTCGCCCAGGGCGAGCGCATGCGCGAGGAGCTCATCGGGCTCGACCACTTCCGACACGAGTCCGGCCTCCAGGGCGGTGCGCGCGTCGAGCGCTTCGCTTCGCCCGAGCAGGGCCATTCGCACGACCGTGTCGCGTCGGGCGCGGAGCATGAGCTCGAGCGGCTCGAGGCCGCTCACCTGGCCGACGGTCACGTGCGGGTCGATGAAGCGAGCCCTCTCCGACGCGATGCAGATGTCGGCATCGGCGACGAAGTGCAGACCGCCGCCCGCGCACACTCCGTTCACGGCGACGATGACCGGCACATCGAGGTGCGGGCCGGGCACGAAGGACAACTCCTCCGCGGCATCCGCCCCGATGCTCGTCCGAGGTTCCGAGAGCATGGCGGCGTCCGCGCCCGCGCAGAACGCGGATCCCGCGCCGGTGAGCACCACCGCCCTGATTCCGGTCGTGGACGAGACGGCGTCCCAGAGAGCGCGGAGATCGCGCATGAGCGGCTCGGTGAGCGCGTTCGCACGGTGCGGGCGATTCAGCGTCACCACCAGAGAATCCCCGGCTGCTTCGAGCAGCAGTTCGTCGCTGCGGGGGAGGGAATCGATGACGTCGGCTGTCACGTGAGAGTCCTTTCGTTCCGTTCGGATGCCCCGGCGAGGATCTCGGCCCCGGGGCGGTAGTCGGGTGTGTCGCACGCGGTCAGATACTCCGCCGCGAGACGGCGCGCGAGCTGTGCGACGGTCGGAATGTCGTGGATGAGCTCGACGCCCTGGCCGGCCGACCAGAGGTCACGCCACGGTCGGACATCGGCCGGCAGATGATCGTGGCCACGGCGTACCGGATCTGGCAGCGCGTCGACATCGATGGCGTGTTGCTCGAGCGAGTCGAGCATCCAGTTGGCGGGCACACCGTTCACTCGCCCGGTGTATCGCAGCCGTCGGGAGTCACCTTCGACCATCGATCGCTTCTGGAGCGGGTGCGCGAGCGACTCCGTCGTCGCCGCGAAGCGCGTTCCGACGAACGCGAGATCCGCACCGAGCACCTCGGCCGTTCGCACCGCAGCGCCCGTGGCGACAGCACCCGCCAACGACAGCGTGCCGTCGAACATCTCCCGGAGGCGCGGAAGGAGCACGAGCGGACTGAGGGTTCCCGAATGGCCCCCGCCTCCGGCGCCGATGCAGTTCAGGCCATCGACCCCTGCCTCGATCGCCTTCTCCGCGAACGTGACGGACGTGGCGTCATGGTGCACGAGCAGCCCGCGATCGTGGGCGAGGGAGGTGATGTTGTCGGGCTTGCCCACCGAGGTGATGATGATGTCCACCCCGTAGGCGGCGCAGAGGTCCAGGTCCGCGGCCAGTTCATCGACCGGCGTCGTAGTGGGGATGTTGACCGCGAGCGGCCCGTCCCATCCGCTGTGCCCCGCGCCCGCTTCGGACGCGTCTTTGATCCTGGCGAGCCAGTCCGCGAATTCCGCGCGTGTACGCGCGTTCTGACGGGGGAACGCCCCGATGAACCCGGCGCGCCGTGCGGCGACGACCAGGAGAGGCCCGGAGATCAGGAACATCGGCGCGCACACCACCGGGAGTGACAGGCGGCGCCTGATCCGGTCGGGGAGAGTCATCGTTGGTAGCCTTCGTGAATTCGCTAATGATTATAGAGATTACAGGGAGAGACAGTGGAAGACAGCCTTCGCATTCGCCTCGAGACCGACGGGGAGGTCATGCTGGTGCGCTTCGACCACCCTCCGACGCGCAACGCGCTCGACCGCGCGAGCCGCGTCCGGTTGGTGGAGTGCCTCGCGCGAGCGGACCGCGATCCCGATGTCCGGGTGATCATCGTGACGGGCGCCGATCCGGCCTTCTGCAGCGGTGTCGACGCGAAGCAGCTGCTCGGCGATCCCGACTACACGCCGCCGCCCGTCGACCCCGCGACGATGCTGCGTTCGCTGTCGACCCCGACGATCGCGGCGGTCAACGGCGCCTGCGTGTCCGGCGGACTCGAGATCGCGCTCGCGTGCTCGATGGTCATCGCGTCCGATCGCGCACGGTTCGCAGACACGCACGCCGTGCTCGGGCTCACACCTGGCTGGGGACTCAGCGCGGAGCTGCCGGCTGCCATCGGAGCATGGCGGGCGCGCCAGATGAGTCTCACCGGCGAGGCTATCGGTGCACGGACCGCGTACGAGTGGGGTCTGGTGAACGAAGTCGTCCGGCACGAGGATCTCTGGACGCGTGTCCGCGAAGTGGCGGATGCGGTCGCGAGGCTGGATCCCCGGAGCACCGCGAACATGGTCCGGCTCTACCGGGAAGGGCGGGCGATCGCGCTGGAGCCGTCTCTGGACGTGGAAAGAGCAGCCCTCTCCTCGTGGACCGTCGATCGGTCGCGAGCGCGAGAGGAGCTGTCGGCGACGGTCGGACGTGACTCCGGGCAGAGGCGACACGCTACGGGTGGCGATAACTAGCCTAGAAGGGGTAATCTTTATAAAGTTGGAGAAGTTGACCTGAAGGTGGTGTCCGTGCTTGACTTTCGCGAATCGGAGTCTGTGGCGCAGCTGCGCGCGCAGTTGCGCCAGCTCATCGCGGAGCACATCCCGCACGACTTCCTCGGTGCGTTCACCGCCGACCCCGAGGATCTCGCCCTCACCGAGGCGTTCTCGCGCGAGCTCGGCCGGCGCAAGCTGCTCGCAGCCGCCTGGCCTCCCGAGTTCGGTGGAGGCGGCAGCGACGTCTGGGAGCAGACCGCCGTTCGTGAGGAGATGTGGGCGGCACACGAGCCTCGCGGCGCCCAGTACATGGGCGTGAACTGGGTGGGGCCGGCGATCATGCGGCACGGGACCGCGCAGCAGCAGGCCCAGCACCTCCCGCCGATCGCGGCCGGCGAGGTGGTGTGGTGCCAGGGCTTCAGCGAGCCGGGTGCCGGATCCGACCTGCCCGCTCTGCGCACCAAGGCGACGAAGATCGACGGCGGTTGGTCCATCTCCGGCCAGAAGGTCTGGACGTCGTACGCGCGCATGGCGCAGTGGTGCTTCCTGCTGGCGCGCACGGGCCCGCCCGGCGGTCGCAAGAGCGGCATCACCGTCTTCCTGATGGAGATGGATCAGCAGGGCGTCGAGGTGCGGCCGATCGCCGCGATGCTCGGCGAGCACCATCTCAATGAGGTGTATCTCGACGATGCGTGGGTGCCGGATGCCCAGGTGCTCGGCGATGTCGGCGCGGGATGGGACATCGTGTCAGATGTGCTCGGATTCGAGCGGATCGGCATCGCCCGCTACGCGCGTTCCGAGCGTCTGCTTCGCGAGGCGCCGCGTGCTCTGGGCGACCAGTGGGACGAATTGCCGGAGTCGCTGCGCGAGCGTTGGGCCAGCGCGCTGGTTCGGGCGCGGCAGGCGCGCCTGCTCGCGTACCGCCTCGTCGGCGAGGAGTCGTCCGCGCTCTCACCGCTATCCGCGGCCGGGTACCGCATCGTGGTGACGACCCTCGATCAGGAGGCCGCGGAGATCCTCATGGAGATGCTCGGCGAGCGCGCGGTCGGCGCCACGGCGGAGTCGACGTTCTTCGAGCGCGAGGTCGAGGATCACTGGCGGTACTCCCTGTCGGCGACGGTCGCCTCGGGCACCGTCGAGATGAACAAGCACACGATCGCGAAGTTTCTGGAGCGCGCATGAACTCGAGCTTGGCTTCAGAGGCCGTCGACGTCGGCGACGTGCTCCGCGAGAGCATCGCCGCCTCCGGCGGTCTGGACCTGCTGCGGAAAGCGGGCGACGACCTCGCGGTCCGCGAACAGGCGGGGTCGATATTCGAAGCGATGGGGCTGTGGGATGTGCGCCCCCTCGCTGATCAACTCGAGCTGGAGGTCGCGGCCAGCGCGAGCCGATCGGCCGGCTTCTTCGCGGTGCCGTACCCGGTCGCCGAGCGGCTCGCCGCCCCGGCATCCGGGGGTGCGACCGCGATCGTGGGCGGCTCGTCCCCGGCGCTGGTC
Source organism: Microbacterium immunditiarum (assembly GCF_013409785.1). NCBI lineage: Bacteria > Bacillati > Actinomycetota > Actinomycetes > Micrococcales > Microbacteriaceae > Microbacterium > Microbacterium immunditiarum. The sequence continues at coordinate 947,480 of NZ_JACCBV010000001.1, forward strand.
TCTCATGGCGACCTGCCGCTGGCGTGGACGGGCGTCGCGCTGGACGGGCGCATCCGCAGGCTCCTGCCGCAGCGGCCGCAGGTGCTCGGGACGATGCTCGCGCCTTTTGCCGTCCGGATGTCGGCGGATTCCACAGAGGAGCGCTCGCCCGCCACGGCCGCGCTCGCCGTCACGTTGCAGGCGTGGTGGCTGCTCGGGCTGCTGGAGCACGCCGTCGAGGACACCGTCCGCTACACGCGTGAGCGCGAGCAGTTCGGGCGCAGGCTCATCACCTTCCAGGGGGTCGGGTTCCAGCTCGCCGACATGGCCGTCGCGCTCGAATCGCTCGAGGAGCTGGCGAAGTACACCGTCTGGCGTCTCTCGGTGGACCGCGACGAGGCGCTCGTCGACGCGTTGGCGCTGCGTTCGGCGGTCCAGCAGTCGGCCGGCACGATTCTTCGCGGTGCACATCAGCTTCACGGTGCGATGGGTTTCACGGACGAGGTGGACGTCTCGTGGCTCTCGCGTGCCGCCCAGACGGCCCTTCGCCTCCCGGAGGACCGGCACGCGCTCGCGGGCCGCCTGCTGGCCGCGATCGAGCGAGACGGGTGGCGGGAGTTCGGGCACGTCGGAGACACGCCGACGTCTCCGCCTTCGTCGCCGCACTAGGCTCGCGCCCCACGAACCATATAAGGTTTGTGAGGATGTCTTCGAAGCGAGATGAGGCAACGTGCACGAGGTAGGGGACCGCCCGCAGGGCGCCAGAATCGGGCTGTCGCCCCGCGTGGCAGAATCGATCGCCGCCGACCTGCGCAAACGGATCCTCCGCAGCGAGGCCGACGACGTGCCCCTTCCACGTCAGGATGACCTCGCCGCCCAGTACGGTGTCAGCGGCCCCTCCCTGCGCGAGGCGCTTCGCATCCTCGAAGCAGAGGGGCTCATCACGGTGCGTCGCGGCAAGTTCGGCGGTGCCTACGTCCACAAGCCGAGCTGGTCGTCCGCCGCGTACGCCTTCGCGCTCTCGCTGCAGGGCCAGGGAGTCACCGTCGCCGACCTGGCCGCCACGATCCTCATCCTCGAGCCGATGTGCGCGGCGGCGTGCGCCGCGCGCGCGGACCGTGCAGAAACGATCGTCCCCGCGCTGGAGCGTAGTCTCGCCGAGACCGAGGCCCACATCGGCGACGGGGCACGGTACTCCGCTGCTGCGCGCACCTTCCACGACATCCTCGTCGCGGGGCTCGACAACCAGACGATGCAGCTGCTCGTGCGCAGCATGGTCGCGATCTGGTCGATCCAGGAGCAGATCTGGGCCGAATCGGCCAATGCCGCGTCCCAGTACCCCGGCGTGGATTCACAGCGGGAGTCGTTCCGCACCCATGCCGCGCTCGTCCGCCTCATCACAGACGGTGACGTCGACGGTGTTACCGCGTTGGCGACCGCCCACCTGCGAGCGACCCAGGAGATCGTCCTCGAGCGCTACGGCAAGGAGGTCGTCGACGCCTCGTCGCTCGTCGCCGTCCAGGCGTTCAAGAGCCTCTGAGTCAGTCCAGGAAGAAGTCGCCGTCCAGCCCGGCGTCGACTCCGGAGTACGAGTACGGCGCGAAGTCCGTGACCCCGGACTCTCGCAGCACGTCCTCGTCGATCAACAGCTGACCCGTCCGGGCCGAACTCGGCGCCGAGATGATGGCGTGGGCCGCGTCGGCGACGATCTCGGGCCGTCGTGCCCGCGACATCGCCGCGTCACCTCCGAGCAGATTGCGCACGGCATCCGTCCCGATGGTGGTTCGCGGCCAGAGCGAGTTGACCGCGACGCCCTTCTCGGCGAACTCTGCTGCGAGGCTGAGCGTCACAAGACTCATGCCGTACTTCGACAGCAGGTAGCCGGGGAACTCGGCCAGCCACCGCTGCGAGGTCAGGTTGAGTGGCGGGCTCAGCGTCAGGACATGCGGGTTGTCCGACTGGACGAGCAGCGGAAGGCACGCCCGGGTGAGCATGAACGTGCCGCGCGTGTTGATGTCCTGCATCAGGTCGTATTGCGAGGGCGTGAGATCGAGCGTCTTGAGCGGCTGCAGGGCGCTGGCGTTGTTGATGCAGATGTCGACGCCGCCGTATCGCTCCTCGGCCGCCGCGACGGCCTCGGCGATGCTGTCGTCGTCGCGCACGTCGCCGACGACGGCGGTCGCGCGTCCGCCCGCCGCCTCGATGAGCTCGACCGCCTCGAAGACCGTTCCGCGCAGCTTCGGGTGAGGCTGCGCTGTCTTGGCGAGCAGCACGATGTTGGCGCCGTCGGCGGCCGCGCGCAGCGCGATCGCGAGGCCGATGCCGCGGCTGCCGCCGGACATCACGATGGTGCGCCCTGAAAGGGAGGCCTGTGCGGTCATGGGAGTCTCCTGTTCAGTCGGCTGCCCGCTGCGGGGCGAAAGCTCGGATCGCCGCGAGCGCGTGCGGCTGGGCGGCGGATCGGGCGATTCCGGATGCCTCGGCCCGAAGCTGGGCGTCGAGGGTGGTCGTCTCGCCCTGGCGGATCAGCCGTCGCGTGGCGGCGATGTGAGACGTGGGCCGAGACGCGAGCTCGGCGGCGAGCCCGTCGATCGCGGACGCGAGCGCGTCCGCCGCGACGACGTCTGCGACGATGCCCCACGCATGAGCGGTCGCCGCGTCGAGCGGCCGACTCAGGACGGTCATCGACAGGGCGCGTGCGCTGCCCACGGCGCGCGCGAGACGGTGCGTCACCCCGCTGTCGGGGGTCACGCCGAGCTTCTCGTACGCCGTGAGGAACCGAGATCGCTCGGTCGCGATGACGACGTCGGCCGCGAGCGCCAGGCCCAGTCCACCGCCTGCCGCCGCACCGTCGACGGCGGCGATCGTCACGCAGTCGATGTCGTCCAGGGTCAGGAGAGCCGCATGGAAGGTCCCCGCCAGGTCGTGCAGGTATGCGGTGACATCGTCGGCGGCCGCCATCTCGCGGACGTCCCCGCCGCCGCAGAAGACCCCGCCCTCGCCCTCGATGATGAGCACCCGCGGCGGATCGGCGACGAGCCGCTCGAGCTCGCCGAGCAGGGCTCGCGCCATCGCCAGGTTCACGGTGTTCGCCGCCTCCGGGCGGGCCAGCGCGATGCGTACGATGTGGCCGTCCCGCGAGACGCGCACGTGCGGCGCGCTCGCGACCCGGGCCGCGTCGGCGGTCATCGCGGAGCCATGCGGATCGCGCCGTCCATGCGGATCGTCTCACCGTTGAGATAGTCGTGCTGGATGATCATCGTGACCAGCTGGGCGTATTCGTCCGGGCGGGCGAGCCGCTGAGGGAAGGGGATGCTCTGGGCGAGGGACGCCCCGACCTCCGGACCCAGCGCGGCCAGCATGGGGGTGTTCACGATCCCCGGGGCGATCGTGTTGACGCGGATGCCCGAGCGGGCGAGGTCCCGCGCCGCGGGCAGCGTGAGCCCGACGACTCCGCCCTTCGACGCCGCATACGCCACCTGGCCGATCTGGCCTTCGTACGCGGCGACCGAGGCGGTGTTGACGATCACGCCGCGCTGCCCGTGCTCGTCGGAAGAGGCCTCCGCGATCCGCGCGGCAGCGAGACGGAGAACGTTGAACGTGCCGAGGAGGTTGACCTCGATGGTCCGTCGGAAGAGCTCGAGATCGTGGATGCCCCTGTTCGAGAGCAGCCGCTGCGCGGGGCCGATGCCCGCGCAGTTCACGACGATCCGCAAGGGCGGCGCGTCTGCGCCGATGCCGTCGAGCGCCGACTGGACGTCGACTTCGCTGGTCACATCGGCGGCGACGTAGGTGACGCCCGTCACCGCCTCGGCCCGTTCGATGCCGCCCGCGAGGTCGAGGCCGATGACGGATGCGCCCTGCTCGGCCAGCGAGCGCGCCGTGGCTGCTCCGAGCCCCGATGCCGCGCCGGTCACGAGCGCTGTCGTTCCCTGAATCTTCATTGATCTCCTTCGAGTTGTGTTGCCCGGACGTCAGTTGGCCGCGGGATCCGCGCGGCGGCTCATGCCGGCGACGATGAGGTCGGCGAGTGCGCGATAGGCCGCTGAGTCGTCGTACCCGGTAGCGGCCTCGATCTCACCGCGGTGGATGGCCTCCATGACCTGCGCAGCGACGGCGCCGATGAAGGTCGCTGTGCTCTTCGAGGTGCGGGGAGCTGCCTGCCGCACGAAGTCCTGCACCTTGCGTGCCGCTATCCGGGTGTTGTCGCGGTAGATCTCCTGCGTGGCGGGCATGCTGTCGAGGTCGGCGAAGAACGCCGGGGTGGCAGGAGCCAGCTCGCTCGAGATCGCCACGAGATATGCACGCAGGCGATCGAGCGGGTCGAGGCTCTCGTCGGCCGCTGCCGCCTCGACCCGCTCGGCAGAGCGCCGGAAGAACGCCCGCACGACGGCGACGATGATCTGCTCCTTGGAACCGGCGACGGTGTACAGCGTCGACTTCGAGCAGCGGAGGGCACGCGCGAGGTCTTCGATGCTCGTGTCGGCGAAGCCCTCGTCGAGGAAGACGTCGATGAGGCGTTCGACGAGATCCTCGCGGCGTTGCGTCGTCCTGGTCGGTGTGCGCCGTTCGCGCACCAGTCGTGGCATACTCAGAGAGTACCACAAACTGTAATTCAGTACCGAAAACGGTACTTGACCAGTACCCGGAAGACCGGATCCACATCAGGACGAGGAGACGCGATGATGACCGCGACGAGGATCCTGCCCACACAGGAGGCCGACGACCTCATCCAGCTCACGCGCGAGCTCTGTCAGAAAACCCTGGCCAAGCGGGTGAATCAGGACGAGCAGGACGGCAGGTTCCCTCGCGATGCCTTCGCCCGGCTCGGCGCCGCGGGCCTTCTGGGCCTGCCGTACCAGGTGGAGTACGGCGGGGGCGACCAGCCCGCCGAGACCTACCTTCAAGTCTTCGAGGAGATCGCCGGCACGTGGGCGAGCGTCGCCGTCGGCGTGAGCGTCCACGCCCTCGCGAGCATGCCGGTCGCGATGTTCGGGACCGACGAGCAGCGCGAGAGGCTCCTTCCTTGGACGCTCGGAGGAGAGACGCTGGGCGCGTACTGCCTCTCCGAGTCGCACGCGGGCTCCGACCCCGCAGCGATGCGGACCGCCGCCCGCAAGGTGGATGGCGGATACGTCATCTCGGGAGCCAAGGCGTGGACCACCCACGGCGGGCACGCCGACTTCTACATCGTCATGGCGCGGACATCCGAAGACCGCACCCACGGGATCTCCTGCTTCTTCGTCCCGGCTGACACGGCGGGCCTGACCGCGAGCGCGCCCGAGCGCAAGATGGGCCTCACCGCATCCCCGACCGCCACCATGCACTTCGACGACGTCTTCGTCCCGGACGAGAACCGCATCGGGGCGGAAGGGGAGGGACTCGCGATCGCGCTCTCGGCACTGGACTCCGGGCGTCTGGGGATCGCCGCGGTGGCGACCGGGCTCGCGCAGGCGGCGCTGGATGCCGCTGTCGCGTACGCGAAGGAGCGGGAGACGTTCGGCCGAGCCATCATCGACCATCAGGGCCTGGCCTTCGTCCTGGCCGACATGGCGGCTGCCGTCGAATCGTCACGAGCGACGTATCTGGCTGCTGCCCGCCTGCGCGACCGGGGCCTGCCGTACAGCCGAGCCGCGTCGATCGCGAAGCTGATCGCCACCGACAACGCGATGAAGGTGACGCTGGACGCCGTGCAGGTGTTCGGCGGGGCAGGATATACCAAGGACTTCCCCGTGGAGCGGTATCTGCGCGAGGCGAAGGTCATGCAGATCTTCGAAGGGACGAATCAGATCCAGCGACTGATCATCTCGCGCCACCTCGCCCACGGCGACCGTTCTCAGACCAGACCCGCGCGCGCACTGGCGAGCGCCCAGATCACTCCGAAAGCGATGTGAGAACCATGACCACCGCAGTCATCGTCGACGTCATCCGCACACCATCCGGCCGGGGCAAGCCAGGAGGCGCGCTGTCGTCGGTCCATCCGGTCGATCTCGCGGCCGGGGTGCTCACGGCCGTGCTCGAGCGCAACGGCCTGGAGTCGTCGCAGATCGACGATGTCCTCCTCGGATGCGTCAGTCAGGTCGGAGAGCAAGGTGTGAACATCGCCCGCAACGCCGTGCTCGCGGCCGGATTCGACGAACGCGTGCCGGCGACGACCATCGACCGGCAGTGCGGCAGCAGTCAGCAGGCCGCCCACTTCGCCGCCCAGGGCGTCATCGCGGGCGCCTACGACATCGTCATCGCCGGTGGTGTCGAGTCGATGAGCCGCGTGCCGCTGGGCACCTCGGCCGGCCCGGGCCAGACCGCGTCTCCTCGGATTCGCGAGCGGTACCCGGACGGGCTCGTGCACCAGGGCATCTCGGCCGAGCTCATCGCGGCGCGTTGGGGCCTCTCGCGCGAGGACCTCGACGAGTTCGCCGCCGAATCGCACAGGCGAGCCGCCGCGGCGCTCGACGCCGGCCTGTTCGACGGGCAGCTGCTGAAGGTCACGACGGATGCCGGCGAGGTGAGCCGCGACGAGACCGTGCGTGCGGGCACGACGCCCGAGCGCCTGGCCGAGCTGCCGGCCGTGTTCCGCACCCCCGATATGGAAAAGCGCTTCCCCGAGCTCGACTTCCGCGTCACCGCCGGCAACTCGTCGCCATTGACCGACGGCGCCTCCGCCGCGCTCATCATGAGCGAGGAGAAGGCCGATGAGCTCGGCCTGCGTCCGCGCGCGCGGTTCCACTCCTTCGCCGTCGTCGGCGACGACCCGCTCATGATGCTCACGGGGCCCATTCCGGCGACGCGTCGGGTGCTCGAGCGCGCCGGCCTCGGCGTGGACGACATCGACGCGTTCGAGGTCAACGAGGCGTTCGCGTCCGTCCCGCTGGCCTGGGCGCACGAGCTCGGAGCCGACTTGGCGAAGACGAACCCGTGGGGCGGCGCGATCGCGCTCGGCCACGCGCTCGGGTCGTCAGGCACTCGCCTGCTCGGCACGCTGGTGGCCTACCTCGAGAGCACCGGCGGGCGCTTCGGCGTCCAGACCATGTGCGAAGGCGGAGGGTTGGCCAACGCGACTGTGATCGAACGGCTGTGACCCGAGGTGGAAGGGACCGCGCAATGACCGAGTACGAGACGATCCTGGTGCGGCAAGAGGGCCGCGTCGGCTGGATCACGATCAACCGACCCGACGCGCTGAACGCGCTCAACACCCAGGTGATGTGGGACATCCTCTCCGCAGCCGAGGCGTTCGACGCCGACGAGGGCGTGGGCTGCATCGTCGTGACCGGATCCGAGCGCGCGTTCGCCGCGGGCGCCGACATCAAGGAGATGGAGGCGAAGTCCGGCCTCGAGATGCTCATGGGCGACCACTTCGGCGGCTGGCCGCGGTTCGCGGCCGTGCGCACGCCGGTCGTCGCGGCGGTCTCGGGCTATGCGCTCGGCGGCGGATGCGAGCTCGCCATGATGTGCGACATCATCCTCGCCGCCGACACGGCGAAGTTCGGCCAGCCCGAGATCAACCTCGGGGTCATGCCGGGGATGGGCGGCTCGCAGCGGCTCGTCCGCGCGATCGGGTACTACAAGGCGGCCGAGCTCATCCTGACCGGTCGCCTGATCGACGCGACCGAGGCGGAGCGCGCCGGGCTGGTCTCGCGCGTGGTCCCCGCCGATGAGCTCCTCGCCGAGGCCGGTCGAGTCGCCGAGACGATCGCGTCGAAGTCGCTGCCAGCGCTGTACGCGACGAAGGCGGCGCTCGACGCCGCGATGGAGACGCCCCTCGCCGAGGGCCTGCGGTTCGAGCGGCACGTGTTCGCGGCGCTGTTCGACACCGCCGACCAGACGGAGGGCATGGCCGCGTTCCGCGAGAAGCGGGAGCCGCGGTTCGAACACCGCTGACTCACCGGCACGGGCGATCGGATGCCGCTCCGCACGCGCCGGAATGTATGCACTAACCCAACCAATCGCCCACTCGCGACGGGAAAGCCTCGCCGATTGGGTACATAAAGCCGCCGTCGGTAGACTCGCCGGAGGCGTGAGGAGAGTCGATGAAGATCGTCGTGCTGGTGAAGGAGGTCCCCGACACGTACGGGGACCGCAAGCTGAACCTCGAGACCGGCCTGGCCGACCGCGCGGCGAGTGAGACCGTCCTCGACGAGATCGGCGAGCGGGCCCTCGAGGTCGCGCTCAGCCATGCCGACAAGAACGCGGGGACCGAGGTCGTGGTGCTGTCGATGACGCCCGAGTCGGCGGCCGCGACGGTGCGCAAGGGTCTGGCGATGGGTGCCGCGTCGGCGGTTCAGGTCGTCGATGAGGCGCTGCTGGGTGCCGACATGGGCTTGACGGCCGAGGTGCTCGCGGCGGCGCTCCAGAAGATCGGCTTCGATCTCGTGATCGCCGGCAACCAGTCGACCGACGGCTCGGGCGGCATGATGGCGTCGATGGTCGCCGAGCTGCTCGACGTGCCGGCCGCGACGGGCCTCAACTCGGTCGAGATCACGGATGCCGCGGTCTCCGGCGAGCGCGCGACCGACGGCGGCACGGCAGAGGCGACGGCGGCTCTTCCCGCGGTCATCTCGATCACGGAGCGCCTTCCCGACGCGCGCTTCCCGAACTTCAAGGGCATCATGGCGGCGAAGAAGAAGCCGTTCGAGACGCTGTCGCTCGCGGATCTCGCGATCGACCCGCACGACGCCGACGCCTCGCGCTCGATCGTGATCGGGATCAGTGAGAAGCCCCCGCGTGCAGCGGGAGTCAAGATCGTCGACGAGGGTGACGCGGGCGAGAAGCTCGCCGACTTCCTCATCGAGAACCGGCTGGTGTGAAGGGCGCATGGTGATGGCTGAGTACGCAGAAGACTCGATCCTCGTCCTCCTCGACACGACGCCCGACGGGCAGCTCGCGAAGTCGGCGGCGGGGCTGCTCGGCGCCGCATCCGGCATCGGCACGCCCGTCGCGCTCGTAGTCGCGCCGGCCGCGAGCCACGAGGCGCTCGCCGCCGCGGCCGCTGAGCTCGGCGCCCCGACGGTGCTGCTCGCCGAGCCCGCGGGCCTCGGCGAGCAGCTGACCGTTCCCGTCGTGGACGCGCTGGTGGCGGCATCCGATCTCGTCCGTCCCGACGCCGTGCTCGTCTCGCACTCGATCGAAGGACGCGACGTCGCCGGCCGCTTCGCGGCGCGCACGCGCTCCGGCCTCGGGGTCGACGCGGTCGGCGTCTCGCGCGATGCCGAGGGCGTGGTCGCGCAGCACTCCGTGTACGGCGGCGCCTACAGCGTCGACTCGGCCGTCACGTGGGGAGCGCCCGTCATCACGGTGCGGATCGGCGCCATCGACACGCGCGCCGAGGCGAAGCCCGTCGTGACCGAGACACTCACGGTGCAGGCATCCGGGCGTCGTGCCGCCTCGGTCGGCGAGGTGACGCAGGCCGAGGTGACCTCGTCCCGTCCGGAGCTGCGCGGAGCGGCGAAGGTCGTCTCGGGCGGCCGCGGCCTCGGTTCGGCTGAGAAGTTCGCGCTCGTCGAGGAGCTCGCCGACGCGCTCGGAGCGGCGATCGGCGCGTCGCGCGCCGCGGTCGATGCCGGCTACGTGCCGCAGTCATACCAGGTCGGCCAAACGGGTGTGTCGGTGGCTCCGCAGCTGTATGTCGCTCTCGGCATCTCGGGCGCGATCCAGCACAAGGCGGGCATGCAGACGGCGAAGACGATCGTCGCGATCAACAAGGACGCGGATGCCCCGATCTTCGAGATCGCGGACTTCGGGGTCGTCGGCGATCTGTTCCAGGTGGTGCCCCAGCTGATCGCGGCCCTCAAAGCGAAGAAGGCGTAACCGCATGGCAACGTACGGCCGCACGCTGCGTCGCGGGCTCCCGCGCGTGGCCGGCGGAGAGCCGTGGCCGCCGAACGGCGACGCGCCCGCCGGCGTGGTCGAGGTCGAATCCGCTCCGGCCGCTTCCGCTCCGGCCGTCGCTGAAGCCGAGGCGCCCTCCGCCCCGGCCGCCGAGCGAGCGCAGCGAGACGAAGCGCCCGCTGCCGTCGAGACGATGGTGGCGGATGCCGCCTCCCCGGTCGCCGCGACCGGCGTCGTGCGTCGCGTGCGGCGCGGACTGCCGCGGCTTCCCGGCGGTGAGCCGTGGCCGCCGGAGTCCGCGCTGCCGTCGACCCCGGTCGCGGTTCACGCTGAAGCGCCTTCCGCCCCGGTCGCTGCGCGAGCGCAGCGAGACGAAGCGCAAGCCCCCACCGCGGCAACCGCTCCCGCCGCAGCAGCCCCCGCCGCGGCCACGAGCACCCGACCGCTGCGCCGCGGACTCCCGCGCACGTCGGGCGGAGAGCCGTGGCCGCCGGCAGGGTTCGCCCCGGATCGCACGGCGGCTGCCGCTTCGTCTCGCTTCGCCCGCTCAGCGCCCGGGGAGGAATCCCCCGCTCTCGTAGCGTCCGAGGCGGCGGCCCCGGCAACGGAGGTCGCGCCCGCGCCGGTCGCTGCCGTGCCCGCCGCTCCCGCGCGCCCCGTCCGCACGGGCCTCCCACGCCCGGGCGCCGCGCCGGCCGCAGCACCGGCTGCTGCAGCCGCGCCGGTCGCAGCATCCGCCGCACCTCCCGCTCCTGCAGCGACCGCTCCCCGCCCGCCGCTGCCTTTCACCCCCACGGTGTGGCCGGGGGCCGCGGCATCCGTTCGCCCTGCCCCGCGACCCGAGCCCCAGCGCATCGGACCGTTCACAAAGGGTCAGTGGGCGGGCGCGGCGATCGTCGGCGGACTCGGGCTGCTGTTCGCCGCCGGCATGGTCGTCCTGTTCGTGCGGTGGCTGCTCAGCCTGGACTTCATGCAGGACTTCCTCGCGACGTATCCGGGCGAGTACCACCTGCCCGAGGGCGCTCCGGTCGGCCTGCCGCCGTGGCTCGGGTGGCAGCACTTCTTCAACGTGTTCCTGATCGTGCTGATCATCCGCTCCGGCCTGCGCGTGCGCACCGAGAAGCGGCCCACCGCGTTCTGGTCGCCGCGGTGGAACAGCAAGCGCAAGATCAGCCTCGCGCTGTGGTTCCACCAGTCGCTGGACATCCTGTGGTTCGTCAATGGCGTGGTCTTCGTCGTGCTGCTGTTCGTGACGGGGCAGTGGATGCGGATCGTGCCGACGAGCTGGGAGGTGTTCCCGAACGCGGTCTCGGCCGCGCTCCAGTACGTCTCGCTCGACTGGCCGACCGAGAACGGGTGGGTCAACTACAACTCGCTCCAGCAGCTCGCGTACTTCACGACGGTGTTCATCGCCGCCCCGCTGGCCGCGATCACCGGTGTGCGCATGAGCGGGGTGTGGCCGAAGGACGCGGCCGGGCTGAACAAGGCGTACCCGGTCGAGTGGGCGCGGGCGATCCACTTCCCCGTGATGATCTACTTCGTGCTGTTCATCTTCGTGCACGTGGTGCTCGTGTTCGCGACCGGCGCCCTGCGCAACCTGAACCACATGTACGCGTCGCAGGACGCCGTGAACTGGGTCGGCTTCTGGATCTTCGTCGCCTCGATGATCGTCATCGCCGCGGCATGGGTCGCGGCCCGGCCCCTCGTGCTCGCACCCATCGCGCGCCTGTTCGGCAAGGTCACCGCCCGGTGATCCGCCGGGCGCTCGCGGCCGAGCGGTGGACGCACCAGGTCACGCGTGTGCTCGCCCCGAACGCCGGGCCGATGACTCTGGACGGCACGAACTCATTCGTCATCCGCGCGCCGGGTCACCCGGCCGCGATCGTCGTGGACCCCGGTCCGGACGATGACGGGCACCTCGACCGCCTGCAGGCCGAGGGACCCGTCGAGCTGATCCTGCTCACGCACCACCACCGCGACCACGTCGAGGGCGCGCCGCGGCTCGCCGCCCGGACCGGAGCGCCGGTGCGCGCGTTCGACCCACGGCTGTGCCACGGCGGCGCGCCCCTCGCCGAAGGCGAGCGGATCGAGGCCGCCGGCGTGCGGCTCGACGTCATCGCGACCCCGGGCCACACCGCCGATTCGGTGAGCTTCCACCTTCCCGACGACACCGCCGTGGAGGACGGAGCGCCCGAGGCCCCGCCTCGCGACGCCGGCGGCACCGCGCGCGGGACGATGATCACGGGCGACACGATCCTCGGGCGTGGCTCCACGATCATCGCGCACCCCGGAGGATCGCTCGGCGCGTACCTGCGCAGCCTCGACCGCCTCGCGGAGTTCGGCGCGATCCCCGTGCTCCCCGCGCACGGACCGGGGCTGCCCGACCTCGCCGGCACGTGCGCGCGATACGCCACGCACCGCGCGTCGCGCCTCGACGAAGTGCGCGCGGCGCTCGAGGAGCTCGACCGCGAGCCGTCCGAAGATCCCGCGCTCGTGAGCAGCGTGGTCGACCTGGTGTACGCGCGCATCGACCCGGCCGTGCGCTTCGCCGCGGAGGCATCGACGCGCGCACAGCTCGAGTACCTCGCTCAGACGGACTGAGCGAGGCCGCGGCGCCCCAGACGATCCCGAGATTGCGCGAACTGCGGCCGGACGTGGCATCCGCCCGTCGTTCGCGCAATCTCGGCACCCGTGCGACCGGGGGTTAACCCGACGAAAGAACTCTGGATGCCTCAGGCGCGCGCCGCGACGCCCGCCCCTACCTTGGGGGTATGTCCTCCGAACGTCCTGACACCCTTCGCCGCGTCACGTCGCCCGCGCGTGTCGCCGGTGCGATCGCACAGCTCGCGGCCCTCGGCGTGATCGGCCCCGCGATCTTCGCGGTGCTCGCCACTCTGCTCGGGCTGAGCATCGGCCTTCTCCCGGTGCTCGGCATCGGGCTCATCGTCTTCCTCGGCCTCGTGTACGCGCTGTTCGCAGTGGGGTGGCTCGAGACCGCCCGCGTCGACGGCCTGTACGGCTTCGGGCTGCCGGTCGGCCGGCCGCGCACGAGCGGCCGTCCCGGGTTCGCGGGCTTCATGCGCACGATCGGGCTGCAGATCATCGACCCGACGACGTGGCGCGCGATCGCGAACTTCGCGATCTCGACCATCCTCGGCTGGATCGTGCTGTTCCTCGTCGCCGTGTTCGCGTCGGGCGTCGTGCTCGCGTTCTCGCCGCTGTTCGCCGACGCGAGCGCTGTGCGCCTCGCCCGCACCGCGATCGATGTGCCGATGGCGTGGGCCGTTCCGATCGGCATCCTCTCCGCGATCGTCGCGCTCGCCGCGATCGTCGGCCTCGCCCTCCTGCACGGCGTGATCGCCCGCGCGATCGTCGTCCCCTCGCGTGAGGCGCAGCTCGCCGAGGCCGCCCGCACGTCGAGCGTCCAGCACGCCGGCGCCGTCCGCGCCGCCGACGTCGAGCGCACGCGCATCGAGCGCGACCTGCACGACGGCGTCCAGCCGCGGCTCGTCTCCGTCGGCATGACGCTGGGGCTCGCGCAGCAGAAGATCGACACAGACCCGGATGCCGCGAAGGACCTCATCTCCGAGGCGCACACCTCGACCAAGGCCGCGATCACCGAGCTCCGTCAGCTCGCGCGCGGCATCCACACGGCCGTGCTCGACGACCGCGGCCTGGACGCGGCGCTGTCCGCCCTCGCGGCGCGGTCCGTCATCCCGGTGCACCTCGATGTCCGCCTCGACGGGCGCTGCAGCCGCGACGCGGAGGCCGCCGCCTACTTCGCGATCGCCGAGGCGCTCACGAACGCGACGAAGCACTCGCGCGGCACCGAGGTGCGCGTGGTTGCGCGACTGCGTGAGGGGGCCACCCCCGAGGCAGGCCGCACGCTGTGGGCCCGCGTCGAGGACAACGGCGTGGGTGGCGCCCGCGTCGTGCCGGGCGGTGGCCTCGACGGGATCGTCAACCGCGTGGTCGCCGCCGGCGGTCAGGCGCGCCTCGACAGCCCGGTCGGCGGCCCGACGAGCGTGGAGGTGAGCATCCCGTGCGCATCCTGATCTGCGAGGACTCCGCACTCCTGCGCGAGGGTCTCGTGCGCGTGCTCGAAGACGCCGGACACGTCGTGGTCGCGCCCCTGGCGGACGCGGGCCACCTCGACCAGACCGTCGACGAGACCGCACCCGACCTCACGATCATCGACGTGCGGCTCCCCCCGACCTGGACGGATGAGGGTGTGCGGGCGGCGATCTCCCTGCGCGCACGGCTTCCGCGACTCGCGGTGCTGGTGTTGTCGCAGTACGTCGAGGAGCGCTACGCGTCCGACCTCATCGCGTCGAGCGACGGCGCGCTGGGGTATCTCCTCAAGGACCGCGTCGCGGACGTCTCCGACTTCCTCGAGGCGATCGACCGCATCGCGAGCGGCGCGACGGTGCTCGACCCAGAGGTGGTCGCGCAGCTGCTCAGCAGGCGCAGGAAGGACGAGCGGATGCAGCGCCTCACCGACCGCGAGGCATCCGTTCTCGCCCTCATCGCCGAAGGTCGCTCGAACCAGGCCATCGCCAAGACGCTGCACGTCACCGAGGGCAGCGTGGAGAAGCACATCACGGCCGTCTTCCAGAAGCTCGACCTCGAGCCGGACGAATCCGGCAACCGGCGGGTGCTCGCAGCGCTCGCCCACCTCGAACACGGCGGGTCCCGGCCCGCGACGCCAGGCGGCACGACGCCGCAGATGGGAACGAACCGATGAGCACGACTCTGAACCCGCCCCCGCCCGCCACTCCCTCCGGCCCGCCGCCTGTGCCCGGCGGCCCCACCCCGCCGGGAGGCTCGCCGCAGCGGCCGCCGTCGAGCGCGGCCCGCGTCGTCGCGATCCTCGCGATCGTGTTCGGCAGCCTCGTCATCGTCGGCGCGATCGTCTCGGCGATCGTGGGAACGATCGTTTCGGCATCCGTGCACACCACCAGCCGCACTGTCGACGTCGCCGGCGTCGAGCGCCTCGACATCGACGCATCGGCGGGATCGCTGCGCGTCGAGTTCGGCTCGGTGCGCGAGGCCGAACTCGAGGTCACGAGCTCGTGGGGCGCCGACCGCTGGGTGCTCGACCGCGAAGGCGGCGACCTCGTCGTGAGCTCGCCGCGCATGTGGGGCCCGTGGTGGGTCTTCGGCGGTTGGTTCGGCGGCCCGGGCGACGCCGTGCTGCGTCTGCCCCAGTCCCTCGAGGGCGTCGACGCCGAGATCGCGTTCTCGGCGGGAACGCTCGACGTGGACGGCGAGTTCGCCG
Organism: Microbacterium immunditiarum; assembly: GCF_013409785.1. Lineage (NCBI taxonomy): Bacteria > Bacillati > Actinomycetota > Actinomycetes > Micrococcales > Microbacteriaceae > Microbacterium > Microbacterium immunditiarum. Next base: position 962,562 of record NZ_JACCBV010000001.1, read on the forward strand.
ACCTCGACCTCACGATGAACGCCGGTCGCGCCGACATCGCGGGCTCCGCCGAGTCGCTCACTGCGGACATGAACGCCGGCCGCGCCGACCTCGAGCTCGCGGATGTCGCGACCGCGGAGCTCACGGTCAACGCGGGATCTCTCGACGCGGGCCTCACGGGGTCGCAGCCCGACGAGATCACCGTCGACCTGAGCGCCGGATCGCTGAACCTGTCGGTGCCGGACGGCGACTACGTCGTGACGTCGGACGTGTCAGCGGGCGGCTTCGACAATCGCATCGGATCGGACCCGAGCGCGTCGAGCACCATCCACGTGGAGGTGTCGGCGGGTCAGGTCACGCTGCGCTCGCGCTGAGCGGACGACGAGGGGTTCGCGGCCGCACCGCCGGCCGCGAACCCTTCCGCGTACGCCTCGTCGGTGCCGAGACGGAACATGTCGCGGTCGAGCGACCGCACGATCGACCGGGCTCCGGGCAGGTCGAGGTCGCCCACGAGGTCGGCGCGTCCGCGCACGACCGCGACCGGCAGCCGCGAGGCCTTGCCCTTCACGAGGTCGGCCGCGGCCGCGAGCTCGTCGGCCACGCACGGCATCGTGACGATGAGGGGGCGGCCCTCGGCATCCGTTCCGCCGCGCAGATCCTCGAACACGTGGACGCCGGCCGCGCCGATCGCGTGGTCGATCTGGCCGTCGCGCCACGCGCGGCCGAGCGTGTCCGACACGATGACTCCGACGCGCACACCGAGGCGCGCTCGGAGGCCGGCCGCGAGGGCGCGGGCCGAGGCATCCGGATCCTCGGGAAGCAGAAGGACGGTGCCCTCGGGCGTGTTCGACGCATCGACGCCCGCGGCGGCCGACACGATGCCGAGGCGGTTCTGCACGATGCGGGTGACGTGGCCGGTCTCGGACGTGCGCGTCGCGACGACGCGGACGGTCTCGGCCGTGATCGCGTCGTCCCGGTCGTCGGCCCGCACGATGCGGCCTTCGGCCTTGGACACGATCTTCGACGTCACCACGACGATGTCGCCGTCTTCCAGCGTGTCGGCCGCGGCATCCGCGATCATCTCGACGAGGTCGGCGCCGGGCGTCACCTCGGGGATGCCCGACAGGGCCCGCACCTGCAGCACGTCAGGCGCTCAGCGGACGAACCGCACCTCGGTCAGCGTCTCGCCGAGGAAGGGCTCGGTGTGCGAGGCGCCGTCGAGGGTGAACCCGTTGCGGGTGTAGAAGCGATGGGCACGCGGGTTGTCGTCGGCGACCCACAGGTAGAGCGGCTCGCCCTCGCGCACGACGGAGTCGAACAGCCTCTGGCCGATCCCGGTGCCGTGCCACGCGTCGAGCAGGTAGATGAAGTACAGCTCGCGGTTGCGCGGCGCGTCCTTGTCGCGGGCGGGGCCCGAGCCGGCGAAGCCGACGATCTCGCCGTCGACGAGGGCGGCGCACATCGTGAACTCGGGACCCTGGACGGCCCAGTGGGTCCACAGCTCGGCGAGGCGCTTCGGCGAGATGCGCTCGAGCGCGGCCTTGCTGATGAGGTGGTCGTAGGTCTCGTGCCAGCAGGTGGCGTGCACGCGGCCGAGGGCCTCGGCGTCGACGTCTCGCACAGGACGGACGACGATGTCAGTCTGCAGTTCGGCGTTCATGGCCAGACTCTACGCGCGGGCTCGCGAGGAGTGAAATCGGCGGTACCCGACGGTGCCCGAGCACAGTGAAGCGGGGCTTTTCTGTCGAAGAGCGACAACCGAATCGCCCGACGACTCGTCGATCACTACGATCGCTCCCCGTGAATGTGATCTGGCGGACTCTGCTCACGATCTGGCAAGCGCGGCGGATGCTGCGCCGGAACGGCCCCATCGCCCCGGACTCCGTGGGGCGCGTGCGCCTGCACACGATGCCGACCGACCTCGACCTGCTCGGGCACATGAACAACGGCCGCTACGCGTCGCTGTTCGATCTGGGGCGCTTCGACCTCATGGTCCGCACCGGCCTGTGGGACCTCCTCAGGGAGAAGCGCTGGTACGCGGTGGTCGCGAGCGAGACGATCACGTTCCGCAAGTCGCTCGAGCTGTGGCAGGCGTTCACCGTCGAGTCTCGCCTCATCGGGCACGACGACAAGGCGACGTACATGATGCACCGCGCCGTCGTCGACGGCGAGGTGTACGCCCAGATGGTCGTGCGCGCGCGCTTCCTGCGCCGCGGGGGAGGAGTCATCCCGCTCGAGGAGCTCTTCGAGGCGCTGCATCGCCCCGACAACCTCCCCGAGCTCGAGTCCTGGGTGGGCGAATGGGCCGCCGCGTCGTCACTTCCATCGACGAAGGCGCCCGCGCCGAGCCTCTGGGCGTGACACGCGGCTAGCGGACTGCCGCCCTCGGCGCAAGGGCGTTGTCGCCTGCGGCGCACTCCGGTTCCGTTGAGTCCGGAGCGCCGGCTACCCGCGGCGCGAACGGAAGGAGTGAGCCGTGGACACGACCACCCTCATCTGGATCATCGTCGCGATCGTCGTCGTCATCATCGTGGTCGCGGTCGTCCTCGTGGTCACCGCACGCGGACGCCGTGAGGCCCGCGAGCGGGCGCAGCACGAGAAGGCCGAGAAGCTGCGGGCCGAGGCGCGCGAGAAGGAGCTCGCCGCGCGCGAGCGCGAAGCGGAAGTGGTCCGCACGCGGGCGGACGCGGCGGCAGCCGCCGCGGCGGCTCAGCAGGCGCAGGCGCGGGCGGCCGAGGCATCCGTCGACGCCGAACGGCGCATGGAGTCGATCGACGACCTGCAGGCGGATGCCGCGAGGGCCCGCGCCGAGCACGAGGAGACGCTGCGCAAGGCCGACGACGTCGACCCCTACGCGGGCGGCGACGGCCGCCGGAACGCCGACGACGGGGGTGCGCGAGCCGACGCGGCCGACACCCGTCGAGCGGACGACGCCGACACGATGCGCCGGACCGGCGGTGCCGACGCGGGCGCGGTCCCTGCGGGCGGAGCGTATGCGGCGCCTGCCGCGCACACGACCCCCGCGGCCTCCCCGGGCGAGACGTATCCCGGCGAGACCTACTCCGGTGAGACCTCCGCTGCCGAGCGGCGCGTCGACGTGGACAGCGACCGGACCCGTACGACGGATGCGGACGCGACCGGGACGACGGACGAAGACCTCCGTCGCTCGCGCACCGATCGCACGTGAAGCCGTCGGGCCCCCTCGCGCACTCGGGGGCCGCACCGGCGACGCCCACCGGCGGGATTCGTCCCCCGGTGGGCGTCGTAGGCTTGACGCATGGTGACCAACCCCATCCAGGGGGACACCGACCTCGCGGCCCCGGGCGACGATCTCGCCTCGCGGGCCGTGGGACTGGCGCAGCGGTGGATCGCCGAAAGCGCCCAGGTCGACGTGGACCCCTCAGCCGAGCGACTCGCCGGCGTACTCAAAGACCCCAACGGACTGCCCTTCACGATCGGCTTCGTCGACGGCGTGATGCGGCCCGAGAGCCTCACGGCGGCGGCGACGAATCTGCAGCGCGTCGCGCCGCTCGCGCCCGGCTTCCTGCCGTGGTCCTTGAGAGGAGCGGTTCGCGCCGGCGGAGCCGTGGCTCCCGTGCTGCCGTGGCCGACGGTGCCGATCGCCCGCCGCGTGCTGCGCAGGATGGTCGGGCACCTCGTGGTCGACGCACGGCCCGAGAAGCTCGGCCCCGCGATCGCGAAGATCCGCGAGTCGGGCGCGAAGCTCAACCTGAACCTCCTCGGCGAGGCGGTGCTCGGCGAGCAGGAGGCGCTGCGACGGCTCGACGGGATCCACGAGCTCATCCGCCGCCCCGACGTGGACTACGTGTCGGTGAAGGTCTCGGCGATCGCGAGCCACATCTCGATGTGGGCATTCGACGAGGTGGTCGACAAGGTCGTCGAGCGCCTCATGCCGCTGTACCTCACCGCGGCGACCGACGGCACCTTCATCAACCTCGACATGGAGGAGTACCGCGACCTCGACCTCACGATCGCGGTGTTCACGCGGATCCTCGAAGACCCGCGGCTGCGCCGCCTCGAGGGCGGCATCGTGCTGCAGGCGTACCTTCCCGACGCGCTCCCTGCCCTCAAAGAGCTCACCGCGTGGGCGCAGCAGCGCGTCGCGAACGGCGGCTCGCGCATCAAGATCCGGCTCGTCAAGGGCGCCAACCTCGCGATGGAGCGGGTGGACGCGATCATGCACGGATGGTCGCTCGCGACCTACGGCAGCAAGCTCGACTCCGACGCGAGCTACATCCGGTGCCTCGACTTCGCGCTGCGCGCCGAGAACACGGCGGCGGTGCGCATCGGCGTCGCGGGCCACAACCTCTTCGACATCGCGTACGCGTGGCTGCTTGCCGGGCAGCGCGGAGTGCGCGCGCACATCGAGTTCGAGATGCTCCTCGGCATGGCGCAGGGCCAGGTGGCCGCCGTCTCGCGCGAGGTCGGCCACGTGCTGCTCTACGTGCCCGTCGTGCGTCCTGACGAGTTCGACGTCGCGATCAGCTACCTCGTGCGCCGCCTCGAGGAGAACGCGTCGAGCGAGAACTTCCTGTCGGCCGCGTTCGACCTCGCCGACGACCCGTCGATGTTCGCGCGCGAGCGCGATCGTTTCCTCGCGTCGATCCGGCGCGCGGCGGATTCCACGCTGCCGACCGGCCCGAACCGCACGCAGGACCGCACCGCCGTCGCCGAGGCGGCGCCCGCGACCCCGGGCCTTCGCTCGCGCGCGCGCCGGGCCGCCGAGGCGGGCCTCACGAAGGCGGTGCTCGGCATCGCACGCGCGGGCGAGCCGGCCGACACCGCGCCCGTCGAGCCCGACCGAGGGCCGATGCTCTTCGGCGGAGAGTCGTTCGTCGAGACGGCGGTCTACTCCCCGCGCGAGAGCGAGGTGCCGGCATCCGGCGCCCCCGGCTTCGAGAACGCGGCCGACACCGACCCGGCGCTCGCGGCGAACCGCGCCTGGGGGCGCGAGATCCTGGGCCGCGTCGACTTCTCGACCGCGGGCGACGCGACGATCCACGCCGCGCGCATCGACGACGCCGCCGCGCTCGAAGGCGTCGTCGCCCGCGTGCGCGAGGCGGCCGGTGCGTGGGGCGCGCTGCCCGCCGCCGAGCGCTCGGCCGTGCTGCAGGCCGCGGGTCGCGCGCTCGAGGCGCGCCGTGCGGAGCTCATCGAGGTCGCCGCATCCGAGACGGGCAAGGTGCTCGCCGAGGCCGACGTCGAGGTGAGCGAGGCCGTCGACTTCGCGAACTACTACGCCGCGACGGCGCGCGAGCTCGACCGCGTGAGCGGCGCCGTGTTCGTGCCGTCGCGCCTCACGGTGGTGACGCCCCCGTGGAACTTCCCGGTCGCGATCCCGGCCGGCGGAGTGCTCGCCGCGCTCGCCGCGGGATCGGGCGTCGTGTTCAAGCCCGCGCCGCAGGCGCGTCGCTGCGCGGCGGTCGTGGCCGAGGCGCTGTGGGAGGCCGGTGTCCCGCGTGATGTGCTCGCGCTGGTGGACATCGACGAAGGATCGCTCGGGCAGCGGCTCGTGTCGCACCCGGACGTCGACCGCGTCATCCTCACGGGCTCGTGGGAGACCGCGGCCCTCTTCCGCTCGTGGCGTCCCGAGCTGCCGCTGCTCGCCGAGACGAGCGGCAAGAACGCGATGATCATCACCCCGTCGGCCGACCTCGATCTCGCGGCAGGAGACCTCGTCAAGAGCGCGTTCGGCCACGCCGGCCAGAAGTGCTCGGCCGCGTCGCTCGCGATCCTCGTCGGACCCGTGGGGCACTCGCGCCGCTTCGCGCGTCAGCTCTTCGACGCCGCGACGTCGCTGCGCGTCGGGCCGCCGACCGACCCGCTGTCGGAGGTCGGCCCTGTCATCGAGCAGCCGCACGGCAAGCTCGAGTGGGCTCTCACGACCCTCGCCGAGGGCGAGAAGTGGCTCATCGAGCCGACGCTCGTCGACGCAGGACCCGAGTACACCGGGCGCATGTGGACCCCGGGCATCCGCACCGGAGTGCAGCCCGGATCGCGGTTCCACCGGGAGGAGTTCTTCGGGCCGGTGCTCGGCGTCATGCACGCGCAGTCGCTGTCGCACGCGATCCAGCTGCAGAACGCGGTGTCGTACGGCCTCACGGCGGGCCTCTACACGCAGGACCCGCACGAGCTCGCGCTGTGGCTCGAGCGCGTCGAGGCGGGCAACCTCTACGTCAACCGCGGCATCACGGGCGCGATCGTGCAGCGCCAGCCGTTCGGCGGGTGGAAGCGCTCGTCCGTCGGCGCGGGCGCGAAGGCCGGCGGCCCGAACTACCTCATCGGGCTCGGGAAATGGCGCGCGTCGGCGGGTGCGACGGTATCGAAGACGCTCCACCTGCGTGGGCTCGACACCCGCATCGCCGAGGTGATCGAGGCGGCGCAGCCCTCGCTCGGGTTCGAGGAGTTCGAGTGGGTGCGCCGTGCGGCGCTGTCGGACGCCCTCGCGTGGGACCGCGAGTTCGGCCAGGTCAAGGACGTGTCGCGTCTCGGCGTCGAGCGGAACCTGTTCCGGTACCGTCCGGTTCCGGGGTTCGCGGTGAGGGCGACGGCGGATGCCCCGTGGCACCACACCCTCCGCGTCGCCCTCGCGGGCGTCCGCGCCGGCACTCCGCTCACTGTGAGCGCTCCGGCGGGCTTCCCGCCGGCGGTGCGCCGGGCGCTGAGCGAGCAGGGCGTGGCCGTGTACGTCGAGACGGACGAGCAGTGGATCGAGCGGGTCGGCGGGGTCGCGAGAGCGGCCGAGGGCGACGGCGCGGATGCGGTGGACCTGGAACCCCGCCCCCAGCGGCCTCCGCGCGTGCGGCTCGTGGGCTCCGCGGCATCCGTCTCGGCCCTTCATCGCGCGCTCGCGGAGGTGACCGGCGGCGACCCCGACATGGCGGTCTACGACAACGAGGTGACGACGGCGGGACGGATCGAGCTGCTGCCGTTCCTGCGCGAGCAGTCGATCACGATCACAGCACATCGCTTCGGAAACCCCGACTCCTGGTCGGAGGCCGTGATCTAGAACAGGTCGATGCACCGAGAGCAGGACGATCCGCGCTGGACCGTCCTGTTCTCGGTGCAGAAGCCTGATCGCGACGCAGCGGCCCCACGCGCGCCGTGAGCCCGCGCGTGCGGCAGGATGACCCTGTGCACACGGCGCGCCCCGAGACCTTCATCAGCGTCGACGTCGAGACGGCCGGCCCGAACCCCGCGGAGTACTCACTGCTGTCGATCGGCGCGTGCGTCGTCGACGACCCCGACACGGGGTTCTCCGTCGAGCTGAAGCCGCTGTCGGAACAGGTGGTCGATGAGGCGCTCGCGGTGAGCGGCCTGTCGATCGAGCGGCTCCTCGTCGAGGGCGTCGAGCCGGCGGAGGCGATGCGCCGGTTCGACGAGTGGATCCGTCTCGCGACGCCCGAAGGCCACACGCCGGTGTTCACCGCCTTCAACGCGCCGTTCGACTGGATGTTCGTCGACACGTACTTCCGCCGGTTCCTCGGGCGCAACCCGTTCGGGCACGCGGCGCTCGACATCAAGGCGTACTACATGGGCCTGGCGGGCAGCTCGTGGGCCGACACGAGCATGCGTGTGCTGTCGCCGCTCTATCTCGGGGGGCGTCATCTGTCGCACAATGCCCTTGGGGACGCGCGCGATCAAGCCGAGCTGTTTCGCCGGATGCGGGAGACCGCGCACCGCGGATCCGATTGACGCCGCCGTCAGAGGAGCACGCAATGGACGTGGACCACACCGCCGAGCTGCAGAAGATCATGGAGTCGGCGGGGCGCCTCGGCGTCGAGATGGACGAGGCCGAGAGCATCCGATGGCTCGCCGCGATCGCCGCGGAGGCGGGCGAGGACGCGCTCGAAGTCGACCTCGAAAGCGGCACGTACGGCTACCGGCCGACGATGCTCGATTTCAGCCCGAAGGACGTCGTGCGCTTCCGGCGCATCGGCGAGATCGTGGAGGTGAAGGGCGACGGGGCGGAGAGCGCGCTCGCCCTGTCGGGCTCGGCGGCGCAGTCGAAGATCCAGACCTACCCGGGCGATGCCGACTACTTCCAGCGACTCAACATCAAGGCGGACACGCGCGAGAAGGCGTGCGCGATCATGGCGCACCTGATGCGCGAGCACGTGCGCTCGCACCGACAGGGGCCGACTTTTCAGTTCCTCGAGGCGAAGTTCGGCACGCACCAGGTCGACGGGACGGTCCGGGGTGCGGCCGTGCGCAAGGGGAGCCCCGTGAGCTGGACGCTCGCGGACGTCGAGGCCGGCGTGCAGGTCGTCGAGCGCGCGGATGCCGAGCCCATCGAGCTGAAGTGGGAGGAGGTCGCCCTCGACCCCGGGTGGTGCAAGCTCGACTGGGTCGTGACCGACCCCGAGCGCGGAGGGCTCTCGAACGCGAGCAACGTGATCGACGTCACGTGGGAGGCGCCCGACGGCGACATCGTCCCTCTCGACGGCTACCTGGACGCCTACTTCCAGGAGATCTACCTCGAGGCGGCATCCGTTCCCACCTTCGCGAAAGTGGCGCAGTTCGTCAGCGAGGACGCGCTCGACGAGTACGTCACGGCGCTCGAGGGCGAGGTGCGCAAGTACCTCACGTACGACCTGAACTACGGCAAGGCCGCGAAGCGGATGTACAACGTGTTCCGCCTGTCGGGCCGGCACATGGACGCGGCGTTCGTGCGCGAGCTGTTCGACGAGCCGGCGACGACGCTGTACCAGGTGTGGTCGCTCATCCGGACTCTCGACAACGCGACGCAGGGGGGCTCGTCGATCCCGATCGAGCAGGTGCAGGACCAAGCCGACGCCCTGGTGATGCAGATCGTGCAGACGCTCGAGGGCGAGGCGGAGTCCGAGCTCGTCGCGGCGATGCTCCGCCTGCGCCGGACCCTCGAAGGCCAGCAGAGCGGCGAGGCGCGGTCGGCCGAGGTCGCCGCCGCACAGGCGCTCGTCGTGAACCTCGTGAACACGTTCTATCGCGAGCGCCTCATGCTCATGCCCACGATCGCGGAGTACATCGAGCGCATCCAAGCGGATGCCGCGTCGGGCGACGCCCACTGAGGCCGCTGGAGTCGCGCTGTGGATGATCTGGCCAGCGTGACCTCGATGGTGTCGGCCCTCTGGACGAGCGTGGCGCTCCTCGGCGCCGGGTACGCGCGCACCCGCAATCGTTCAGCGCTCGCGTGGTTCTTCCTGCTGGTGTTCTTCGGGCCGGTCGCGGCGTTCTTCCTCGTGGTGCTTCCCGCCGTCGAGCCGGTTCCCGAGGTGGTCGACGCGTCCTCGCGGAACTGAGGTGCGCGGAGTTCGCGCCTCGTTCCCGGCGTAGGCGATGGTGCGGGTGTAGGACCGAGACCCGGGCTTCGCTCCTGCCCCGGCGTCATCTCCTACGCCGAGACCGGTTCGCCGGGTGAACCTTTCACGGGAAAGGACCGCCGCTCGCGCCGCTGCGGAGGCGGCATCCGAGAGGTGGCCGTGTCAGTCGCTACTCGGTGCTGACGAACCCCGTGGACTCGCGGCGCACGATGCGGAAGTCGGGCTTGAACGTCTCGGGCGGCCGGCGCTCGCCCTTCTCGTTGATGCGATCGATGAGCCGGTCGACGGCGATGCGAGCGATCTCGTCCCGACCCGTGTCGACTGTCGACATCGAGGGAATCGAGTACTTGCTCTCGTCGATGTTGTCGAACCCGATCACCGCGACGTCGTCGGGCACGCGCACCTTCTCTTCGACGAGGGCGCGCAGCACGCCGAGGCCGAGCGTGTCGTTGAGCGCGAACACCGCGTCGAAGTCGACTCCCTCGTCGACGAGGCGATGCACCGCGGCGGCGCCGCCCGCGCGGTTCCACTGCGACATCGCCGTCTGCCGCACGAGGGTCGGGTCGAGCGCGATGCCCGCCTGCTCGAGCGCGCGCCGGTAGCCCCTCAGGCGCAGGCTCGCAGAGCTCGCCTCGTCGTCGCCGTCGAGCTCCGCGCCGATCACGGCGATGCGGCGGCGGCCGATCTCGATGAGATGGTCGACGGCGGCCTGCGCCGACGACATGTTGTGCATCGTGACGTGGTCGGTCGGACCGTCGAAGATGCGCTCGCCGAGGAGGACGAGCGGCGCATCCGTGACCAGTGCCTCGGCATCATCCTGGCCGAGGCTCACGGGGCTGAAGAGCAGCCCGTCGAGGAAGCGCGGGCGGCTGGACGACACGGCGAGCAGCTCGGCGTCGCGGCTGCCGCTGGTCTGCTCGACCATGACGCCGAGGCCCCGCTTCTCGGCGGCCCGGATCACTGCATCCGCGAGCTCGGCGAAGTAGTTCTCGCGAAGCGAGGGGACGGCGAGTCCGATCACCCCGGTGCGGCCGGAGCGGAGCCCGCGCGCGGACAGGTTCGGTCGATAGTCGAGCTTCTCGATCGCCGCGTTCACGCGGTCGCGAGTGCCCGGGCGCACGTGCGGGTAGTGGTTGATGACGTTCGACACCGTCTTGATAGAGACGCCGGCCACCCGTGCGACGTCGTGCATCGTCGGTCCCATCGATGCTCCCCCGTCCAACTTCCGAATCAATCTACTGCGATCGAGGCCTCCTCGCGGACGCCTGGACCCCGGTGCCTCCCAAGAAATGCATCGTGAGAAATGCAACGTTGTAAAGTAGTGTATCCCGCGGCAGAGAACGTCAGAGAGGACGGACCATGCTGAGCGCGACAGACTGGCCGATCGCCGCCGCGATGCTGTCTCTGGGCGATGCCCACCCGAACGCGGCGGGCGCGTCCGAATCGTCGGTCGCGCGATGGCTCGCGGATCTGAACGAAGTGGGTGACGCGGGCTTCACCGACGTCGACCTCACCGACTCGTGGGTCCGCTACGGCGACCTCGGCCGCGAAGGCGTCGCTGCCCTTCGGCAGTGCCTCGGTTCAGCGGGCCTGCGCGCCGTCTCCCTCTCCGCGATCCGCCGCAGCGTGATCGATGAGGAGCACGGCGACGAGTACCTCGCGTACGCGCACCGCACGATCGAGGTTGCGGCGGAGCTCGGCGTCTCGGTGGTGTCGTTCGGGCTGCACCGTGCGCTGACGCCGGCCCAACGCGAAGCGCTCTGGTTCTGGACGGTCGAGGGCCATCGGGATCCGCTCCTCGACGAGGATGCGTGGCGGCTCGCCGTGACCAGATTCCGCGAGCTCGGACGCCACGCCGGCGAGGTCGGTCTCCTCCTGTCGCTCGAGCTGTACGAGCACACGTTCCTCGGCACCGCGGGGTCGGCCCTGAGCCTCGTCGAGGATATCGGACTCGACGTCGTCGGCCTCAACCCCGACATCGGGAACCTCATCCGCCTGCACGAGCCGGTCGAGGACTGGCGCGCGATCGCCGAGGCGACAATGCCGTACGCGAACTTCTGGCACGTGAAGAACTACACGCGCGACGAGGACACCGCGGCGGGCCTGTACTCGACCGTGCCGACCTCGCTCGAGCTCGGCCTCATCGACTACCGCTCGGCGGTGAAGATCGCGCTCCGCAGCGGGTTTCAGGGTGTCATCTGCGTCGAGCACTACGGCGGCGACGGCCTCTCAGTGAGCGCGACGAACCGCGACTACCTGCGCGAGCGGGTGCTTCCGCGGCGCGAGTACGCCCTCGGTCGAAGCCGAGTGCGTCAGTCGCACGGAGCGGAGGTCCGTTCATGACCCGAATCTTCGCCGACCCGGATGCCTTCGTCTCCGACGCGCTTCGCGGGTTCGCGCGGGCACATCGCGACGAGATCGCCCTCGTCGACGGAGGAGTCGTGCGAGCCGATCCGCTCGATCGCGGCAAGGTCGCCGTCATCATCGGCGGCGGCTCCGGGCACTATCCCGCGTTCGCCGGATACGTGGGTCCGGGCCTCGCGGCGGGAGCGGTGTGCGGCAACATCTTCACGTCCCCGTCGACCGCCCAGGCGATGCGCGTCGCACACGCGGCCGACGCGGGCGGGGGCATCCTCTTCACGTACGGCCGCTACGCGGGCGACATCCTCCACCTCGGGGAGGCCGAGCGCCGGCTGCGCGCCGAGGGGGTCGATGCGCGGACGGTGCTCATCACGGACGACGTCGCGAGCGCACCGCCCGAAGGACGCGACGAGCGACGCGGCATCGCGGGCATCGTGTGCGTATTCCACGTCGCGGGCGCGGCCGCCGAGCGAGGCGACTCGATCGACGAGGTGGAGCGGCTCGCCGCCCTCGCGAACAGCCGCACACGCAGCCACGGCGTGGCGTTCGCGGGCTGCACGCTGCCCGGCGCCGACCATCCGCTGTTCGAGGTTCCGGAAGGGCAGATGTCGATCGGCCTGGGCATCCACGGCGAACCCGGCGTGCGCGACGTTCGCCTCCAGCCGGCCCCCGAGCTCGCGGTGACGCTCGCCGCGCCGCTCCTCGCCGAGCGGCCGGCCGACTCCCGGCGTGCGGCGGTGATCCTGAACGGATTGGGCTCGGTCAAGTACGAGGAGCTGTATGTGCTGTTCGGCTACGTCGTCGACCACCTCGAGGCGCAGGGCATCGAAGTGGTCGACCCGGAGTGCGGCGAATTCGTCACGAGCCTCGACATGGCCGGCGTCTCGCTCACGGTGATGTGGCTCGACGACGAGCTGGAGGAGCTGTGGACGGCGCCCGCGTCGTCACCCGCCTTCCGCAAGGGTCATGTCGCGACACGCTCGTCGGGCACGCGCCGCCTGGCCGAAGAGGCCCCAGTCGACGCAGCGGAACCGGGCACCGTGGTCGAGGCGACGCCCGCCTCGCGGGCCGCGGCGCGAATCGCGCGACGCCTCCTCCGTGCGGCACGAGACACCGTGGTGGCCCATGTCGACGAGCTCGGTGAGCTCGACGCGGTCGCGGGCGACGGGGACCACGGCATCGGGATGCTGCGCGGCCTCACGGCGGCGGTCGAGGCATCCGGCAAGGCCCAGGAGGCGACCGGCGTGCGCGAGCTGCTCCAGGCGGCCGGCGACGCGTGGTCGGAGGTCGCCGGAGGCACGTCCGGTGCGCTGTGGGGCGCCGCGCTCGCACAGCTCGGCGCGTCGCTCGGCTCTCCCGAGGAGCTCACGGCGAGCGATGTCGCGGATGCCGTCACCGACGCGTGCACGAGAGTCGTCGAGCTCGGCGGCGCGAGTCCCGGCGACAAGACGATGCTCGACGCGCTCTCGCCCTACGCCGAGACCCTGACGGAGCGCGTGCGGGCGGGCGCGGACCTGCGGTCGGCATCGACGGATGCCGCAGCCGCCGCCCGTGCGGGCGCGGACGCGACCGCGCCGATGACGCCCCGTCGAGGCCGCGCGAGGCCGCTCGCCGAGCGGAGCATCGGTCACCCCGATCCCGGGGCGACGTCGTTCGCGCTCATCGTCGACGCGGTGGCCGCGGTCGCGGCATCCGACGAGCCCGAAGAAGCGGAGTGACGCATGGGATGGAAGATCGTCGTCGGCGCGGATGACGCCGGCTTCGCCTACAAGGAGGCGCTCCGCGAGCTGCTGGAGGCCGACCCGCGCGTGGACGGGGTCGTGGACGTCGGAGTGGCGCGCACGGAGACTACGCCGTACCCGAACGTCGCCGTGACGGCGGCGACCATCGTCGCGCGAGGGGAGGCCGACCGGGCGCTCCTCGTGTGCGGCACCGGGCTGGGCGTCGCGATCGCGGCGAACAAGGTGCGCGGCATCCGTGCCGTCACGGCCCATGACAGCTACTCGGTCGAGCGCTCGGTCAAGAGCAACAACGCGCAGGTGCTCACGCTCGGCGCCCGCGTCATCGGGCTCGAGCTGGCGAAGAAGCTCGTCGGCGAGTGGCTCGAGCATCGGTTCGATCCCGAGTCCGCGTCCGCCGCGAAGGTCGGTCTCATCGACCGCTACGAAGGGGGATCGCGGTGATCCGGAGAGTGGCGGTCGTCGGCTCGGGGTACATGGGCGGAGGGATCGCGCAGGTCCTGGCGCTGGCCGGCCGGGACGTCGTCCTCGCCGATGCGAGCGCCGAGCTCGCGGCGACCAATCGCGAGCGCCTCGTCCGCGAGGCGGGCGCGTATGCCGAGCGTGGGATCTTTCCCGCCGACGCGGAGGAGCGCGTCGCCGCGCGACTGACGGCCGCGGCGACACTGGAGGACGCGGTGGCAGACGTCGATTTCGTCGAGGAGGCCGTCCCCGAGATCCTCGAGCTCAAGCACGAGACGCTGCGTCGCATCAGCGCCGGATGCCGCCCCGACACGCTCATCGGCAGCAACACCTCCACCATCTCGATCGCCACGCTGGCCGAGGCCGTCGCGGGTGCCGAGCGGTTCCTCGGCGTCCACTTCAGCAATCCGGCGACGTTCGTGCCCGGGGTCGAGGTGATCCCGCACGAAGGCACTCGGCCCGAGGTCGTGACCCGCGTGGTCGATCTCCTCGCCGAATCCGGCAAGGTCGGAGTGCCCATCAAGGACGTGACCGGGTTCGTGCTCAACCGGCTGCAGTACGCGCTCTTCGGCGAGGCGGCTCGTCTCGTGGAGGAGGGTGTGGCGACCCCGGAGGCGATCGATCTCATCGTGCGGACGACGTTCGGGTTCCGGCTGCCCTTCTTCGGGCCGTTCGCCATCGCCGACATCGCGGGGCTCGACGTCTACGAGTTCTGCTACCGCTCGCTGCACGCGGCGTATCCGGATCGCTTCACCGAGCCCGCCGCCCTGCGCGAGAAGGTCGAGCGCGCAGACAAGGGCGTCAAGTCGGGTCGCGGGTTCCTCGCGACCTCCCCGGAGAAGGCTCCGGACCTCGCGGCGTACCGCGACGACGCGTACGCGGCCCTCTCCGCGCTCCTGCGCGACCTCGGTCCCGCGCCCGTCGACTACTGAGAGTTTCGGGCCCGAACAGGAAATTCACGGGGGACTCTTGACACCGTCGGGGACCGGTGCCAAAGTGTCTACAACGTTGCTCTACAACGTTGTAGACCAGGTGGAAAGAGTCGTCACCCGGCGGCTCGCAACACTACCTCCCACGGTCACGCACCGACGAAGAAGTCCAGCAACCGAAAGGAACTCCAGTGAAGACAAGGCCTGTTTTTGCTGTGATCACGGCGCTCGCATTTGCGGGCGCGCTCGTCGCCTGCTCCGCCGGTGGCGGCGGGGGTGACAACAACGGCGGTGGCGGCGGAGGCGACTCCGCCTCGAACTGCGAGAACGAGATCAAGAAGCCGGATGCCCCGGTCGTCACGCTCTGGGCGTGGTACCCGAACTCCGAGCTCGTGGTCGACAACTTCAACGAGGCGAACGACGACGTCCAGGTCTGCTGGACCAACGTCGGCGCCGGCGGCGAAGCATACGACAAGTTCCAGACCGCGATCTCGGCCGGCAGCGGCGCACCCGACGTCATGATGGTCGAGGCCGACCGCATCGCGACCTTCCAGGCGCAGGACGCCCTGGTCGACCTGAAGGACCTCGGCTACGAGGACGTGAAGGACAATTTCAGCGACGGCGCGTGGAAGGACGTCTCGGTCGGCGACGGGATCTACGGCGCTCCGATCGACGGCGGCCCGATGGGCATGATCTACCGCACCGACATCTTCGAGCAGTACGGCGTCACGCCGCCCACGACGTGGACCGAGCTCGAGGCCACGGCGCAGAAGGTCAAGGACGCGGGCGGTCCGTTCTTCGCGAGCTTCGCGGCGAACCAGCCCGCCTACGTGACGGCGCTCTTCTACCAGAACGGCGCCGAGCCGTTCGAGTACGACCCCGCGAACGAGGGACAGATCGGCATCGAGCTGAACAGTCCTGAGATCAAGGAAGTGCTCGACTTCTGGGCCGGCCTGGTCGAGAAGGGCCTCGTGGGCACGGAGGACCAGTTCACCCCCGAGTACATCGCGGGTGTGATCAACGGCAACTACGCGACCTACCTCTCGGCTGCGTGGGCGCCCGGCTACCTCCAGGGCGCTGGTGTCGGCGAGGGCGCCGACGCGGGCGTCTGGGCGACCGCTCCGATGCCGCAGTGGGATCCCAGCAGCCCCGTCGCCATCAACTGGGGCGGATCGGCGTTCTCGGTGTCGAGCCAGGCGTCGAACCCCGAGCTCGCTGCCAAGGTGGCGTTCGGCGTCTACGCCGACCAGGCGTCGCTCGATGATGGCTGGCAGAACCAGATCATCTTCCCGCTCAACGTGAACGTGCTGGACTCGGACGACTTCCTCAACTACGAGGTGCCCTTCTTCAGCGGCCAGCAGGCGAACAAGGATGTGTACGTGCCGGCGGCCAACGCCTACGAGGGCATGACCTACACGCCTCTCGGCCAGTACTACTACTCCGCGCTCACGGACCAGATCGCGGCGATCAACGACGGCCAGGTCACCGGCTCCGAAGCCGCCGACGCCCTGCAGGAGGATCTGGTGGCGTACGCGGAGGAGCAAGGCTTCACCGTCAACTGACGCGTCACGTCACGGAGGGCCGGTCCGTGCTCGCGCGGACCGGCCCTCGGTCATCCCCTCATACCCGGAGAAATCATGACCGCCTCAACAGCCACCCCGATGACGATGAAGGGGCGCCGACGCTCCACCGCCGCTCGACAGAACCTGTTCGGCTGGCTCTTCGTCGGACCATTCGGGATCGTCTTCCTCGCCATGCTCGTGCTGCCGATCGGCTTCGCGCTCTACCTGAGCCTCTTCCAGAAGTCGCTCATCGGAGGCACGAGGTTCGTCCTCTTCGGCAACTACGCGAAAGCCTTCACCGACCCGTCGTTCCTCGACGGCGTGTGGTTCGTCATCCGGTTCTCGCTGGTGCTCATCCCGTTCCAGATGGCGATATCGCTCGCGATCGCGCTCATCCTCGACATCGTGGTGACGCGGTTCGCCCGGTTCTCACGGCTCATGATCTTCATGCCGTACGCGATCCCGACCGTGATCGGCGCCCTCATGTGGGGGTTCCTGTACAGCGACAACTTCGGCCCGCTCGCGGAGATCTTCGGGATTTTCGGAGCTCAGGCCCCTGACTTCCTGAGCCGGAGCCTGATCTTCTGGGGCCTGCTCAACATCGTGACGTGGCAGTGGGCGGGCTACTACATGATCATCCTGTACGCCGCTCTGCAGGGGATCGACCCGACCCTGTACGAGGCGGCCCGCATCGACGGGGCGTCGCAGTGGCAGATCGTCCTGCGAATCAAGATCCCGCTCCTCGCGCCGGCGCTGCTGCTGATCCTCGTGTTCGCGCTCATCGGGACCCTGCAGTTCTTCAACGAGCCGAAGATCCTGCAGCAGCTCGCCGCCGGCGCGATTCCCGATGACTTCACACCGAACATGTACGCGTTCCAGCAGGCCTTCTCGCTGGCGAACCAGAACTACGGGGCCGCGATCTCGTTCGCGCTCGGGGCGGTCGTGTTCGTGTGCGTCTACATCTTCCTGTTCGCCACTCGCAAGCGAGGGAGCTTCTTCTCATGACCGTCACGCCCATGGAGCTCACCGGCGCACCTGCCGCCGAGCCGGGCGCCGTCGAGCGGCGCAGGTCCCCTCGAACGCCCGGACGCATCCCCCTCAGCATCGTCCTCGGGGTGCTGATGGTGTATTTCCTGGTGCCGTTCTGGTGGCTGATCGTGAACAGCTCCAAGAGCGCGGCAGGCCTCTTCGGCGGGGACAGCGCGCTGTGGTTCAGCGGCGACATCGACTACATCGGCAACCTCATCGATCTCTTCACCTACAGCGGCGGGATCTACGCCCGCTGGCTGGGCAACTCCGCCCTCTACGCGCTCCTCGGCGGCGTCGGCGCGACTGTGCTCGCGGTGCTCGCGGGCTACGGCTTCGCGAAGTACCGGTTCTTCGGCCGGCGTGCTTCGTTCGCGATCCTGCTCGGCGCGGTCATGGTGCCGACGACGGCACTGGTGATCCCGACGTTCGTCCTCTTCGCGCAGATCGGCTGGACGAACACGATCTGGGCGGTCATCGTCCCGACGCTGCTCAACCCGTTCGGCGTCTACCTCATGAACGTGTACGCGCGCGACGCGGTGCCGGACGAGCTGCTCGACGCGGCCCGGGTCGACGGGGCGGGGGAGTTCCGCACCTTCCTGCAGGTGGCGCTGCCGATGATGAGGCCGGCGATCGTGACGGTGCTCCTGCTGTCGGTCGTCGCTTCGTGGAACAACTTCTTCCTGCCGCTCGTGATGCTCTCCGACAACCGTCTCTTCCCGGTGACCGTCGGCATCGGCGTGTGGCAGTCGACCGCGTCGACGTACGGCGCCGCGGGCGGGCAGTCGCTGTGGAGCATCATCATCCTCGGCTCGCTCGTCTCGGTGATCCCGCTGATCATCGCGTTCCTGACGCTTCAGAAGTACTGGCGCGGCGGCCTGTCGATCGGAAGCCTCAAGTGATCCGCCCCCCGGACCTTCGCCGCCACCGCTCCTGCTCCGGAAGAGAAGCATGATCCGCGCACACCTCACCATCGACCCGCATTTCACGGTCGGCCCCATCAATCGCAGGCTCTTCGGATCCTTCGTCGAGCACCTGGGCCGGTGCGTGTACGACGGCATCTACGAGCCGGGGCATCCGACGGCCGACGAGAACGGCTTCCGCCGTGACGTCGTCGATCTCGTCAAGGAGCTGGGCGTCTCGACCATCCGCTACCCGGGCGGCAATTTCGTCTCGGGGTACCGGTGGGAGGACGGCATCGGCCCGCGCGACCAGCGCCCGCGCCGCCTCGACCTGGCGTGGCATTCGACCGAGACGAACCAGATCGGGCTCGACGAGTTCGCGACCTGGCTCGAGGGTGTGGGCAGCGAGCTCATGTACGCGGTGAACCTCGGCACGCGCGGTGTGCTCGAGGCGCTCGACGTGCTCGAGTACGCGAACCTCGAGTCGGGCACGTACTGGGCCGACAGACGCGTCGCGAACGGACGACCTGAGCCCCACAACATCCGCATGTGGTGCCTCGGCAACGAGATGGACGGGCCGTGGCAGCTCGGGCACAGCACCCCCGAGGCGTACGCGCAGCTCGCGGCGACCACGGCCGCGGCGATGCGGCAGATCGATCCCGGCCTCGAGCTCGTCGTGTGCGGCAGCTCGAGCGCCCAGATGGAGACCTTCGGCGAGTGGGAGCGCGTCGTCCTCGAGAAGACGTACGACTGCGTCGACTACATCTCGTGCCACGCGTACTACGAGCCGGAGGGCGACGACTTCGGGAGCTTCCTCGCCTCCGGCGTCAACATGGACCGCTTCATCGATGCCGTCATCGCGACGGCGGACTCGGTCAAGGCCGTCCTGCGCAGCGACAAGACGATGAACATCTCCTTCGACGAGTGGAACGTCTGGTACCAGTCGCGCTACCAGGAGGTCGAGCGGATCACGGACGTCCAGACGTGGCCGGTCGCGCCGCGCCTGCTCGAGGACTCGTACTCCGTCCTCGACGCCGTCGTGTTCGGGAGCCTCCTCATCTCGCTCATCCGCCACGCGGACCGCGTCACGGCCGCGAGCCTGGCGCAGCTCGTCAACGTGATCGCTCCGATCATGACCGAGCCGGGCGGGCAGGCATGGCGGCAGACCACGTTCTACCCGTTCTCGCTGACGTCGAAGCTCGCGCGGGCCACTGCGCTCGAGCTCAAGCTCGACAGCCCGACCTACGACACCGCGCGATACGGCGAGGTGCCGCTCGTCGACGCGGTCGCGACGCACGACGACGGCGGCACGACGATCTTCGCCGTGAACCGGAGCCTCACCGACGAGGTGACCCTCGAGATCGACACGCGCGCGCTCGGCGAGGTCGAGAGCGCCCAGGCGACGTCGCTGTTCGACGACGACATCCACGCGGCGAACACGCTCGCCCGCCAGGACCGCGTCGTGCCGCGGCCGAACGGGTCCGCGCGCATCGGGGACGGGACCGTGACGGTCACCCTCCCTCCCGTCTCGTGGACCGTGCTGACCCTGGGCTGATCACGGAGAGGAGGAGCGGATGACGCAGTCGAGCGTGCTCCGCGTCGACGGCACCCGCATCGTGGCGGGCGACACACCGGTGATCCTGCGGGGCTTCGGCCTCGGCGGGTGGATGAACATGGAGAACTTCATCACCGGATACGCCGGATCGGAGTCCCAGCAGCGCCGCGCCCTGCGGCGCGTTTTGGGCGAGGAGGGATCCGAGCGCTTCTTCGCGCGCTTCCTGCGCGAGTTCTTCACCGACGCGGATGCCGCATACCTCGCCTCCCTCGGCCTGAACTCGCTGCGCATCCCGTTCAACTACCGGCACTTCGAGTCCGACGCCGAGCCGTTCGTCATCGAGGAGGAGGGGTTCGCGCTCCTCGATCGTGTCGTCGACGCGTGCGCGGCGCACGGCATCTACACGATCCTCGACCTGCACGCGCTGCCCGGCGCGCAGAACCAGCACTGGCACAGCGACAACCCGACGCAATGGGCGCACTTCTGGGAGCAGCGGCAGTTCCAGGATCGGGTCGTCAACCTGTGGGAGCACATCGCAGAGCACTATCGGGGCAACCCGTGGGTGGCCGGGTACAACCCGGTGAACGAGCCCGCCGATGCGCACGGCGACGCGATCGGCCCCTTCTACCGGCGGCTCGAGGCGGCGATCCGGGCGGTCGACCCCGACCACATCCTCTTCCTCGACGGCAACCGGTACTCGACGCAGTTCGACCAGCTGGGCGACCCGCTGCCGAACACGGTCTACACCGCGCACGACTATGCGCTTCCCGGTTTCGTGGACGGCGGCCCGTACCCGGGCGTCTCCCGCGGCGAGTACGTGGATCGCGACCGTGTCGAGGAGACCTTCCTGCAGCGCACCGCGTACATGCGCGAGACGGGCACGCCCATCTGGGTCGGGGAGTTCGGGCCGGTCTACACGGGCGACCCCGCCCGCGACGAGCAGCGGTATCAGCTTCTGCAGGACCAACTCGAGATCTACGACCGACACGATGCGAGCTGGGCGCTGTGGACGTACAAGGACATCGGGCTCCAGGGCGTGGTCACGGTCGATCCGGAATCGGAGTATCTGCGCCGCATCGCGCCGGTGCTCGAGAAGAAGGCGCGGCTGGGCGTCGACTCATGGGGGTCGACGGATGCCGGCATCCGCGACGTCCTCGACCCGATCGAGCGGCTCTTCGAGACCGAGTTCCCCGACTTCCAGCCCTACCCGTGGGGTGCGCGCCGGTGGATCCACGGGCACGTCCGTCACGTCATGCTCGCCGAGGCGATGGTCGACGAGTTCGCGCGCGCGTTCGAGGGCGTGGGCCCCGACGAGGCCGAGCGGCTCGCCGACGCGTTCGCCATCCGCAACTGCCGCATCCGCGAGGGACTGGCCGCGATCCTCGAGCGCGCCGCGCGCTGAACCCCCGGTCGAACGATGCCGCAGACCCAGCGAGTGACCCTCAAGGAGATCGCCGCTCGAACGGGGGTCTCCATGACGACCATCTCCAAGGTGCTCAACGGCGCCGCGGATGTGTCGTCGGCGACGCGCGCACTCGTCGAGGAGCAGCTGCGCGAGAGCGGGTACCGGCGGCGCAAGAGCAAGAAGCGCCGGGAGTACATCGAGGTCGTGCTCGACGAGCTCGACGGCGAGTGGGCCCTCGCGATCATCGAGGGCGTGCGCGAGGCCGCGGCCGAGGTGGGACTCGCGATCTCGCTCTCGGTCAGCGGCGACCGCCAAGGCCCCGGGCCGGAGTGGTTCGACTCCGTCGTGCGCCGAGCGCCCACCGGCGTCATCCTCCTCTTCGCGGGACTGTCGCGCGAGGGCCAGCAGAAGCTGAGCGCGCGGGGCATCCCGTTCGTCGTGATCGATCCCGCAGGCGATCCTGACCCGGGCATTCCTGCGATAGGCTCCGCGAACTGGTCGGGCGGGCTCGCGGCCACCCGCCACCTCATCGACCTCGGCCACCGGCGCATCGCCGCTCTCAGCGGCCCGCGCGACGTCATGTCGGCCGTGGCCCGGATCGACGGATTCCGCGCCGCGATGACCTCGGCACACCTGCCCGTCCGGCCCGAGTGGGTCCGATTCGGGGAGTTCCGACTCGAGAGCGGCGAGCTGCACGCGATGCGACTGCTGAGCGGGAGCGAGACTCCGACGGCGATCTTCGCGGGCAGCGACATCCAGGCGCTCGGGGTGCTGCACGCGGCGAACGCGCTGGGCATCGCGGTGCCGGATGACCTGTCGGTCGTGGGCTTCGACGACCTCGCGATCGCGGAGCTCGCGAATCCGCGGCTCACGACGATCCACCAGCCCGTGCGCGAGATGGCGGAGCAGGCGACGCGTCTTCTGCTCGGGCTCGCCGACGCCCCGACAACGGAGGTCACGCGGGTGGAGCTCGCCACGACGCTCATCGTCCGCGACTCGACAGCCCCGTCCGCATCCGTCATTCCATAGGAAAGGGTTGCCGACGAGGAGGTCCTCGCCGGCAACCCTTCTCAGCGGATGATCAGTCCAGCCAGTGGCTCAGGTTGGCCGTGATCTGGTCGGCGAGGGCTGTGAGTCCCGCCGCCTCCTCCTCGGTCACCTTGCCGTTCGCCACGAAGTCGGCCACCTGCGTGGTGTAGCCGTCGAGCACCTCGAGCGCCTCGACGCTCTTGCCCTTGCCGATGAGCGTCAGCGCCTGGTCGAGCTTGACCGTGAGGGCGTTCTTGTTGCCCTTGTTCAGGCTCGTCGCCGCGACGTTGTCCTTCAGCTGCCCGATCTCGTCCTGAATGAACGCCTCGGGGTGCCAGAGGTAATCGCGTGCCCAGATCGAGAACAGCTGGTTCCAGGCGTTGAAGTCGTGCGCACCGGCAACCGTCGTGTTCTCGATGAACCCGAAGTTGTCGAGGTTGGCAACCGTGTTCGGGTTGGGCAGACCGAAGTCCCACGCGCCCGCGCCGTAGTGGATGTACGGGTAGAGCAGGTCCGGTGTGGTGGTGGGAACGCTCGCGCCACCGCTCCAGGGGCCGTAGTACGCGAACTGGTCGGCATCGTCCCGGATCAGGTTCTGGGTCACGAAGGAACCCGCCGACAGGCCCGCGAACGCCCGGTCGATCGCCTTCGTCGAGACGTTGTAGTTCGCCTCGACGAACGGGATCACGACATTGCGCAGGTTGGGATACGCGTCGCCCAGGACGGCCTGGTTTCCGGCGCCTCCGAGGTAGTTCGTGTTCGTCGTGATGACGACCGCGGGCTCGGTGGTGCCGTCGTCGAGCAGGTTGTCCATGATGACAGGGACGTTGCCCATGTTCATCCAGTCGGACTGGTCCTGACCGCCGCCGTGCTGCATGTAGATCGTCTTGTACGGCTCTGCGCGGTTCGGGTCGTAGTCCGGCGGGAGGTACACGCCGACCGTGCGCGGGATGCCGTTCAGCGGCGGCACGCCCGGGAGCTCGACGTAGCTCCACGTGCCCTTGTCCGAATCCTCACGCGGCAGCTCGATCTGGCGAGCGGCGAGCGGGCCGAAGTTCTGCTTCTCGGCGTCGTACGGCACGAAGACCTTGTTGAAGGCGCGGCGAGCCGTGCCCGTCAGACCGTCCGGTGCGTAGATCGGCGAGTTCGCCGGGTCGGTCACCCACAGGCTCGTGTTGTTGTTCACGTAGAACCAGTACTGGTTCGCACCGGCGGCAAGCGGAACATCGATCACCCAGTAGCCGTCGCCCGCGTCGGTCATCTCCACGTCCAGCGCACCGCCGCCTCGCATGAGGCCGGGGAAGTACTCGGACGGCTGATAGACCGTCGTGTCGCTGAGGTCGTCCCAGTTGCGCAGCAGGATGTCGGCGACGAAGCGGACGCTCGTGGCATCCGGGTTGTAGTACACGAAGTGACCCGTGTAGCCGGTCGGCGAGTTCGGGTCCGCGTAGACGGTCGGTCCGGGCGTCAGGTGCTCGTCGGCCTGTGCCGCGAGCGGCACCGTGCCGAGGACCATGACGCACGCGAGTCCGAGGGCCGCGAGCGGGCGTGCCCGGCGGATCTGGGGAGCCGGCGGGGTGCCCGCGTCCGCCCGTTCCTCTGGGAGGGTCCGCCGTTGGAAAACTCTCATCACTGTTCCTCCTTGAAAAGTGGCCGAGCCTCCACCTAGCCCGGTTGAGCGCCAGGCTATTGACGATTTACGACGTTGTAAAGAGAATTCTTACGACGTTGTAAATCCGGTCGTCCGGCGCGGTGACCGGCGTCGGTCACGCCTCTGGAGGCCCGAAATCGGGTGCTGCAGCCCGCGCGGCATCCGATGAGTCAGCCGAGCGGATCGGCCGTCAGGTCGCGCACGTGGTAGAACTCCTGGTCCCACAGGAGGTACACGAGCCACGCGGGGAGGTAGTACGCCTCCTGCAGGAAGTTCGACTGCGACGCGTGGATCGCCCAGCCCTCGTGCTTCTTGCCGACCTCGGCCGACATCGCGTACTCGGGGTCCGGCTGGTTGTCGACGACGAACGCGCCGACCTCACCGCCGAAGATCGAGAGGGCCGCGGTCGGGCTGATCGTGTACACGATGTGATCGGGACCGCGGTACGAGCCGCCCTCCTCCGCGAGCTGCGCGACCGCGAGCTCGGTGACGCGCCCCATCTGCATGTGGTCGGGGTGCCCGGTCGCACCCGACTCGGGCCAGAACGCGACGACCACGTCGGGGCGCACGCGCTTCATGACCGATGCCACGCGGTCGACGAGCTCGTCCTCGTCGACGTCGGGCAC
This sequence comes from Microbacterium immunditiarum, assembly GCF_013409785.1. Classification (NCBI taxonomy): domain Bacteria; kingdom Bacillati; phylum Actinomycetota; class Actinomycetes; order Micrococcales; family Microbacteriaceae; genus Microbacterium; species Microbacterium immunditiarum. The sequence goes on from NZ_JACCBV010000001.1 coordinate 987,111, forward strand.
GCCGCCGTCGGGGTAGTCCCATATCTCGTGCTCGTCGACGCCGAGGTTGAAGCTGTTCTTGAGCGCTTCGGCCCTGCGGACGTCGCCGAGGTCGTCCTGCCGCGCGACGACCGGCGTCTGGTGGCCGGCCTCGCCGCGCGTCGCGGTGATCATCGCGGTGTAGGCGCCGTCGTGCTGCTTCGCGCGCCAGAACAGGCCGTTGACGGTCTGCTCGTCGTCGGGGTGCGCGAACACCCCGAGCACGCGCGTTCCGTCGAGCTCGCCGACGACCGAGTCGACGCCCTTCGCGGTCGGCATGTGGAAGAGGTGGCGCCCCGCCCAGTAGACCCCGGCGAGGAGGACGACGAGGACGGACGCGACGACGATGAGCGCGATCCAGCGCTTGCGCATGAGGGGACTCCGGGTGTGATGCGGTGCGACCTGTCGGCGGTGACGGTCGAGGAATCCTAAACCGAACCGGGGGCGTCGCCTGACCGGGTGTGGACGGACGTGGCGTCCGTGTAAAAGATTCTTGACACAGGGAGTTGGAGCGGCGTAGCGTCGATGTAAAGAAAACCTGACATCCAAGGAGCCGGCGATGGTCTACGAAGAACGCAACACGTGGTCGAGCCTCGTCGTGACGCTCATCGCGATGATCGTGTACGTCGTCGTGGTGCTGCAGGCGGCCGGCGGCGGACCGCTGACCGACGTCGACTGGTGGCCGATCATGCTGTGGACGATCGCCGGCGCCATCGTCGTGACGATCGTCGTGAGCATCCTGTGGGGGATGCTGGCCGGCATGCGCGATCCCGACGAGGTCGGGAAGTCCGACCAGCGCGACCGCGACATCGCCCGCATGGGCGAGCGCGTCGGGACGGCGTTCCTCGTGCTCGGCGGGCTCGCGGTGATCGTGCTGTGCGCGTTCGAGGCCGACTGGTTCTGGATCGCGAACGCGATGTTCTTCGGCTTCGCGATCTCGAACATCGTCGGCGCGATCGCCCGCGTGGTCGCCTACCGCCGGGGGCTCGCGTGATGGTCAAGCCCACGCGCGTCACGAACTCCATCCGCCCGCTGCGCGAGGCGGCCGGCCTCACGCAGGCGGAGCTGGCCAAGCGCATCGGCGTCACCCGCCAGACCCTCATCGCGATCGAGCAGGGCAGGTACTCGCCCACGCTAGAACTCGCCTTCCAGATCTCACGCGTCTTCGAGGTCGGCCTCGACGACGTCTTCCAGTACCCCGAGGAGTCACCATGACCACGGATGCCGCAACCACCCGCGCCTGGATCCAGCCCGCCTATGGCGGCCCCGAGATCCTCGAGCAGCGCACGATCGACCGGCCGAGGCCCGGCAAGGGGGAAGTGCTCGTGCGCGTGCGCGCCACGAGCCTCAACTCCGCCGACGCCAAGCTCCTGCGCGGCGAGCCCGGCGTGCTGCGCCTCGGGTTCGGACTGCGCCGACCGCGCAATCCCGTCCGGGGTATGGACGTCGCCGGAACGATCGTCGCCGTGGGCGAAGGCGTCGACGGGTCGCACGTCGGCGACGAGGTCGTCGGCGAGATCTCCGGAGGCGGCGGGGGTCTGGCGACGTACGCCGTGACGCGCTTCGGCCGGGTCGTGCCCCGCCCGGCCGACGTCGACCCGGCGACCGCCGCAGCGGTGCCGCTCGCGGGCGGAACCGCGTGGCACGCGCTGCGCCTCGCCGGAGTGCGTGCCGGGAGCCGGGTGCTCGTGATCGGCGCATCCGGCGGTGTCGGCAGCTTTGCGGTCCAACTCGCCGCCCGGTCCGGCGCCGAGGTGTGGGCGCTGTGCGGCGAGCGCAACCGCGCGCTCGTCGAGAGGCTCGGAGCGACGCGCACGTTCGACTACCGGGCGACGGGTCCCGAGACCCTCCCCGAGGGGACGTTCGACGCGGTGATCGACATCGGCGGCACTGCACCCCTGGGCGTGCTGCAGCGGCTCGTCCGCGAGGGCGGCAGCGTCGTGATGGTCGCGGGGGAGGGCAAGGGGCCGTTCGGCCCGATAGGGCGGATGCTGCGCGCCGTCTTCCGCTCGATCGGCTCGAAGCGGCGGCTTCGCCCGCTCGCGGCGCGGGCGTCGGCATCCGTCACCTCGATGCTGCTCGAGAAGGTCGCGCGCGGCGAGCTCGAGCCCGTGATCGAGCGGACGTTCGCGTTCGACGAGGCGCGCGACGCGCTCGCGCACGTCGACGCGGGGCACACGGTGGGGAAGGTCGTGGTGCGCGTCGAGGACTGATCGAGGGGGGCCGGCGACACGCTGCGGAGCGCGCGCCAAGGAAGTCGTGCGACAATATTCCCCGGCGTGCCCGGATCGCCCCCTTCGTCGTGCGGATGCACCATGGAACGAAGGGCCGCCGGGCCTCTGGACAGCGTCCGCCATCCCCATTCCGATGAGGAGCGAAATGTCCCAGAACACAGCCGCACCGCGTACCGTGACCACCGTGACCGCCGACCAGCCGCGCATCCAGCAGCACCGCCGCTATCTCATGTGCCGGCCCGAGCACTTCACGGTGAGCTACACGATCAACCCCTGGATGGTGCCGGCGAACCCCACCGACACGGCCGTGGCTCTGCGGCAGTGGCAGACGCTGTACGACACGTACATCTCCCTCGGTCACGAGGTTCAGTTGATCGACCCGATCCCGGGCCTGCCCGACATGGTCTACACGGCCAACGGCGGCTTCGCCATCGACGGCGTCGCGTACGGCGCCAAGTTCCGGTTCCAGGAGCGCGTGCCCGAGGCCCCGGCGTTCATGGAGTGGTTCCGCGAGAACGGGTTCGAGGTCGTCGATCCCCGCGAGGTCAACGAGGGCGAGGGCGACTTCCTGCTCGTCGGCGACACGATCCTCGCCGGCACCGGCTTCCGCTCGACCGGCGACAGCCACCGCGAGGTGGGCGAGGTCTTCGACAGAGAGGTCGTGTCGCTCAATCTCGTCGACCCGCGCTTCTACCACCTCGACACCGCGATCTCGGTGCTCGACCCCGTTCAGGGTCCGGGCGGCGTCGAGCGCGCGAACATCGCCTACCTGCCGAGCGCGTTCGACGAGCGCAGCCAGGCGATCCTCGCCGAGCGCTACCCCGAGGCGATCCTCGTCGACGACGCCGACGGCGCGGTGTTCGGGCTCAACTCGGCCAGCGACGGCCTGAACGTGTTCATCTCGCCGCGGGCCAAGGGCTTCGAGGCGCAGCTGCGCGAGCGCGGCTACAACCCCGTGCTCGTCGACCTGTCCGAACTGCTCCTGGGCGGCGGCGGCATCAAGTGCTGCACGCTCGAGCTGCGACGGTGACGGGAGCCGTCATGGCGGTCCACACTCCCTCTCTTCACACCGGCACGATGCGCATCATCGGCGCCGAAGAGCAGCACGTCGCCCACAACTACCACCCCCTCCCCGTGGTCATCTCGCGGGGCGAGGGCGCGTGGGTGACCGACGTCGAGGGCAAGCGCTACCTCGACCTGCTGTCGGCGTACTCGGCCCTGAACTTCGGGCACCGGCATCCGGCCATCGTCGCGGCGGCGCGCGAGCAGCTCGACCGGCTCACGCTGACGAGCCGCGCGTACCACAACGACCGGCTCGGAACCTTCGCCGCCGCGCTCGCGAAGCTGTGCGGCAAGGACCTCGTGCTCCCGATGAACACCGGCGCCGAGGCGGTCGAGACCGGCATCAAGGTGGCGCGCGCGTGGGGCTACCGCGTGAAGGGCATCACACCGGATGCCGCGACCATCGTTGTCGCGAACGGCAACTTCCACGGCCGCACCACGACGATCGTCGGCTTCAGCGACGACCCGCAGGCGCACGACGACTTCGGTCCGTACGCGCCCGGGTTCGTGTCTGTCGCGTTCGGCGACGCGGCGGCGATCGAGGCCGCGATCACGCCCGAGACGGCGGCGGTGCTCATCGAGCCGATCCAGGGCGAGGCCGGCGTCGTGATCCCGCCCGAGGGCTACCTGCGAGAGGTGCGCGAGATCTGCACGCGCCACAACGTGCTGTTCATCGCGGACGAGATCCAGTCCGGCCTGGGCCGCGTCGGCGAGACGTTCGCGTGCGACCGCGAGGATGTCGTGCCCGACGTCTACCTGCTCGGCAAGGCGCTCGGCGGCGGAATCCTGCCGCTGTCGGCGGTCGTCGCGAACGCGGATGTTCTCGGCGTCATCCGTCCGGGTGAGCACGGCTCGACGTTCGGCGGCAACCCGCTCGCGGTCGCGGTCGGCGAGCGTGTCGTCGAGATGCTGTCGACGGGCGAGTTCCAGCGCCGCGCCGCGGCGCTCGGCGAGCACCTCGAGGCCCGCCTCGACGAGCTCGTGGGGCACGGCGTGACCGAGGTCCGCGTCGCGGGCCTGTGGGCCGGCATCGACATCGACCCCTCGGTCGGCACGGGCCGCGAGGTGGCGGAGCGGATGCTGACGCGCGGCGTGCTCGTGAAGGACACGCACGGCCAGACGATCCGCATCGCGCCGCCTCTCGTCGTGCGCGCGACCGAGCTGGACTGGGCGATCGAGCAGCTCAAGTACGTGCTCGAGGGCTGACGCCTCGGGATCAGCCGGTGGAGGGATCCGCCGGCGATGACGGGAACATCGGCGGGTACGAACGTCGCACCTCGCTGAGCGATCGGTGCCAGTAGATGTAGAGCAGCGCCAGCGTGATCGCGAACGAGAGAAGTGCGAGCGGCCATGCGACCGCGCCGCCCGCCGCGGATGCCGCGAGCCCCACGCATCCGCCGGCGACGACCGCGGTCACGATGCCCACGATTCCCTGCGTCTGCACCGTCAAGTGGATGAGCGGCAGCCGGGGCCGCGTGCGACGCATGCCGGTGCCGATGCTCCGGTAGAGCGCGGCCTCATCGTCGTGGACGGGGAGCACGAGGTACGGCCGGACGCCGGGGCTGGTGTCGGCGAAGAAGCGCCGGATCCGGTTCATCCCCATGAGGTACACGTGCAGCTCGCGCTGCACCTCGACCACCCGGATGAACGTCGCGATCCCCAGGAACAGGGTCAATGCGAGGACGATCACCGCGACGGCGGTGAAGGTGCCGGAATCCATTCCTCCCTGCGAGGTGAATCCGAAAGCCACGCCTGCGGCGGACACGACGCCCAGGTAGAGACTCGTTCGCGTGAGCGATGCCGTCCACGCGGCGGTGACAGCGGCCATGAGCACGCTGTACTCGGTCGTGAGCGCCTCGCGCACGCGCGCGTCATCGGGCGAGGCGGGTGGGGCGGGAGGGCGGTCCGGTGCACCGGCGGCGCTCGGTGCGCCGTCGGGGGCGTCGTCGCTGGGGCGCATGCCTCATCGTAAGCACGCGCCGCTCACTCGTGTTCGGGGAGCACCGGCGTCGACCAGCCGGGATCGCGACCGAGCTGCGCGGCACGGGCGACCGACGTCGCGCCGAACCTGTCGCGCACGGCGTCGAGCACGTTGTCGAGGCGCATTCCGTCGTCCCAGTCGATCGGAAGCTCCGGCTGAACGCCCTCGATGTGGCTCAGTTGCGACAGTGAGACGCCGATGAGGGTGATCCCGCGCTCGGCGATCACCGGCAGCGCCGCGGCGAGCAGGCCTCGCGCGACCGCGAGCAGCACCGCCGTCCGGTCGGTGGGGGAGCGGAGGGTGCGCGAGCGCGTCGCCTTCGCGAAGTCGCCGTAGCGAAGGCGCAGCACGACCGTGCGGCACACCCGGTGGCGGTCGCGCAGCCGGCGCGCGAGGCGGTCGACGATCTGGGTGAGGAAGAGGTCCAGCTCTTCGGCCGTGCGTGGTCGGGTGCCGAGCGCGCGCTGAGAGCCGATCGACCCCCGCCGTCTCGTGGTGTCGACCGGACGCGGGTCGCGGAGCCGGGCGAGCGCGTGAAGGTGCGCGCCGGCCGCCTTGCCGAGGAGGCGCTCGGCGGTCGCGGCTTCGAGCTCGGCCAGCTCCCCGACGGTGTGGATGCCCAGGCGGTGCAGCTTCTCGGCGGTGACGGCGCCGACGCCCCACAGCCGCTCGACCGGAAGCGGGAGGAGGAACGCCTGCTCCTGCTCGGGCTCGACCACGAGCAGGCCGTCGGGCTTGCTGACCGCGCTCGCGACCTTCGCGAGGAACTTCGTGCGGGCGACCCCGACCGAGATCGCCAGTCCGACCTCGGCTCGCACCCGCTGGCGCAGTCCGACCGCGATCTGTTCCGGCGTGCCCGCGATGCGCCGGAGGCCCCCGACCTCGAGGAAGGCCTCGTCGATCGAGAGTCCCTCGACGAGCGGCGTGGTGTCGCGGAAGATCTCGTACACGGCCTTGCTGGCGGCGGAGTACGCCTCCATCCGAGGCGGGACGACGACGGCATCCGGACACAGCTCTCGAGCCTGCCTGCCGCCCATCGCGGTGCGCACTCCGCGCGCCTTCGCCTCGTAACTGGCCGCCAGCACCACCCCGCCGCCGACGATCACCGGTCGTCCTCGCAGCTCGGGTGCGTCGCGCTGCTCGACCGAGGCGTAGAACGCGTCGAGGTCGGCATGCAGCACGGTCGCCTCGCCCCGCATCCGACCCCTCCTGCCGATCCGCCTGTGCGGATCGTCGCACCTACCGGGGACACGGCTTCCGCGCTATCGGCGGAGGCGCGCGCCCCTAGGCTTCGGGGAAACACACGACGGGAGTCGCGATGGCTGAGAGGGCTTCGATCTGGCAGCGGATCGTCCGGTGGTTCCGCCCCGAGCGCGAGACGTACGACACGCGGCGCACCCGCCCCGACGAGCCCGGCGACCGTCCGAACGATCAGTTCAACGAGCCCACCGACCAGCGTCGTGCGGGATGGTCGGGCTGGTGAGGCCGTCGCCCATCACGCCGCGGCAGGGGTGAACGGCTCGTAGCAGTCGAACGTCTCGTGCCGCACGATCGCGCCGTCGCGCACGGTGAGCATCGCCGCGACGTGGGCGATGAGCTCCTGGCCTTCGCGGAACGGGCCGACGGATGCGCCGATCACCCCCCGCCACGTCGCACGCGCGGCGGCCCGCTCGCCGTCGGCGATGACCTCGTGCACCGTGAACTCCTGCTCGCGCAGCAGCGCTTTGCCGCGGGCGAATCCCTCGACCGTCTGCGCCAGATCGCGGGACACCCCGGTCGGCACGAGCGCGTTCGGATGCTCGACGAGCACGACGTCGGGCGCGAGCACGGAGCGCAGGTCCTCCTCGGTGGAGGAGAGGTCGGACACGATCCGGTAGTAGCGGCGCACGACCTGTTCGACGTCGGTCGCCGGTTGCAGCATCCGCTCTGTCGTCACGTCGTAAGTATTACACAACCATAGTTGTGTAGTCTACGACCATGAAGACGGATGCCCCGACCTCCGCCGGCGACCTCGACACGGCCACCCTGCTCTCGCTCGCGGGGTCGCTCGCCGAGGGGGCCGTCATCGAGGCGGTGCGCGCCCGCGGCTACGAGGTGACGCGGGCGCACGGGTACGTCTTCCAGCGCCTGCTCACCGGGGACCAGACGATCACCGCGCTCGCGGCCGATCTGCGCATCACGCAGCAGGGTGCGTCGAAGCACGTGGCGGAACTCGAACGGCTGGGGCTCGTGTCGCGCCGAGTGGCACCCGACGACCGGCGTTCGCGGATCGTGGGGCTGACGGATGCCGGCCGCGAGGTCATCGACGCTGCGCGACGTGCCCGGACGGAGTTCGAAGCGCGCGTGCGCGCGATCGTCGGCGATGACCTTCTCGCGGCGACGCGTCGCGCGCTCGCGATGGTGCTGGACGAGGGTGGGACGTCGGCGCACATCGCCGATCGGAGCGTTCCGCTGGATGAGTGAGGTCGCGGGTGCGGGTATTCGGCTCCTTCCCGGTCTGCTCGAAGATCGCCACCATGTGAGCCATGCGCTGCGCATCCTGCGTGAGCGTCTCGTATCCGTGTTGCGTGATGAGGTACACCTGCGGCGCGGTCGTCGCTTTCGACTTCGCCGACCACGGCAACCTCTTCTGGGACGCCGGCTGGCAGCACGTCGCCGGCTCGAGACGCCCTTCGTCCTGCTGCGGCTCGCATTGCCGGCGCTGCTGATCGGCTTCTGCCTCGTGCTCACCGTTCAGTTGGCGTATCAGTGGATCCTCTATCGCCGAGACCTCGACCCGCTTCACGGCTGACGCCGCTCACGTGGGGTCGAAGTTCATCTCCCACTGCTTCGGAGAGCGCCAGAGCGCGCTCGTCGTGAGGGACCGGATCATCTCCATCTCCTTGGGCAGGCGCGTGTAGAGCTTCATGAAGAGCTCTTCGACGTCGAGGAGCTCGGCGGTCCAGTCGCGCCGGTTGATCGCCATGCAGGCGAAGAAGTCCTCCTCCGAGAAGTCCAGACCGTCCCAGTCGATGTCCTCGTAGCGGGGCATCCACCCGAGGGGACTCTCGATCGCCATCGCCTTGCCGCGAGACCGGGCGACGACCCATTGCAGGATCCGCATGTTCTCTCCGAACCCCGGCCACAGGAAGCTCCCGTCTTCGTCGCGGCGGAACCAGTTGACCTCGAAGATGCGCGGCGCGTTGCGGACCTTGCGCCCCAGGGCGAGCCAGTGGTTGATGTAGTCGCCCATGTGGTACCCGGCGAACGGCAGCATCGCGAAGGGGTCGCGGCGCACCACGCCCTGCTTCCCGAACGCGGCCGCGGTCGTCTCCGACCCCATCGTGGCGGCCATGTACACGCCGAACGCCCAGTTGAAGCTCTGCACCACGAGCGGGATGGTGCCCGCTCGGCGGCCGCCGAAGATGAAGGCACGCAGCGGCACGCCCTGCGGGTCGTCCCACGCTTCGTCCAGCGCCGGGTTGAGCGTCACGGGCGAGGTGAAGCGAGAGTTCGGATGCGCCGCCTTCGTCTGCGACTCGGGAGTCCAGTCGTTCCCCTCCCAGTCGATCGCGTGCGCGGGCGGCGGGCCGTCCATGCCTTCCCACCACACGTCGCCGTCGTCCGTGAGCGCGACGTTCGTGAAGATCGTGTCCGAGCGCATCGACTCCATCGCGTTCGGGTTCGTCGCATACGACGTGCCCGGAGCGACGCCGAAGTACCCCGCCTCGGGGTTGATCGCCACGAGCGTGCCGTCTTCGCGGGGTTTGATCCAGGCGATGTCGTCGCCGACCGTCGTGACCTTCCACCCCTTCTCGGCGATCGCCTTCGGGGGCACGAGCATCGCGAAGTTCGTCTTGCCGCACGCGCTCGGGAAGGCGGCGGCCACGTACGTCTTCTCGCCCCCGGGGTCCGTCACGCCCAGGATGAGCATGTGCTCGGCGAGCCAGCCGTCGTCGCGGGCCATCGTCGAGGCGATGCGCAGGGCGAGGCACTTCTTGCCGAGCAGGGCGTTGCCGCCGTAGCCCGATCCGTAGGACCAGATCTCGCGGGTCTCGGGGAAGTGCGCGATGTACTTCTCGGTCGGGTTGCACGGCCACGGCACATCCGCTTCGCCGTCGCTCAGCGGAGCGCCGACGGTGTGCATGCACGGCACGAACTCGCCGTCCGTTCCGAGCGCCTCGGCGGGAGCACGTCCCATCCGGGTCATGATCTTCATGCTCACCACGACGTACGGCGAGTCCGTGAGCTGCACGCCGAGCTGGGAGATGGGCGAACCGAGCGGGCCCATGCTGAAGGGGATCACGTACATCGTGCGGCCGGCCATCGAGCCGGCGAAGCGGTCCCGGAGGATCCCCTTCATCCTCTTCGGCTCCATCCAGTTGTTGGTCGGGCCCGCATCCTCCTCGCTTCGCGCGCAGATGAAGGTGCGCTCCTCCACGCGGGCGACGTCGCTGTCGTCGCTGCGCGCCAGGAAGCTGCGCGGGCGCTTCTCAGGATTGAGCCGGATGAACGTTCCGGCCGCGACCAGTTCCTCGCAGAGGCGGTCGTACTCCTCATCCGATCCGTCGCACCAGTGGATGTCCGCGGGAGTGCAGAGTTCAGCCATCTTCTGCACCCACGCGATGAGCTCGGGATGCGTGACCCAGTCCGGTGTGCTCATGCTCCGAGCATGCCTCGGGGCTCGGGCGCGCACCAGGCTCTTGACTGCACAATGGGACGCGTGACGGCGATGCCGTGGTCGGAGCGCAATCCGGCCGAGCTCGAATGCGGCGCGACCCCTTTCCGCTGGGCGATAATCGAGGGGTGGCCGAGCGAATCGACGAAGAGGCTCCCGCGGTCGAAGAGACTGCGGATTCGGCATCCGAACTGCCCAAATCGGTCATCGACCGCGCGTTCCTGATCCTCGGCACGTTCCAGGGCGGGCGCGTGCGGCAGTCGCTCTCCGACATCAGCCGCCGCACGGGCCTCCCGATCGCGACGTGCTATCGGATCGTGCAGCGCCTCGCCGAGTGGGGTGCACTCGAGCGCGACGGCGAGAGCCGCTACCGGATCGGCCTGCGGCTGTGGGAGGTCGCCTCGCTCGCACCGCGGTCGGTCGGGTTGCAACGCCTCGCGCGTCCGTTCATGCAAGACCTCTACGAGACGACCGGCTACGCGTCGCACCTCGCCATTCGAGAGGGCACGGAGCTCGTGTCGATCGACCGGTTCCAGAGCCCGCGCCGGCGTGTGCGCCGCCCGCTCGTGGGCGGCCGGTATCCGCTGCACGCGACCGCGATCGGGCAGGTGCTGCTCGCCCACGCGCCGGCCGACATCCGCGAGGAGGTGCTGAGCGGGCCGCTCGAGGCCTTCACGACGAACACCTACACGCGCCGCGACGAGCTCGAGAAGGCGCTCGACGACATCCGCCGGCAGGGTTTCGCGGTGAGCGACCGGCAGGTCGATCTCATCCACATCGGCGTCGCCGCTCCGGTGTGGGGGCCCGAGGGGAACGTCGTCGCCGCCGTCTCGCTCGCCCTCACCGAGGCCGACATCGACGGCAAGAACATGGTGCACCTCGTGCGCATCACCGCGAACGGCATCTCGCGCGCGCTGCGCGAAGCGGGTTACGTAGACGTCGCCGGCTGACGCGCCCGACGTCAGGCGAGGGGCCCTCGCGAGATGGCCTCACCTGGCGGAGCCGACGGCCGCGGCGCCGTGCGCCGCCCGGCGCTCGAGCTCGGCCGTGGCATCCGCCTTCACCTTCTCGAGCACCACCTTGCCGGTGGGGGAGCGCTCGAGACTCGGCCGCACGAACACGTGGCGGGGCTTCTTGTAGCCCGCGAGGCGCTCGTCGACGAACGCGAGCAGCGCCGGCACGTCGACCTCGGCCCCGCCCGCGGGCGCGATCATCGCCGACACCACCTCGCCGAAGCGCCGGTCGGGAAGGCCGAACACCACGGCGTCGTCGACATCCGGATGCGCCAGCAACACCTCCTCGACCTCGGCGGGGAAGACCTTCTCGCCGCCCGTGTTCACGACGGCGGCGAGCCGGCCGAGCAGCTCGATCGTGCCGTCGCCGCGCGCGCGGGCCCAGTCTCCCGGGATGACGTAGCGGTGACCGCGGATCTCGCGGAACGTCTGAGCGGTCTTCTCGGGGTCGCGGTAGTAGCCGCGCGGGAGGATTCCGCGATACGCGAGCAGGCCGAGGGCGCCGGGCTCGATCGTGATCTCCTCGAGGTCATCGTTCAGCAGCACGGCATCCGGTGTCAGCACGAACCGCGCCGGGAGGTCGTCGGCGTGACGCGTGATGCCGAACGCGAACGGTCCGCCCTCGCTCGCCGCGAGGAGGTCGACGATCTGCAGGTCGCCGAGCGCGTGCAGCCGGCGCTTCACGTCGTCGCTGAAGCGCATGCCCGAGCTGAGGATCGAGTCGACGTGCGGGAGCCCCGCTTCGCGTTCGGCGACCTCGACCAGGGGCAGGGCGACGGCGTCGCCGGCGACGATCAGGCGCGTCGCCTTCACGTCCATCGCGAGTCGATACGCGGCGTCGACGTCGAGGCTCGGCCGGGGGAGGAGGGCGATCGTTCCACCGAGGGCGAGCGTGCCCATCGTCGTGGACTGCGCCGTGCCGTGCAGAAGCGGGCTGAGAGGCAGCGTCGTCACGCGCGGAGTCGACGGATCGACGGCGATCGCCACCGCGTCCTCGAGGCTCTCGGGCGGCGTGACGCCGATGAGGCCCCACGTCGACTGGCGCCGCGCGGCGAGCAGCGTGTCGAGGTCCCACACGACCGCCTTGGGCGCGCCCGTGGTGCCGCCCGTGTACAGGCGCAGGTCGGCGCCGGGGGGCGCACTCGCGGGGAGCTCTCCGCCCGCCGCGACGATGTCGGCGTAGCGCGTCGCGCCCGGCAGTTCATCGCCGCCGTCGTCGACTGTGACGAGCTCGATGTCGAGTCCTTCCGCGGCCTCGGCCGCGATCGCGCCGAGCGACGTCGGCACGACGAGCACGCGGGCATCCGAGTCGATCAGCAGCGCCCGCACCTCGGACGCGCGGTACCGGTAGTTGATCGCGACGGGCGCGACGCCCACGGCGAGGCAGCCCCACATCACGGTGAGGTGCTCGGGACGGTTGTACAGCAGCAGGGCGACCGCTTCCTGCGGGCGCAGCCCGGTCACCTCGGTGAGGTGACGCGCGAACGCGCCGGACTCCTGGGCGAACTCCGCCCACGTCAGCCGGTCATCGCGCGTGACGATCGCGGGCCGGTCGGGTGCGGCCAGCGCGATCCCTCGCCAGAGGTCGCTGTAGTGCGGAACCGTCATGCATTCGCTCCTTCGCGGGCTGCCTACGCGGACTGCGGCCGGGGTCGTCCCACCAGCCTCCGGGATCTTCTCGCGAGGTGGGCGCGGCGGGAACGGATTTTTTCGCATGGTGAAATCCGGATGCGCCCGTCCGCCGGCCGCGTGGCAGATTGATCGCGCTACGACGGGAACCGCGATGAAGGGTATTCGAATGGTTCAAGAACTCCTGCTCGACCCGACGGGAATGGACGAGCGCGCCGCCGACTCGACTCTCTCGCCGCGTCCGACGAGCCTGCGAGGCCTCACGATCGGGTTACTCGACAACACCAAGCCGAACGCGACGAACCTCCTCCGCGAGATCGGCGAGGAGCTGCAGCGCAGCTACGGCGCCGGCGAGACCCGTCTGTACACGAAGGACTACTTCGGCACGCCGGCCGCGGACGATCTCATCGCGCAGATCGCCGAGGAGGTCGATGTCGTGGTCACGGCCGTGGGCGACTGCGGCTCGTGCAGCGCCGCGACCGTCGCCGACGGCATCCTGCTCGAGCGTGCGGGCGTTCCGACAGTGAGCATCACGTCGGACTCGTTCTTCCCGTCCGGTCGCGCGATGGCCAAGGTGCAGGGGTTCCCGGGCTTCGACTTCTTCGCCGTGAAGCACCCCGTGGCGAGCCTGAGTGCCGACGAGATCCGCGAGCGTGCGCTCGCGGCGATTCCCGAGGTCGTTCGCATCCTCGGTGTGGAGGAGTGACATGAGCATGACCATCGAGAGCGCGCCGCAGGTCGACGTGGAGCGCATCCACGAGGCCCTGGAGTACTACGCCGCTCAGGAGTGGACCGACGGCCTGCCCGTCGTGCCGGTGACCGAGTCGTATCTGGCGGACTTCCTCGCGGCGACCGACCGCGACCCTGACGAGGTGCTCTTCCACATCGCGCACCTCAACCGCAGCCTGACGGTGCGCCTCGCGCTCATCAACGCGGCACTGGCCGGATGCCGCCCCGGGTACTCGCCCGTCGTGATCGCGGCGTGGGAGGCCATCGCCCAGGAGCCGCACCCCGCGCGCGGCATCTGGCAGTCCACGACCGGAACCGCGCCCTTCCTCGTCGTGAACGGGCCGATCCGCGAGGAGATCGGGCTGAACAGCCAGGGCAACATCTACGGCTCGGGCTTCCGCGCCAACGCCACGATCGGCCGTGCCATCCGCCTCGCCTGCATCAACGTGTTCGGCCTCCACCCGCACAAGCTCGACCAGGCCACACAGGGCACGCCCGCGAAGTACTCCGCGTGCATCGGCGAGAACGAGGAGCAGAGCCCGTGGGCGCCGTTCCACGTCGACAACGGGTTCGAGGCATCCGACAGCACCGTCACGGCCTATGTCATCCGCTCGGTGATGCACATCGAGGCCCGTCACACGATGGAGCCCGAGCAGCTCGCCGAGGACTTCGCCGACAGCATCCGTCGCACAGGCGCCCTCATCCACGAGTACACGAGCGCCCTGCTCGTGCTCGTGCCCGAGCATGCCGCTGTCTTCGCCGACGCCGGGTGGAGCAAGGAGGACGTCCGCCAGGCCGTGTTCTCGCGCGTCGTCCGCAGCCGAGCCGACCTCGCGGCGGTGGGCAAGGACGCGATCTCGCGCAAGTCCCGCTGGCGCCTGTCGGCCGACCACCCCGATTCGATGCCCGACACCACGTCCGGCACCGACAGCCCCGACGTCGTGCCTCTGCTGAGCGCGCCGACGTCGATCCAGGTCATCGTGGCGGGAGCGAACAACGCCGGCGTCTCGTCGGTCGTCGAGATCTTCACGCTCAACCCGCCGCGGCTGCACCCCTACTCGATCAGCAAGATCGGAGCACGGTCATGACCGACACGACCGCCGCCATCGACGTCGACGCGGCCCTCAAGGAGTTCCGCGACATGATGGGCGCCGACGGCTACGTCCTGCGGTGGGAACCCGCCGCCGACGACCGCATCGTCGTCACGATCGACGCCACCGATGCCGCGTGCGCGGACTGCCTCGTTCCGCTGCCCGTCATGGAGGCGATCATGGCGTCCGCCCTCGAGCCGACGCCCTACACGCTCGATCACGTGGTCCTTCCCGCGACCGACCACTGATCGGGCAGGCGGGGCGACCGGAGAACCGGTCGCCCCGCTTCGCTTTCGCCGGACCACACGGATCACGCGGGACACACCGGAGGAATCATGCACCTCACCGACGAGGAGAAGCGGATGCGCGACGGCGCGGAGGGCGAGGCCGTCGCCGCCGCGATGGACCTGCTCATCCGCTACGGCGAAGCCCTCGGGGCCGAGCGCCTGTGCGACACGCGCAACGTCGCCGGAACCATGACCCAGCCCTCGCCCGCGAAGGCGAAGCTGGTCGAAGAGGGCGGGTGGGCCAAGGCGTTCGCCGTCATCAACCTCGACTGCGACGACGACATCGAGGTGCCGCGGATGCGCGTGCCCACGTGCCAGCTGCAGCACGGCTACTCGGACGACGCCGCCGGCCTGTCGAAGTACTCCGTGGCGAACATCGAGCTGCAGGGCAGCGCCGAGTCGTACTTCAGCGAGCGCGGCGTGAACATCCTGGCCACGTGCACGCCGTACCAGGTCGGCAACCTGCCCGTCCGCAACGAGCACTGCGCGTGGATGGAGTCGTCGGCGGTCGTCTACTGCAACTCGGTGCTCGGGGCGCGCACCAACTGTGAGGGCGCCGCCTCGACGGGCGCCGCGGGCCTCACCGGCAAGATCCCCTACTGGGGCAATCACGTGCCCGAGAACCGGCACGCGAACCGTCTCGTGCGTGCCGACGTGCCTGTCGAGTCGTTCCAGGACTGGGGCATGTTCGGCTACTTCGTGGGCGAGCAGGTCGAAGAGGAGCGCCCCGCCGTGATCGGGTCCCTCGCGCAGCCCGACCTCGCGAACCTCAAGCACTTCGGCGCGGCGACCGCGACGTCGGGCGGCGTCGAGATCTACCACATCCCCGGCATCACGCCCGAGGCGCCGACCCTCGAGGCCGCCTTCGGCGGGCGTGACGTGCCGGATGCCGTCGCCTACGGACCCGCGGAGCGCCGAGCCGTCTACGAGACCCTCAACTCGCAGGGCGACTCGGACGACGTGGACTTCATCCTGCTCGGCTGCCCGCATGCGTCGCTCGACCAGATCGCCGAGATCGCGCGGCTGCTCGACGGCAGGCGACTCCGCGACGGGACGGAGCTGTGGGTCATGACTCCGCGCGCACTGCGCATCATGGCCGACCGCAACGGCTACACGGCGGCGATCGAGCGCGCCGGTGGGAAGCTGCTCACCGACTCGTGCCCCGCGATGTCGAAGGCGGCCCCCGATGGGGTGCGCGTCTTTGCGACGGATTCCGCGAAGCAGGCCCACTACCTTCCGGCGATCCTCGGCATCGAGGCGTGGTTCGGGACGCTCGACGAGTGCGTCTCGGCGGCGCTCACGGGGAAGTGGCGCGGAGAGCTGGCGGCATGACCGGGACGATGCTCGAATTCCACGGCAGAGGCATCGTGCCTGGCGTCGTCGAGGCCGAGGCGCTCGTCACGACCGAGACGATCTCGGGCTTCGGCGGCATCGACGTCGCGACGGGCACCGTGATCGAGCCGCGGCACGAGCTGTTCGGCGTGTGCTTCACGGGCAAGGTGCTCGTCTTCCCCGGAGCCAAGGGGTCGTCGGGCTGGTCGGGGTTCTTCCAGAGCACGAGGCTGCTCGGCACGGCGCCCGCGGCCTTCGTCTTCAACGTCATGACGACGAAGGCGGCGCTCGGCGCGATCGTCACGCGCATTCCCACAGTCGTGGGCGCGTCTCCGGACCCGGTCGCGACGATCCGCACAGGTGACCTCGTCCGGGTCGACGGCGACCGCGGCATCGTGACGGTTCTCTCACGATAAAGAGTTTTCGGAGAATGGAACCCTACGTTGATAGGGATCCTCTTCTCGAACACTCTGGAACACCACCGCGAAGCCGCGGTCACATGATTCAGACACAGGAGTCAGACATGAGTTCATCGATCTCTCCCCGGGTCGATCGGCCACGCAAGGCACGTGGATTCCTCCGCGCCGCAGCGTCGCTGATCGCGGCCGGCGCCCTCGCGCTCACCGCGTGCGCCGGCAACTCCGCCGCGCCGGCTGCGACCGGCGGCGGCGAGGGGGGCGGTGAGGAGCTGCAGAAGATGGTGGTCGTCACCTTCCTGCCGCTCGAGTCGTTCACCTTCACCCCCGAGATGTACGCGTACGCCGGCGGCTACTTCGAGAAGCACGGACTCGACGTGCAGCTGCAGCCCGTGCAGGGCACCGCGGCCGCGATCCAGACGCTGCTCGGCGGCGCGACCCCGATCACGCGCGCGAGCACGGTCGACGTCTTCCCCGGCATGGAGCAGGGGCAGCCGATCGTCTCGATCGGAACGATGGCGCACAAGTCGAACCTGCGCGTCGTCTCGACCGAGGACAAGCCCGTCGAGAACGTCGACGACATGGTGGGCGAGACGATCGGCATGGGCTCGATCGGCGGCACGAGCGAGAAGATGCTCAACCTCGCGCTCGACGCGGGCGATGTGGCGCGCGATGAGGTCACGCGCCAGGCGGTGCCGGTCACGGGTGCCACGTACGAGCTCGTGAAGCAGGGTCAGCTCGCCGGCTACATCGTGAGCCTCGACACCTCGATCGCGCTCGGCGCGCAGAACGACGACGCGGTGATCACGGATGCCGGCCTCGCCGACGCGCCCGACATCCAGACGTGGATCACGACGCAGTCCAACCTCGAGGACCCCGAGAAGCTCGACCAGATCGAGCGCTTCCTCGCGGCCATCAAGGAGGCGACGCAGGCCGTCATCGACGACAGCGAGAACGACTTCGCGAACGTGCTGAAGACGCTGCGCGACAGCGGCGACTTCGAGTTCCCAGCGCTCGAGGACGACTCGATCGCGACGCAGGCCCTCGAGGTCTACACGACCCAGACCTGGGTCGACCCCGACGGCGAGCTCGGCTTGCTCGAGAACGACCTGGACGGCTGGGTCGAGGCCTACGAGATCTACGAGAAGTCCGGACTGGTCGAGGGCGGCAAGGATCCGCTCGAGTGGATCACGAACGACTATCTGCCCTGACGGGCGCCTGACAGCCGAGGCGGCCCCGACGCCCACGCCGAGGGGCCGCCTCTCTTCCAACGAGGCAAGGCAGTGAAGTATGAGCAATGAGGCACTGGTGCAGGAGGTGACGCCCGTGACGGCGAGCACCGAGATCCCGCGCTTGCGGATCGAGGGAATCGGCCGCGACTTCCATACCCGGTCCGGCGTCACGCACGCCGTCTCGGGCATCGACCTGACGATCCTGCGCGGCGAGTTCGTCGCTCTGATCGGACGATCCGGATGCGGCAAGACCACGCTCCTCCGCATGATCGGAGGGCTGCTCGCCCCGACGGCCGGTTCGATCGAGGTCGACGGACGCCCGCTGTGGCGCAGCAACGGCCAGGTGGACTCGAACGCGATCACGAAGCTGGGCTTCGTCTTCCAGGAGAGCAACCTGTTCCCGTGGTTCTCGGTGCTCGACAACATCGCGCTCCCGATGAAGCTGCGGGGCGTCGGCAAGAGGGAGCGCCGCCGTCGCGCGACCGAGCTCGCAGAGCTCGTGGGTCTCGGCGGGTTCGAGAAGTCGTATCCGCGCGAGCTGTCCGGCGGCATGCGCCAGCGTGCGGCGATCGCCCGCGCGCTGTCGACCGAGCCCGAGCTGCTGCTCATGGACGAGCCCTTCGGCGCGCTCGACGCCCTGACGCGAGAGCGCATGAACCTCGAGTTGCAGCGCATCGTGCTCGAGACGACCTCGACGGTCGTGTTCGTCACGCACGACATCCCCGAGGCGGTGTTCCTCGCGGACCGCGTCGTGCACATGACACCGCGGCCCGGCCGCATCCGTCAGATCCTGCCGGCCGACTTCGCAAAGCCCCGGACCGTCGACCTGCAGACGACCCCTGAGTTCAACGACATCGTGCGCAAGCTCCGCCACGACATCGACGAGGAGGAGTGACCATGTCCCGCGCACGAATGATGAAGCTCCTGCCGTGGATCGTCACGCCGTCGCTGGTCGTCCTGATCATCGTCGCGTGGCAGGTCATCGTCACGGCCCTCAACGTCAACCCGTTCATCTTCCCGCCGCCGGGCGACGTGTGGGCGGCGTTCGTCTCGCTGCTCAACGACCCGCGCATCTGGGCCGCGACCGGCGTCACGGTGAGCGAGATCCTGATCGGCTTCATGATCGCGGTCGTCGTCGGTCTCGTGGTCGGCGTCGTCCTCGGCAAGCTGCCGTGGCTCGAGGTGAGCCTGCGGCCACTCATCGTCATCGCGCAGGTGGCTCCGAAGGTCGCCTTCGTGCCGCTGTTCGTAATCTGGTTCGGGTTCGGGCTCACGTCGAAGATCGTGCTGTCGGCGCTCCTCGCGTTCTTCCCGATCATGCTGAACGTGCTGCTCGGCGTCCGCTCGGTCGAGCAGGGGCACCGTGAGGTGATGCAGAGCCTCAACGCGTCGACGTGGCAGCGGTTCGTCCAGCTCGACATGCGCAGCCTCCAGCCCTACCTGTTCGCGGGCATGGAGGTGGGCATCGTGCTGGCGACGATCGGCGCGATCGTCGGCGAGTACCTGGGCGGCAACAACGGCCTCGGCAACATGGTCGTCTCGGCCATGAACGCGCTCGACGCCGCCATGACGTTCGCCCTCATCATCTGGCTGTCGATCCTGGGGCTCGTGCTGTACCTCATCGTCAACGAGCTCAAGCGGTTCTTCATCCCCTGGCACGAGTCGGTCTACGGCCTGCGCACAGCGTCCGCCTGACCCTCGTCTGACCGCGCAAGAACGCCGCTCTGCCGCCGGGTGGGGCGGCGTTCTCCTGTCCGGATTTCTGTTTCAGGCTCACTGAATGAGACTGGGACCGGACGCTTTGCGTACCACTGGACGCACAGCGTTGCACTTGTACGCATTGTGTGACAGCATCTCGTTTCGTCCCGACTCGCTTTAGAGCTCGAACTGGCAATGGAGGCAGTCAATGAAGGCTTTGCGCACCCGAGCGTCGTTCCTCATCGGAATCGGCGCAGTCCTCACCCTGGGTCTCACCGCCTGCGGCGGTGGTGGAACCGACACCGCGGGCGGCGACGCCGGCGGTGACACGCAGGAGATCCAGCCGCTCGTCGCAGGCGTCATCCCCGTGACCGACATCGGTCCCGTCTACATGGCGCAGCAGAACGGCCTGTTCGAGGAGAACGGCCTCGACCTGACGCTGCAGCCCGCGGGATCGTCCACCGAGATCATCCAGGCCATGCAGTCGGGCCAGGTGCAGATCGGCTACGGCGGCTCGACGGGCGTGTTCCAGGCCGTCGAGAACGGCGTGGACCTCGTGATCATCGCGGCCGCGAGCGCGACGCCCGACGACCCGGAGAACGGCATCAACGACCTGCTCGTGGTCGCCGACAGCGACCTGAAGTCCGCGAAGGACCTCGAGGGCAGGAAGGTCGCCGTCAACGCGCCCGGCGGCTACACGCAGCTGCTCGCCGACATCGCGGTCAAGGCCGACGGCGGTGACCCGAAGAAGGTCCAGTACGTGCAGATGGGCGTGCCCGACCAGCCTGCCGCGCTCGTGAGTGGAGCGATCGACTCATTCGTCGCCGGCGAGCCGTTCGGCACGCTGGGCCGGGAGGAGAACGGCTTCCGCACCCTCGCGAACCCGTTCGAGTACCTGTCCGACCACGCGGTCGTCGCGGGCGTCTGGTACGCCCTGCGCTCCGAGGTCGAGAAGCGCCCGGAGTACTTCGCGCAGGTCGTCGACACGATCAACGCGGCCAACGCCTACGCGCTCGAGAACGACGAGGAGCTTCGCGAGAACATCGCCGAGTTCACCAAGATCGACCCGGCGCTGGCGGCCCGCATCCGTCTCGGCTCGTACGGCAAGCTGCCGCTCACCGTCGAGAACCTGCAGCCGATCGCGGACTGGTCGCTCGAGCTCGGCTACCTCAAGGAGCCTGTCGACTTCGACACGCTCATCTGGGAGCCGTAAGCACCCACTCGGCGGGGATCGACTCCGCCCATGCGGGCCCGTGCCTCGGGTGCGGGCCCGCAACACCCTTTCCCACATCTCAGCAAGCGGAGGATCAGCATGGCGACGATCACGGCGCCCGCGGATGCCACGACCCGCCCGCAGACCCGCACGCCGTTCAGCCAGACGCGGCTCTCGACTCCGATTCTCGGCGCCCTGGGGATCGTCGGGTTCATCCTCGTGTGGGAGCTCGCGTCGCGCCTGGCTCTCGTCAACCCCACGTACCTGCCGCCGTTCACGGAGGTGTTCGCGACGGTCTTCGAGGTGGTCGGAGGCGAGCAGTACCGCGCGCAGTTCTGGGCGGCGCTGGGCAACACGATGTTCGGCTGGAGCGTGGGCCTGGTGATCGCGCTCGTCGCCGGTGTCGTGTGCGGCGTCATCATCGGATCGAACCGCTGGGTGCGCGACTTCACGCACTCCACGATCGAGTTCCTCCGGCCCATCCCGTCGGTCGGCCTCATCCCGATCGCCGTCGTCATCTTCGGCGTCCGTCCGGCCGCCACGATCGCCATCGTCGTGTGGGCGTGCTTCTGGGTGATCCTCATCCACGTCATCTACGGCGTAGCGGACGTCGACCCGGTCGCGGACTCGACGGCCCGCAGCTACGGCCTCGGATACCTCGCGCGGGCCCGCTACGTCGTGTGGCCCACCGTCCTTCCCTACCTCATGACGGGCGTGCGGCTCTCAGGCACGATCGCGCTCGTCGTCGCCGTCACGATCGAGATCGTCGTCCAGGCCCCCGGCATCGGGCAGATGATCGCGCAGTACCAGTCCGCGGGCAATGCGCCGGTCGTGTACGCCCTCGCGCTCCTCGCGGGCGTGCTGGGCCTCGTGATCAACCTCGCCCTGCGTCGTCTCGAGGAGGCGGTGCTGGGGTGGCACCCGTCCGTGCGAGCGGAGGTCATCTCATGACGACGCGAAGCATCGGCATGCGCCTCGTGTACGCGCTCGCCCTCCCCATCCTCATCGTCGCGGTGTGGTGGGTCGCGACGCTCAACGAGACGAACCCCTTCGTCCCCAGGCCCGGCCAGATCGTCAGCGACTTCTTCGGATCGTGGTTCGGTCCACTGATCGTGCAACAGGTGCTGCCCTCGCTCTATCGTCTCGGTGTCGGGCTCATCAGCGCGATCGTCGTGGGCGTCGTGCTCGGCGTGCTCGTGGGCTCGAGCCGCGTGGCGCGCAAGCTCACCGGTCCGCTCTTCGAGTTCATCCGCGCGGTGCCGCCGCCCGTGCTGCTGCCGGTGCTGCTGCTGGTCATCGGGATCGACGACCGCTCCAAGATCTTCCTGATCTTCCTCGGATGCCTCTGGCCGATCCTCCTCAACACGATCGACGGCGTGCGCGGGGTCGACCAGGTGCTCGCCGACACGACGCGGACCTACGGTGTCACCGGGCGGGAAAAGCTCCGCCGCTTCGTCCTGCCGGCGTCCCTGCCGCGGATCATGACCGGCATCCGTCTCGCCCTCCCGATCGCGATCATCCTCATGGTCGTGTCGGAGATGTACGCGGCGATCGACGGGCTCGGCTACCAGATCATGCTCTTCAAGCAGATCTTCCAGATCGGCCCGATGTGGGCGGGCATCGTCATCATCGGCCTCATCGGCATCGTGCTCGCGTGGATCTTCCGCGTGATCGAACGCCGCGTGCTGGCCTGGTACTTCGGACAACGAGAGGTGGAGACCAGTGAGCGCTGAGGCAACGACGAATGAGGTCCTGCTGTCGGTTCGCGGGGTTCAGAAGATCTACTCGACCCCGACCGGCGGCGTGGAGGCCGTGCGGAACCTGACCTTCGACCTGCGCAAGGGCGAGTTCGCGTGCCTGGTCGGGCCGTCCGGCTCGGGCAAGACGACGCTGCTCAAGTGCATCTCGGGCCTGCTCGCGCCCACGAGCGGCGAGGTGGTCCTCGACGGGAAGGTCGTCGACGGACCGCCGCGCAACATGGCGCTCGTGTTCCAGGAGTACGGGCGGTCGCTGTACCCGTGGCTGCGTGTGGCGGACAACGTCGAGATGCCGCTCAAGGTCGCGCGCGTGCCCAGGGAGGAGCGCAAGCGGCGCGTCGCGGAGGCGCTCGAGGCGGTCGGCCTCGCGCACGTTCCCACGTCGTACCCGTGGCAGCTCTCGGGCGGCATGCAGCAGCGCGTGGCGATCGCACGTGCGATCGCCTACCAGCCCGAGGTGCTGCTGATGGACGAGCCCTTCGCGGCCGTCGACGCGCAGACTCGCGCCGACCTCGAGGACCTCGTGCGCTCGGTGTGGGCCACGCTCGGCCTGACGATCCTCTTCGTCACGCACGACATCGACGAGTCCGTGTACCTCGGCGAGCGGGTCATCGTCCTCTCGTCGTCGCCCACCGTGATCCTCGAAGATCTCACAGTCGATCTCCCGGAGCACCGCGATCAGCTCGAGACCCGCTCGGACGCGCGGTTCGTCGAGCTGCGTCACCACGTGTACGAGCAGATCCAGAAGGCGAAGACGTACACCGGCGACACCGAGGCGGTGCGGACGGTCGCCTAAGCCCCTGCCGCGCCGCGATCTGACGTGGCCGACCATAGGATGGTGCCGCCGGACGCAGAGCGTACAGCGAGGAGACGGGTGGGCATGGCGGACGAGAGATCGCGAGACCGCATTCAGAGCATCGAACGCGGGGTGGAGGTGCTGCGCGCCTTCAACCACCGCGAGGGCTCGCTGACCATCGCCGACATCGCCGAGCGCGTCGGCCTCGCGCGCCCCGTCGTGCGGCGCATCCTCCTGACGTTCGCGCACCTCGGCTACGCGGAGTCCGCCGGCGGGCTGTGGAGCCTCACGCCCCGCATCCTCGAGCTCGGCTCGGGCTACTTTGCGGCCTCGTCGCTGCCCGAGATCTCATACGGGTACATGGCCGATGTCGTCGAGCGCACGGGCGAGACGTGCAGCATCGGCGTGCTCGACGGACTCGACGTCATCCACGTCGCGCGCGTCGAGGACCGTCGTCCGCTCCCGGACTCCGTCCGCATCGGCAACCGGCTGCCCGCACACGCGACGGCGGTGGGCAAGGTGCTGCTCGCGCACCTTCCGCCCTACGAGCTGGACGCACTGCTCGCCGGCATCGAGCTCGAGTCCTTCACGCCGCACACCGTGACCGACGTCGCGGAGCTGCGCGCTCGGCTCGAGACGGTGAAGGAGCAGGGCTTCGACGTGTCGCTGGAGGAGCTGCATCCGGGGCAGGTCGCCGTGGCCGTCCCCATCCTCATCGACGGCCGCGCCGTCGGCGGCCTCTCGGCGTCGTCCACGACGGTGCGCGAGGACGAGCAGAGCCTCACCGAGGTCGTCGCGCCTGTGCTCGCGGAAGCGGCCGGCGAGATCGGCCGCGCCTATCGCAACGCGAACCCGCAGCTCTTCCGCGCGGTGCGCTGACCGCGCTCAGCGCGCCGCGAGGACATCCGCCGGGATGTCCGTGCCGAGGTACGCGCCCTCGGCCACGAGGCGCCGCTGCAGCTCGGGCACGTCGACATCGCGCGCCGTGACGCCCGCCGCGAGGGCCAGGTCGGCGGCGGTGCCCGCCGCGTGGCCCATCACGAAGCACGGACCCGTCACGCGGCCCGACGACTGGCCGAGCTGCGTCATCGAGGCGCAGCGCCCCGCCACGAGCAGGTTGCCGACCTTCTGCGGCACGAGCATGCGGTAGGGGAGCTGGTTGAACCCGCGCGAGTCCTCCGCGCGCGGGAAGCGGAACTCCACATCGCCCGCGACGTGCGCCTCGACCATCCAGCCGTTGACGCCGATCGTGTCCTCGAAGTCGACGCAGTCGAGCACGTCGTCCTCGGTGAGCTGGTACTCGCCCACGATGCGGCGCGTCTCGCGGATGCCGATCTGCGGCGCGATGTCGACGACGTACGAGTCCTCGAAGCCCGGGGTGTTGTCGCGGATGAACGCGAACGTGTCCTTCACCTGCTGACGGCCCTGCAGCTCGCCGCGCGTGAGCTGGTGAACGTCGGTTCCGTCGATCGCCGAGCCGTCCTCGTTGCTGAGCTGCGTGAGGTTCGAGCGCCACTCGAGGGGGTTGATCTGCGGGCGAACGATGGGCTTCTTGCGCGGGAAGTGGTGGGTGCCCGCTTCCTCCGCCTCCTCCATCATGCGGCGGATGGTCTTCCACGCCGGGCCGGCCTTCTCGTAGTCGACGCCGTTGATGCGGAACATGAGCGACGGGTAGAGCAGGTGCTCGGCGCGCTCGTACGGCACGCCCGCCCACGCGGCGATGTCCGCGTCGCCCGATCCGTCGATGAAGAAGCGCCCGCGGATGGCCGCGCGCCCCGACTTGGACTCGATGACGACGGCGTCGATCGTGGACTCGTCCTTCAGGACGACGTCGACCGCGGTCGCATGGAACAGGATCTCGCCGCCGCCTGAGACGACGAGCTCGTCGGCGGCGATCTTGTAGGCGGAGATGTCGAACGCGACGGCCTGGATGCGGTCCTCGACCGACAGGTGCGGCTTGTTCAGGCCGTCCAGCGTCGTCAGCCGGTCGTACAGCTCGTCGGCGTAGCCGTGCACGACCAGGCGGTGCTCGCCGTGGACGTTCGCGTGCAGCCCGCAGAACGTGCTGAGGCCGCCCATCGTGCCGGCTCCGCCGAGGAATCCGTATCGCTCGATCAGCAGCGTCGACCGCCCGGCGCGCGACGCCGCGGTCGCGGCGAGCAGGCCCGCGGGACCGCCCCCGACGATCACGACGTCGTACTCGCCGATGACGGGGACCTCGGCGGCGGGCAGGTGGATGGTCGAGGTGGTCATGCGTTCTCCGAGGTTGTCGAGACGGCGGATGCTCCCACCGCGGTCTTCTGGCAGGGTCCGGCCGTGCGGGGGCACAGCACCGCACCGCAGCCCAGCGGCTGGACGAGCTGCTCGTACTGGTCGAGCATCCCGCCGCCCGTGTCGCGGTCGGCGGGTGCGAGGTAGGGCGGGCGTGCGGCGAGCTCGGCCGGGTCGACGTGCAGGTCGAGGCGGCCGGTCTCGAGGTCGATGTCGATGATGTCGTCGTCCTGCACGAGGCCGAGCGGAGCTCCCGGGGCGGCCGCTTCCGGCGAGACCTCGCCCACCGTCATGCCCTGGTTCACGAGTCCGGAGAACTGGCCGTCGGTCACGAGCGCGACGGACTGCGCGAGTCCGCGTGCGTGGAGCGCGAAGATGAACGCGCTCGTGAGGCCCATGCCCGGTGCGCCAGAGACGCCGATGCCGCGGATGACCGCGACGTCGCCCTCGCGCAGGCGCCCGTTCGAGATGCCCTCGATCGCCTCCTCGCGGTTCGCGAAGACGCGCGCGGGTCCCGTGAACCGGCGCGGTCCGGGATCGGGGACGGGGCGCTTGGCGACCGCGCCGCCCGGGGCGAGCGTGCCGCGCACGACGGCGATCGCCGGGTCGGTGCCGAACGGGTTCGAGAGGGGACGGATGATCTCGCTGTCGGCGGGGCGCGCGGCATCCGCCCGTTCGGCCACCGTCCCGCCCGCGACCGTGACCTGATCGCCGTCGAGCAGCGGCAGGAGCTCGCGCAGCACCGTCGCGCCGCCGCCGGCGTCCTCGAACTGCTCGGTGAGCCACGGGCCGTTCGGGCGCACTGACGCGAGCAGGGGCGTGTCGCGGCCGAGGACGCGGAACTCCTCCCACACGTCGATGTCGAGCCCGGTCTCGACCGCGATCGCCTGCAGGTGCTTGATGGTGTTGATCGAGCCGCCGACCGCGAGCATCGCTCGGACGGCGTTGCGCACCGACCCGTCGGTGATGATGTCGCGCGGACGCACGTCGCGCTCGATGAGGTCGACGAGGGCTGCGGCCGAGCGGCGCGCCGAGTCCCACATGCGCTCGCTGTTCGCGCGGACGGGGGCGGCGCCGGGCACCGCCATGCCGAGCGCCTCGGCGACGATGTGCATCGAGTTGGCGGTCGCGAGTCCGGCGCACACGCCCGGGCCCAGGATCGCGTCGTCGGCGAGCTCCTCGAGATCGTCGGTCGGCTCACCCGTCACCGCGGCCATCGCCGCGAGCAGGAAGACCTCCTCGACGTCGGCCTCTCGTCCCTCGGCGAGGCCCGAGTGCTGGTAGCCGCACGGCACGATGACGGTCGGGATGTTGAGCCGCCCCGCCGCCATGAGGTGCCCGGGCGTGGTCTTGTCGCACGAGCTGAGGCAGATCATCGCGTCGAGCTTCGCGCCCTCTACCGCCGCCTCGATGTCGTCGACGATGAGGTCGCGGCTCGGGAGGATGTAGCGCCCCGCGCGGCCGGCGCTCGTGACGAAGTCGCTCGGCGCGGTCGTGCGGATCTCGAACGGCAGCACGCCGAGCTGACGCAGCTCGTCCTTCAGCGCGTCGGCGATCTCGTCGAGGTGCGCGTAGCACGCGGCGAGCTCGGACGACGTGTTGACGATCGCGACCTTGGGCTTGGACAGATCGGATGCCGGGATCCCCAGCGACCGCCATTGCGCGCGCCGCGCGATCCCGAGTGCGGAAGTCGGGGGGAGGTTGCTGCGCAGGTCGGGCATCGTCGTCCTTCTCTCGTGCGTCATCGCGGAGTCACCGGGGGTGTGTCATCCGTAATACGTCCTAGTGTACGCATTGCGGTTGATTGGTCGCAATGCGTACCTTTGAGGGATGGGCCGACGAGCGCGTCGCACCACCGCAACGGATGCCACCACCCCCGTCCTGACGACGGGGCTGCTCAGCGTGCTCGGCCTGCTCATGACCGTCAACCCGATCACGTCGAACATCTACCTGCCCGGTCTCAGCCAGATGGCGGCCGATCTCGGCACGACGATCGCGGGCGCGCAGTTCGCCCTCACGGGGTTCCTCCTCGGCGTCGCGGCAGGCCAGCTCATCGTCGGGGCGCTCGCCGACAGCCTCGGTCGCCGCCCGGTCCTCATGCTCGGGCTGAGCGTGCTCACCGGTGCGAGCGTGCTCGTCGCCGTCGCGCCCACGATCGAGCTGCTCATCGCGGGGCGGGTGCTGCAGGGGCTCGGGTCCTCGGCCGCGGTCGTGGTCGCGCGGGCCGTCGTCTCGGACACCGCCCGCGGGCGGCAGGCGGCCGCGTCGTACAGCGTGCTCATGGGGATGCTCGCGGTGGGACCGCTCGTCGGACCGCTGCTCGGCAGCGCGCTCATGCAGCTCGGCGGATGGCGCACGACGTTCGTCGGGCTCATCGTCATCAGCGCCGCGTACCTCGTCATGGCGGTGTTCGCCGTGCCCGAGACGCTCGCTCCCGGCGACCGCACGCCCGTGCGGATCGGGCGGCTCCTCGGCAACTACGGCCGCCTGCTGCGCGACCCCGGCTACACCGGCAACGCGCTCTCGATGGCCATCGCGTTCGGAGCGCTGTCGACCCACGTGAGCGCGTCGTCGTTCATCGCCCAGGACGTCCTCGACACGGACGAGTGGGGCTTCTCGTTCCTCTACATGTGCTACGCGGGCGCGGTGCTCGTCGGCAGCAGCCTCAACGCGCCGCTGTCCGCGCGCTTCGGCCCGCGACGCATGCTCGTCGTGTGTCAGGCCGTCGCGATCGCGTCGACCGCCGCGATGGTCTGGTTCGCCATCGTCGGGCCGTTCACGGTCACGACCTTCCTCGCGACGATCGTGCCCGCGTGCGCCGCGGGCTCCGCGATCCTGGCCAACGCCACGACCCTCACGCTCGCGCGGGCGGCCTTCGCCGCCGGATCCGGTGCGGCCCTCATGGGCTGCACGCAGTTTCTCGTCGGCTCCCTCGTCTCGCCGCTGGGCGGTGTGCTCGGTCCGCACACCGCCGCCCCCATGGCCGTCGTCATGCTCGCGTGCTTCGCGCTGAGCGTCGTCGCCGGAGCCCTCGGCCTGTGGGGCGAGAGGCGCGGCGACGTCGTCGTGGCGAGTGAGGACGCCCGCACCCACCCCGAAGAGAGAGGCTGAACGCATGGCACACGTCGCGATCGTGGAGTTCCACATCGTCCCGGAGAAGCTCGAGGAGGCCAGGGCCGTCTTCGCCGACATGCTCCGGACGTCGAGGGAGTACGACGGCTGCGAGCGGCTCGACTGGCTCGTGGACCGCGACGACCCGGCGAGCTGGACGCTGTACGAGGAGTGGTCGTCGTGGGAGGCCGAGCAGGCGTACCGCGACTTCCGCGCCGGCGAGGGCGCTGTTCCCGAGCTCAAGGACGTGATGGCGGGTCCTCCGCGCCTCGTGCGTCTCGAGACGATCCGGTTCTGACGTGAGGACTCGCGCCGCCTCGCGACGCCCTCAATGCCGGATGCGCACGGGCTCGCCCTCCGCGGCGGGCTGGGCGTGGCGGCGGGCCATGAGCCACGAGCGGCCCTTCACGATCTTCGCGTCGATGACGAGCGGACGATCGCGCGGGCCGTCGAGCCAGGCCGGCACCCCGTCGAGGTCGTCGAGCGCGCGCACGGTCAGGCCGTGGCATCCGTATCCGGCCGCAATGGCGGCGATGTCGGTCTCGGGGAACCGCACGAGGTCGAGCTTGTCGGTGTACGGGTCGAAGAGGTTCACCTCGGCGCCGTACGCATCGTCGTTGTAGACGATGACGACCATGCCGAGGCTCAGGCGCACGGCGGTGTCGAGCTCGACGAGCGACATCATGAACGCGCCGTCGCCCGTGCCGACGACCGGGATGCGGTCGGGCTGCGCGACGCCGGCACCGATCCCGGCCGCCAGGCCCATGCCGATCGCCTGGAACGACAGCGGGATGCAGTATCCGCGCTCGTCCGGCACGCGCAGATGCGCGCCCGGGTAGCAGTTGACGTTTCCACCGTCGGGCACGACGATCCGCTCGATCGGGAGGATCGCGTCGAGGGCGTTGGTGAGCTCCTGCGCGTCGATGCGCTCGCCGTCGGAGCGGGAGTCGAAGGGCTGATCCTTCCAGTACCTCGAGGACCGCACGCGCTCGGCGATCTCGGGCGTGCGGCAGCCGATCTTGCCCGGCGCCTTCGCCTCGATCGCGTCGGCCGCGGCATCCGCGACCGCCGCGGAGTCGCCGAGGACCGCGACGTCGACGTGTCGGTGCAACCCGATCGCGGACGGCCGGTCGTCGACCTGCACGACGGTCGCCGACCGCAGCAGCGTGCCGTCGCGCGTCGTCCACTTGTTGAGCGCCGCGCCGAACACCGCGATGACGTCTGCCGACGAGATGAGGTCGGCGGCGCCCTCGGTCGCGAAGCCGCCCATGATGTCGAGCGCCCACTCGTCGTCGACGAAGAGCCCGCGTCCGGCGGCGGACGTGACGAGGAGGGCGCCGGATGCCGCGGCCAGCCGCCGCAGCTCGCGCTTCGCGCCCCACGCGCCGCGTCCTCCGACGACGACCGGGCGCTGTGCGTTCGCGAGCAGATCGACGAGCCGTGCGAGCGACTCCGGCGAGGCGCCGGGCCGGAGCACGTCGGGCACCGCCGGGACCGCGTCGTCGTCGAACACGACGAGCTCCTCCTGGACATCGACGGGAAGCGAGAGCACGACCGTCTCGCGCTCGAGCAGTGCGGTGCGCACGGCGGATGCCGCATCCGCCACGGCAGTGGCCGCACTGTGGATGCGTGCGGGCGTCGCTCCGACCGCCGCGACGGCGGCGTCCTGGTCGATGTGGAAGTTCGAGGTGATGTCGCCCGCGGCGGTGTCGCCCGACACGACGAGCATCGGGGTGTGGCACTTCGCAGCCTCGGCGATGCCGGTGAGCGCGTTGGTCAGGCCGCACCCCTGGTGCAGCGACACGACGGCGAAGCGGCCCGACGTGCGTGTGTAGGCGTCGGCCATCGTGGCGGCACCCATCTCGTGCCGCGTCGCGGTGAAGGGCACGCCCGCGTCGATCATCGCGTTCGTCACGTGGAAGTTGCCGCTGCCGATGACCCCGAAGATGTGCGCCGCTCCGAGCTTCGCGATCGTGCGTCCGACCGCCTCCGCCACCGTGATCGTCTGACCCATGTTCGCCTCCGTCGCCGTCCGGGGGGCGCGCGGGGGGTCGCGCGCCGTCTTCCAGGATTCCTCGCGGAGGGGGAGAGGTCAACCGCAATACGTACGTGTGGACGCATTCCGTACAAAGCGTTCGTGTCGTTTGGGGCGTGATACCGACCTTGGGGCGCGGGAAATCCGCCCCAAGGTCGGTAATCCGCCCCAAACCCGAGGAGGTGTGGCCCGGGGGGGGGCGCTACTCGAAGACCTCGACGAACCGCTCGTGCCATCCCGTCGCGCCGTCGGGCGCGGGCGGCGCGTGCTCCGACGTCTGCACTTCGCCCGTCGTGCTGATCGCTCGGCAGCGGATGACGTGCCCGCCGATGTCGGCCGTCCAGGGGAGACTCCACTGCACCCACGTGTCGTCCGAGATCGCGGGCGCGAGGGTCGCCTGCTCCCACGGGCCCTCGTCGATCTGCACCTCGACCCCCGCGACGCCGACGTGCTGCTGCCACGCGACGCCCGCGATGACGGTGTCGCCGGCCTTGAGACCCTGGCCCCGAGGCGGCACGTCGATCCGGGACTGCAGCTTGATGGGGCCGCGCTCCGACCACCCGCGATCGGTCCAGTACGCCCGCTCGAGGTCGAAGCGCGTCACGGTGAGCTCGACGACCCACTTCGTCGCCGACACGTACCCGTACAGCCCCGGCACCACCATGCGCACGGGGAATCCGTGCTCGACCGGCAGCGGCTCACCGTTCATGCCGATGGCGAGGATCGCGTCGCGGTCGTCGGTGAGCGCCTCGAGCGGCGTGGACGCCGTGAACCCGTCGATCGACCGCGACAGCACCATGTCGGCGTCGGCATGCGGGCCCGCGCGCGACAGCAGCTCGCGGATCGGGTATCCGAGCCACACGGCGTTGCCGATGAGCTCGCCGCCGACCTCGTTCGACACGCACGCGAGCGTCGTCGCGCTCTCGTGCATCGGGAGCTCGAGAAGGTCGCCCCACGTGAGCGTCAGCTCTCGGTCGACCATTCCGCGGATGCGGAGGCTCCAGTCGGCCGGATCCACCTGCGGCACGATGAGCGCCGTGTCGATGCGGTAGAACCGGTCGTTCGGCGTGATGACGGGTGCGAGGCCCGGGATCCGGAGGTCCGCGCCAGGCGGGATCTCGGCCGGCACCCCGGTGGGCGCGGGCAGCCGCAGCGCGTCGCGCACGGTCGTGACGACCCGCGTTCCCGTGCGGGCGAGGTTCGCCGCGACGAGCGCGAGCACTCCCGCCGCCGCGACGCCGCCGGTCCACGCGAAGAACCTGCGGCGCTCGACGCGGGAGTCGGTGGCGGATGCTGCGGGCGCGGGTGCGGGCGGAGCATCCGTCTCGTCTCCTGCCGCGCCCGCCGCCGCGACCGGTACGGTCGCCGCCACCGTCGCCGTCGCCGCGCCCCGGCCCAGCAGACCTACGAGCAGCCGGAGCGCGACGACGCCGACGATGCCGGCCGCCGCCGACGGCACCCACGAGATCGGACCCGCGCCCGCGCGGGTCATCGACACGACAGCACCCGCGACGCCGCAGGCGCCGATGACCACGAGGCCCCACGGCGGGAAGCGCGCCTCGAGCACGCCCGCCGCGGCGGCGACGATGAGCAGCACGATCGCGATGCCGGTGAGCAGTGCGACCTTGTCGCCCGTGCCGAAGAGGCTGATCGCCGCGTCCTTCGCCCACGGCGGGGCGAGGTCGATGAGCGCGCCGCCGATCACGGCGAACGGGCTCGACTCGGGTGCGATGAGCGCCGCTGCGAGCTCGCCCACACCCGCCGCGAGCACGGCGGATGCCGCACCCGCCGCCGCAGCGGCCAGCCACCGCCCACGCGGAGCCCTCGTCACGAGACAGAGCCTAAGCCTGGATCACCCCGGGCGGACCGGCCTCACGGGGAAGGTTCGGGGAAGCCGCGTGGCCGAACCTCGGAGCGTCCCGACAAGGAAGGAACACAGGAATGGACGAGTTCGACGTGGTCGTCGTCGGCGGCCCGGCGCCTTCGCACTCATCGTGATCCTGGTCGGCTGATGCGCGGAGGCGTGCGCGGGCATCCGTCAAGGGAAACAACCGCGCAACACGCTCGGATTAGGCTCTATGCGTGGGTGATCTCTTCGACGGATACGGCTCGACTCTCGCGCCGCGCAAGACGGCGGCCGGGCTGCCTCCGTTCGACGAGATGTTCGGCGAGCCGGCCCATTCCGGCGCGCCCGCGCCGACCCGCGACGCGTACCGCGAGCTCTACCAGACGCTCGCCCAGATGACGCAGGAAGAGCTGCGCGGGCGCACCGATTCCCTCGCCAGTTCGTACCTCGCGCAGGGCGTGACGTTCGACTTCGCGGGCGAGGAGCGGCCGTTCCCGCTCGACGCGGTGCCGCGCATCATCACGTTCGACGAGTGGTCCCGTGTCGAGGCCGGGGTGCAGCAGCGCGTCCGCGCGCTCGAGGCGTTCCTCGACGACGCGTACGGCCACCAGCACTGCGTGCGCGACGGCGTACTCCCCGCACGGCTCATCGCGTCGTCGCAGTACTTCTACCGTCAGGCGGCCGGCATCCGCAGCGCGAACGGCGTGCGCATCCAGGTCGCCGGCATCGACCTCATCCGCGACGAGCACGGCGAGCTGCGCGTGCTCGAAGACAACGTGCGCGTGCCGTCGGGCGTGAGCTACGTCATCTCGAACCGGCGTGTCATGGCCCAGACGCTTCCCGAGCTGTTCGTGTCGATGCGCGTGCGTCCGGTCGGCGAGTACCCCAACCGGCTGCTGGCGGCGCTGCGTGCGTCGGCACCCGCGGGCATCGAGGACCCGAACGTCGTCGTGCTGACGCCGGGCGTCTACAACTCCGCGTACTACGAGCACACGCTGCTGGCGCGACTGATGGGTGTGGAGCTCGTCGAGGGGCGCGACCTGCTGTGCGTCGGCGGCAAGGTCTTCATGCGCACGACGCGCGGTCCGAAGCGCGTGGATGTCATCTACCGCCGGGTCGACGACGACTTCCTCGATCCGCTGCAGTTCCGCGCCGACTCGATGCTCGGGGCGCCGGGCCTCATGCTCGCCGCGCGCCTGGGCAACGTCACGATCGCGAACGCGGTGGGCAACGGCGTCGCCGACGACAAGCTCGTCTACACGTACGTCCCCGATCTCATCCGCTACTACCTCGCCGAGGAGCCCATCCTCAAGAACGTCGACACATGGCGGCTCGAGGAGCCCGAAGCGCTCGAGGAGGTGCTCGACCGCCTCGACGAGCTCGTGGTGAAGCCGGTCGACGGCTCGGGCGGCAAGGGGCTCGTCGTCGGACCGGATGCCTCGCCCGCCGAGCTCGCGAAGCTCAAGGAGCGCCTCGTCGACGACCCCCGCGGCTGGATCGCGCAGCCGGTCGTGATGCTCTCGACGATCCCGACGCTTGTGGAGGACGGCATGCGCCCGCGCCACGCCGACCTGCGGCCCTTCGCGGTGAACGACGGCGACGAGGTGTGGGTGCTGCCCGGAGGGCTCACCCGCGTCGCGCTGCCCGAAGGCCAGCTCGTCGTCAACTCGAGCCAGGGCGGCGGATCGAAGGACACGTGGGTCATCGGCGGCTCTGCCCCCGCGCGTCGCGAGTACGGGCACAGCCCGCACAGCGGCCCGGCCGAGATCGTCGCCGACCAGGCCGCGCCGACCACGCCGATCGCGATCGTCTACGACGGGCAGCCTGAGCCGGCGCACTCGCCACACGACCGCCCGCGCTCGCGCCTCGAGCAGCAGGAACAGCAGCAGCAGGTGCGTGCTGTCGCTGACCCCACCGCCGCCGAAATCGCACGAATGACCACGGATGCCGGCATCCGATCGTCATCCGCGCAATCTGGGCAGGGTCGCGAGGGCGCTGAGGGGAGCGATCGATGCTGAGCCGCATCGCCGAGTCCCTGTTCTGGATCGGGCGCTACATCGAGCGCTCCGACGGCACCGCGCGCATCCTCGACGTGCACCTGCAGCTGCTGCTCGAGGACCCGTGGATCGACGAAGACACCGCGTGCCGCTCGCTCCTCAGCGTCATGGGCTCCGCCCCTCCGGCGAACGTCGACCACGTGCGCCGGGACGACGTGCTGCAGCGCCTCGCCGTCGACCGCATGAACCCGTCGAGCATCGCGTACGCGCTCACCGCCGCGCGCGAGAACGCCCGCCGCGCTCGCGAGATCGTGTCGACGGAGCTGTGGGAGACGCTCAACACGACGAACTCACGGATGCCCCGCCGCCTCCAGTCCGACAAGGTGCACGAGTTCTTCGGGTGGGTGCGCGAGCGCGCGGCGCTCGCCGTGGGCGTCGTCGACTCGTCGACGAGTCGCGACGAGGCGTGGCAGTTCTTCACGTTGGGTCGCAGCATCGAGCGGGCGGATATGACGGCGCGGATGCTGGCGACGAGGTCGCTGACCGAGGCATCCGGGCCGTCGTGGACGACGATCCTGCGGTCGTGCGGTGCTTACGAGGCGTATCTGCGCACGTATCGGGGCATGCCGAGCGCGCGCAACGCGGCGGAGTTCCTCCTGCTGGACCGGCTCTTCCCGCGGTCGATCATCTACTCGATCCAGCGGGCCGAGGAGTGCATGAGCGCGATCGACCCGCGCGCCGACCGCGTGGGC
The DNA here is from genome assembly GCF_013409785.1 of Microbacterium immunditiarum. Classification (NCBI taxonomy): domain Bacteria; kingdom Bacillati; phylum Actinomycetota; class Actinomycetes; order Micrococcales; family Microbacteriaceae; genus Microbacterium; species Microbacterium immunditiarum. The sequence continues at coordinate 1,022,268 of NZ_JACCBV010000001.1, forward strand.
CACTCGAACACGGTGCTGCGGGCGCTCGGGCAGATCCGCAACGACCTCGAGTACCGGCCGATCAGCGAGATCCTGAGCGAGCTGCCGCAGCACATGCAGCGCGTGCAGAAGGTGACGCGCGAGGCATCCGAGGCGATCCGTCAGCGGTTCTTCCCGACGCACGCCGAGCCGAGCTGGATCGGAGAGATCTCATGAAGCGCCTCCGCATCGAGCACCAGACCGGCTTCAGCTACCAGGGCGACGTCTCCGCGTCGTACAACGAGGCGCGGATGCTGCCCGGTTCGACCGACAGCCAGTTCGTGCTGAGCTCGGCGCTCGAGATCGAGCCGTCGACGTCGGTTAACCAGTACGTCGACTATTTCGGCACGCGCGTCGCGTCGTTCGACGTGCTGTCTGCGCACTCGTCGCTCACGATCACGGCGCGCTCGCTCGTCGAGGTCCGCCCGCGCCCCATCGAACATGTCGAGCTGACGTGGGACGACCTCTTCGAGGCGTCGTCGCGCTCGATGGAGACCGTCGAGCAGCTCACGCAGACGAATCGCACGAAGCCGCACGAGGAGGTCGCCGTGCTCGCGCGCTCGATCGCCGCCGAGCACCACCACCCGGGTCGTGCCGCGCATGCGATCGCGGTCGCCGTCGGCGACGCCGTCGAGTACATGCACGGCATCACGGGCGTGCACTCCACGGCGCGCGATGCGTGGGAGGCCCGCAAGGGAGTGTGTCAGGACATCGCGCACATCACGATCGGCGCGCTGCGAGAGGTCGGCATCCCGGCCCGGTACGTCTCGGGCTACCTGCACCCGCGCCCGAACGCCGAGGTCGGGGTCGCGGTCAGCGGCGAGTCGCACGCGTGGGTCGAGTGGTTCGCGGGTGAGTGGCAGGGCTTCGATCCCACGAACAACATCGAGATCGGCGACCGGCACGTGCTCATCGGGCGCGGGCGCGACTACAACGATGTGCCGCCGCTGCGGGGCGTTTACGCGGGACCGTTCAAGTCGCACCTGCACGTGAAGGTGACGATCACCCGCGAGGCGTGAGCCGGCTCTGCCCGCCTGGCCGCGCCACTTGGGGGCTGCCCCGTCTGAGCGTCAGGCGGGTGGCGAGTCCGGATCGAGGGTCTTGAGCGTGTCCTCCTCGACCGGGTTGTCGGCGTCGAGCTGCTCCTCGGTCGTCTCGTCGCCGCCCTTCGGGGCGTCTTGATCGATCGGCTCGTCTTCCGCGCGTCGCTCGCGTTCGTCGTCCATGAGGCCACGGTAGGCGCTTGGCTCGGGGAGAGGACGGGGCTTGACGCCGTGGCGCGCCGGTGCCGCGAGAGCGGCCGGATCGGGTGCCTCAGAATCGCGGCGGGACGCTCCTCAGCGTCTCGCGCGCGACGACCTCACCAGCGGCCGTGAGCGTCGCCCTCTCGCCGCGGGCGAGTTCGAGCACCTGCGCGCCGTCGATGAACAGCAACGCCCCCTCGTCATCGCCCGCGAGCTCCCACACCGAATCGCCGACGACCCGGCGGTACCCCACCGCACGCGCGGCGGCACCGTGGTCCAGCCGCGTGGGCGCGAGCGCCGCGACGCGCACACCACCGTCGGGCAGCGGAAGAATCCCGAACCACCGCTCCACTGCGTCGAGGAACCACAGCAGCGCGGGCGAGTATGCCTGGGTGTATCCGGCCTCGCCCGACCACGGGTCGAGCGTCTGCGGAAAGCGGTCGGCGACCGCCAGCGCCGCCAGCACGCCCTGCGACGCCAGCGCGAGCTCACCCGCGCGACGGTGGTGCTCGAATGCCGCGGGAGCCCGCAGCTGCGCGAGGAAGTTCGCCGGACCGCCCCACGAGTTCCGCGTGAAGTCGTGGTCGAACCGAGGGTCGTCCATCGCGAGGGACGTGAAGCCGTGCGGCGACAGGAAGCGTCGCGTGTCGAACAGGTGCTTGCGGAGCATCCGGTCGAAGAAGTCGTCGTCGCCCACGTCGCACGCAAGGACGCGCAACAGGACATCGGATGCCACGCGCACGAGCTCGCCGTTGCGATCGCGGTCGTAGAACATCTCGTCGTCGGCGTGCCAGCACTGCTCCCACAGCGCGGCGAGCGTGGACTCGGCACGCGCCCGCCAGGGCGAGGGATCGTGCCCGAGCTCTTCCGCGATCAGCGCGAGGTACGCGCGCTGGCACGCGACGTTCGCGGTGAGGTCCGGCGCCACGTACGGCACGAGCGGGGCGTCGGGGTCCCACAGCGACGCCTCGCCGCGGAAGCAGCGATCGGGCGCGAACCAGAACCGCGGCGAGGCGTCGTGCCCGGTGTCGAACGTGCAGAACGCCTCGACCCCACCCGTCCCACGCGTGTCGCGGTACGTCGCGAGCCACGCGTCCATGCGGCTCATGGCCGCGTACATCGTCTCGAGGTACTCCCGGTCGGCGCGGCCCGAGAGCAGGTAGTGGTTCCACACGCTCCGGGCGAGCGGCGTGACGATCTGGATCTGACTGAAGCCGGGACCCTCGTCGATCACCTTGTAGGGGATGAGCCCGTCCTCACGCTGCTCCGCAGCGAACCGCAGGTGGGTCGCGCGCACGACCTCGGGGGCGAAGCGGCCGAGCACGTCGGTGCTGATCGTGCCCGTGCTCTCGATCCACGCGCCGTCGTACGCACCGCCCTCGATGAGGATCGGATCGGAGCCCGGGTCGCCGACGGGCCGGATGCAGGACGCGAGCTCTGCCGTCGCCTGACGCCAGCGCACCTCGAGCGGCCCGCCCTCCGCGACGAACGCGACGCCGAACGCCGGTTCCGCCGAGCGCAGGCGCGAGAGGACGTCATCGAACCGGGCCACAGTGCATTCTCTCCTCGAACGGCTCTCGAACGGGAGCGCGGGCGGTCCCGATCACGGAACCGCCCGCGCCCACCGGGGGTCTGATCGCGCTCAGCGCGCGGCCTCGATGTCGGCCGTGAGGGCCTCCACCCACTTCTCGCCGGCCTCCTGAGCCGACATGCGCCCGAAGAGCACCTCGGCCTCGTAGGTCTGCGTGTACGAGTTCATGTTGGCGCCGCCGTTCGGCTGAGGCGGCGCGACCTCGCCCGACTCGAGCGTCTTGGCGACGTACTCCGCGGCGACCGCGGCGTTGCCCTCGAGCAGCGGGATCACGGCGTCGGCCGTGTCCTGACGGAACGGCACGCCACGCGTGTCCTTGATGAGGTCGGCGGCGTTCGGGCTCAGGAACCAGTCCATCAGCAGCGCGGAGGCCTCAGGGTGCTCGGTCGCGGCGTTGACCGACCAGAACGCCGACGGCAGCAGGGCCACGCCCGTCTTGTCGGTGTTCGTCGGCGGCAGCAGCACCTGCGTGGCGCCGTCAAGGCCGTAGGGGCCGTTCACGAGGTTCGAGTAGCCGAACGTGATGCCCGCCTGGCCGAGCGCGTAGGGCTGCTGGTCGCTCGGGAGGTTCCAGTTCGTCGAGATGACAGACGGGTCGGGCAGGCCGCCGCCGTCGAGCATCTCCTGCTCGATCTCGTAGAAGCTGGCGATGACCTCGGCGTCGACCGCGACGTTTCCGTCCCAGTCGTACATGCCGAACTCGGTCTCCTGACCGGCGTACGTGCCGATGATGTCCTGCACGCGCAGATCGATGCCCATGATGGGGGCGCCGCTGTCGGTCGTCAGACCCGCCGAGCCGATGGCGTTCGCGGCCTCGACGAGGTCATCCCACGTCCAGTCGTCGCCGGGCACCTCGACGCCGGCCTGCTCGAAGATCTCGGTGTTGATGAACGCGGCGGTCGCGTTGCCACCCGTGGGCAGGCCGTAGAGCTTCTCGTCGACGATCGCGTTCGTGACAGAGAAGTCGGGGTACAGGTCGGAGTTCGCGAGCTCGGAGATCTGATCGCCCGCGTCGAGCTGCAGCAGCAGGCCGTTCGCGCCGTACTCCTGCGGCTTGGCGCCGCCGAGGGCGAAGACGTCGGGAGCGGTGGTCGCGCCGCCGCCGAAGTCGGTCGCGAGGCGGTTGAAGAGATCATCGGGCGAGCCGTACGAGTTGCCCGTGACCGAGATCTTGGGGTACTCCTCCTCGAAGGCGTCGATCACCTCCTGGAAGAGCGCCTGGCGCTCCTCGTTTCCCCACCAGGCGATCTCGAGCTCGATCTCTTCGGCGTTGGGGTCCCATGCCTCGCCGGCCGGTTCTTCGGGGGCGGTGCCACCGGCGCATCCGGTGAGGGCCAGCGCCCCGACGAGGACGGCGCCGAGCGTCGCCTTCCCCGCGATGGAACGTGCTGAACGCGTCATTGCGACTCTTCTCGTGAGTTGTGCGGACCACCGGCGTCGGCGCCCCGCTGTGATTGCGGATCGGTTGCACGGATTCACGGATCGTCAGGCTCGATTTCGTGAAACCGCTATCACGGAACAGTATGCACCGTGGCGGGGTGATGTCAATCGGTCGGGAGTGGATTTGTCATCGCCCGCGACAATTCACGCGGTGTGTGGAGGAGCGGTCGAACCGCGTACCTCGACGCGCGGCTGGAAGACCATGTCGTAGCCGGGCGCCTCGTTCCGCAGGAGAGCCGCCATGCGCCGCCAGGCCTCGACGCCCAGCTCGACGTGGGGGACGGATGCCGTCGTCAGCGGCGGCGACGAGAACTGCGCGAACGGGATGTCGTCCATGCCGGTGACCGAGATGTCGCCGGGGATCGACACACCCTGCTCGGTCAGCGCGTGCATGAGGCCGATCGCCACGAGGTCGTTGATCGCGATCGCCGCGGTCGCCCCCGTGCGCAGCACATGCGGGGCGGCGGCGATGCCGTCGGCCGACGTGACCCCGCCGTCGACGCGGTCGATCCGCACGCCGCGGTGGGAATCGGCGAAGGCGTCGAGGCCCTTGATGCGGAAGCGGTTCGAGACGCTCTTCTCGGTGCCGGCGACGTACACGATGTGCCGGTGCCCGAGGTCGTAGAGGTGCTGGGCGATGCGCTGCACGCCGGATTCGTAGTCGATTGCGAGCGACGGCGCCGACAGCACGAGGTCGGGGCGGTTGATCACGACGAGCGGCTGAAGGCTCGCGGCGAGCGTCGCGAGGCGATCGCCGGCCATGCGCGGCGCGCACAGCACGATCGCGTCGGTGCGGCGCCGGATCTCGGCCGCGAGCAGCGGCTCGTCGCTGGGGGACTCCGCCGAGTCGGCGACCAGCACTCGGTAGCCGTCGCGCGCGGCGGTCTTGCTCAGGCCCGAGAGCACGGCCTGGAACATCGGGTTCCCCAGGTCGGGCACGACGAACGCGATCGCGTGGGTCGTGCCGAGCGCGAGCGCGCGGCCCAGGGGGCTGGGGGAGTAGCCGAGCTCGCGCGCGGCGGTCGTGACGCGCTCCGCGACCGCCGGCTCGCCGGCGAAGCGGTCGTTCATGACGCGCGACACGGTCGCGGGCGACACGCCGGCGCGAGCGGCGACGTCCGCGATCGTCGTCAGACCCGTGCGTCGTACCACGTGCAGCCCCCTTCGAGCGGTGCGAGAGCCCCTGACCGGGGCAGGCGAGCGATGCCTCCGTGAACATCGTGCATCGACATCTGCCTTTCACAGGGTATCGTCGTCCTGTGAAATCCGAGATAGCGGTTTCACGAGATGAGACGAGGAGGTCCGCATGAGCAGTCTGGGCGAGCTGCGCACGATCGCGCTGAATGCCCGACGAGGCGGAGCCAGGCCCGACCCGAAGAAGGCCTACCCCGACAACAAGGCGGGGTACCTGTTCCTGCTGCCCTGGTTCGCGGGACTGCTGCTTCTCGGGATCGGCCCGATGGCCGCGTCGTTGTACCTGTCGCTGACCGACTACAACGTGCTGCATCCGCCGTTCATCAACCCACCCGACTTCGTGTGGTTCGAGAACTACATCGAGATGTTCCAGGATCCGAAGTTCTGGAACGCATTCCGCGTGACCGTCGAGTACGTGCTCGTCTCGGTGCCTCTGCAGCTCGCGTTCGCGCTCGCCCTCGCGCTGCTGCTCGATCGCGGAATGCGGGGCCTCGCGTTCTACCGCTCCGCGTTCTACCTGCCGAGCCTCCTCGGCGGCTCGGTGGCCGTCGCGATCCTCTGGCGTCAGGTCTTCGCGAAGGACGGCATCTTCAACGGGTTCCTCGGGTGGTTCGGGTTCACCGACCTGCCGGGATGGATCGGGCATCCGGATTTCGCGCTGTGGACGATCATCGTGCTCCACATCTGGACCTTCGGATCGCCCATGGTGATCTTCCTCGCGGGGCTCCGGCAGATCCCCGACATGTACTACGAGGCCGCCGAGATGGACGGCGCGGGTCGCCTGCGGCGGTTCTTCTCGATCACGATCCCGCTGCTGACCCCGATCATCTTCTTCAACCTCGTGCTGCAGATCATCTTCGCGTTCCAGACGTTCACGCAGGCGTACGTGGTCTCGGGCGGAACGGGCGGACCCGCCGACTCGACGATGTTCTACACGCTGTTCCTCTACCGCACGGGCTGGATCAACTACGACATGGGTACCGCGAGCGCGATGGCGTGGTTCCTGCTGATCGTGATCGGCGTGTTCACGGCGTTCAATTTCTGGTTCTCGAAGTTCTGGGTGTTCTATGACGACTGAAGCCGCGCCCGCACTGGCGACCGAACTCATCACGACCGGCACGGCCGAGGGCCGACGACGCCGTCCCCGTCGCGCGACGCTCAAGTCCGCGGTGAAGCACATCCTGCTCATCGGGGTCTCGCTGCTGATGCTGTATCCGCTGATCTGGCTCGTCGTGTCCAGCCTCAAGCCGAACGACGAGATCTTCCGCGACCTCAGCATCTTCACGACCGACCTGACGCTCGAGAACTACATCAGCGGGTGGAACGACCTGCAGGCGCCGTTCGGCCTGTACCTCGCCAACTCGATGGTGATCTCGGTCGGGGCGATCATCGGCAACCTGATCTCGTGCTCGCTCGCGGCGTACGCGTTCGCGCGACTGCGGTTCCGCGGCCGCAATCTCTGGTTCGCGGTCATGCTGCTCGGCATCATGCTGCCGTTCCAGGTGGTGCTGATCCCGCAGTTCGTGATCTTCCAGCAGCTCGGCTGGCTCAACACGTTCCTGCCGCTCATCGTGCCGAAGTTCCTCGCGACGGACGCGTTCTTCATCTTCCTGATGGTCCAGTTCATCCGCGCGCTCCCGACCGAGATCTTCGAGGCCGCCAAGATCGACGGCGCCGGGCACCTGCGCATGTTCGGCCAGATCACGCTGCCGCTGATGATCCCGGCGCTCGCGACGACCGCGATCTTCACGTTCATCTGGACGTGGGGCGACTTCTTCGGGCCGCTCATCTACCTGCGTGAGCCGGGCATGTTCCCTGCGCAGGTGGCGCTCAAGGGCTTCATCGACGCGCAGGAGGCCTCGAACTTCGGGGCGATGTTCGCGATGTCGGTCGCCTCGCTCCTGCCCCTGTTCATCGTCTTCCTCGTCGGCCAGCGATTCCTGCTGCGCGGGTTCGCGACGACGGGGATCAAATGATCCGGATGCCGCAACCGGCGTCCGCCCGACTTCACACCGAGAGTCCACCCGAGAGAGAGTCATGACCACCCGCATCCGCTATGCCCTCGTCGGCACGGGGTCGCGCGCGCAGATGTACCTCGACGCAATCACCGGCGCGCACTCCGACGTCGCCGAGCTCGTCGCGTGGGGCGACACGAATCCCGGCCGCCTCGACTGGTACGAGGAGCGCCTCACGGCCGCCGGTGCGCCCGCCCCCGCGCGCTTCGCGCCCGACGGGCTCGGTGCGGCGATCGCCGAGCACGACATCGACCGCGTGATCGTCACGTCGCCCGACTTCACGCACGCGGGCTTCGTGGTCGCGGCGCTCGAGGCCGGCGCCGACGCGATCGTCGAGAAGCCGCTCACGACGAGCGAGGCGGGCGTACGGCAGATCGCCGAGGCCGCCGAGCGCACCGGGCGGTCGGTCACGGTGACGTTCAACTACCGCTACTCGCCGCGCAACAGCGCCCTGAAGGAGGTCATCGCGTCCGGCGCGATCGGCCCCGTGACCTCGGTCCACTTCGAGTGGGTGCTCGACACGGCGCACGGGGCCGACTACTTCCGCCGCTGGCACCGAGACAAGGCGAACTCGGGCGGCCTGCTCATCCACAAAGCGAGCCACCACTTCGACCTGGTCAACTGGTGGATCGCGGATGCCCCGACTCGCGTCTTCGCGAGCGGCGGGCTGCGCTTCTACGGTTCCGAGAACGCCGCCGCGCGCGGTCTCGGCGAGCGGCCTGCACGGGGATCCGACGACTCCCCGTTGCGTGACGCGTTCAGCCTCGATCTGCGCGACGACCCGACGCTCAAGGGCCTGTACTACGACCAGGAGTCGCACGACGGCTACCTGCGCGACCGCGACGTGTTCGACCCGGGCATCACGATCGAAGACAACCTCGCGCTCGTGGTCGACTACGCACACGGCGCGACGATGTCGTATGCGCTCAACGCGCACGCGCCGTGGGAGGGCTACACGGTCGCGGTCAACGGCACCGCGGGCCGCGCCGAGCTGACCGTCGTCGAGCGGGGCGCCGTGCTCCTCGACGCCGATGGCAAGGTCGCCGTCGACCCGAGCGCACGTCCCGACGAGGTCGCGCACGAGGACGCGCGGCCGGTGTCGGAGCGCCTCGTCGTCCAGCGCCACTTCGAGCAGGCGCGCGAGGTCGGGATCCCCGAGGGCACGGGCGGCCATGGCGGCGGCGACGCGGTGCTGCTGCGCGAGGTGTTCGTCGGCCGCACCGAGGATCCGCTCGGCCGCGCCGCGTCGTGGCTCGACGGCGTGCGCTCGATGGCGGTGGGACTCGCCGGCAACCGGTCGCTCGAGACGGGGCAGCCCGTCCGCACGGCGGACCTCGACCTCGGCCCCGCCGCCGCCGCGCTCGAGAGCGAGAGCCGATGAGCCGCATCCTGGTCACCGGAGGCGCCGGCCGGCTCGGCCGCAGCGTCGTCGCGGTGCTCGCCGATGCGGGGCATGACGTCGTGTCGGTCGATCGCGTCGAGGTGCCCGGGCTTCGGGCGGTGCAGGTCGTGCACGAGCTGACGGATGCCTCGGCCGCCGCCGCCCTGTTCCAGGAGCACCGCCCCGAAGCCGTCGTGCACCTCGCGGGCATCGCGGTTCCGTTCAGTGCTCCCGACGAGGTGACGTTCCGCACGAACACATCGCTCGCGGTCGCCGTGATCGCGGGTGCCCGCGAAGCGGGCGTCGGAGCAGTGCTCATCTCGAGCAGCCCGACCGTGATCGGCTACGGCGCGCCCGCGGGGTGGACGCCTTCCGCGCTGCCGATCGACGAGACGCACCCTGTCGCGCCCTGGAACGCATACGCGGCGGCGAAGGTCGCGATCGAAGAGCTCGTGCAGGCGGCCGTCCGCGCGGACACGCCGCTGCGGCTGGGCCTGTTCCGCCCGTGTTACGTCGTCTCGCCCGAGGAATGGGAGGGAGCGCCCACCCAGCAGGGCCACACGATCGCCGACCGCCTCGACGATCCGTCGCTCGCGGCGGTGTCGCTGTTCAACTACGTCGACGCGCGCGACGCGGGTGAGTTCGTGCTCGCGTGGCTCGCGCGGGCCGACGCCGCGCCGAACGGATCGGTGTTCTTCGTCGGCGCCCAGGACTCGCTCGTGCGCGAGCCGGTGGGCCCCGCCCTCGCGAAGCACGTGCCCGAGACGGCCGGCCTCGCGACGGCCCTCGGACCGAGCGACCCCGTGTTCTCGAGCGCGAAGGCCGAGCGACTGCTCGGGTGGCGCGCTCGCCGCTCGTGGCGCACCGAGCTCGTGACCCCACCCGAGGCCCACGCGCGCAAGGCCGCCCCCGTGACAGGAGAGACCGTTGCCTGACAAGACCTTCGCCGAGGGCGTGCTGTTCTTCCCCGTGACGCCGTTCGACGCATCCGATCGCCCCGACCTCGACGTGCTGGCGACGCACGTGTCGTCCGGCGTCGATGCGGGAGCCGCCGGTGTCTTCGCCGCGTGCGGTACAGGCGAGTTCCACGCGCTGTCGGTCGGCGAGTACCGCGACGTCGTGGCGGCGTCGGTCGCCGCGGTCGGCGGGCGCGTGCCGGTCTACACCGGTGCAGGCGGACCCCTCGGCCACGCGCGCGAGGTCGCGAAGGCTGCGGCGGATGCGGGGGCCGACGGCCTGCTCGTCATGCCGCCGTACCTCGTGCAGGGGCCGCAGCACGGACTTGTCGCGTACGTCGAGGCGATCGCGGCGGCGACCGACCTGCCGCTCGTGGTCTACCACCGCGCGAACATGCAGCTGTCCGAGGCGACCGCCGATCGGATCGTGACCCTTCCGTCGGTCGTCGGCATCAAGGACGGCGTCGGCGACATCGCGCTCATTCAGCGGTTCGTGCTCGCCGCGGCGCGGGCCGGCCGCGACCTGGAGTTCTTCAACGGGCTCCTCACCGCCGAGCTCAGCCAGGGCGCCTACCGCGCGATCGGCGTGCCGCGCTACTCGTCGGCGGCGTTCGCGATGGCGCCCGACATCGCGATGGCGTTCTTCGACGCATACCGCGACGGCGACGACGAGCGGCAGCGGATGCTCCTCGACGGGTTCTACGTGCCGCTCGTGCGCCTGCGCGATGAGACCCCCGGCTTCGCGGTGTCGCTCATCAAAGCGGGGCTGCGCCTCGGGGGCGTCGACGTCGGGTCCGTGCGTCCGCCGCTCGCCGACCCGACGTCCGAGCAGGAGGAGCGCCTGCGGGCCCTCCTCGAGCATGGCCGGGAGCTCATCGCGCGATGACCCACGCGACCGCTGCACCGCCGATCGACCGCGTCGAGACTCGGCTGCTGACTCTTCCGCTCCGGCGCCCATGGGGGCATGATGTGACGGACGTCCGGGTCGTGTACGTCTCCGTGACCGACGCCGATGGAGCCACAGGGCACGGCTTCTCCTGGACCCCGTCGATCGGCGGCACCGCCGTGCGCGCGATGATCGACACCGACCTCGTCGCGTTCGCGATCGGCCGTCCCGCCGCGCCGACGTGGTGGGACGACGCGTGGCGCCACCTGCACGAAGCGGGCGGCGGAGGCGTCACGACGATCGCGCTCGCGGGGCTCGACCTCGCGCTGTGGGACCTCGTGGGGCGGCGCGCGGGCCAGAGCATCACGGATCTCCTCGGTCGCCGCCACGAGACGCTCGAGGCGTACGGCAGCGGCGTCAACCTGCACTATCCGCTCGACGAGCTCGTCGCCCAGGCCCAGCGGTGGGTCGAGGCGGGCTTCGGGGGTGTCAAGGTCAAGGTCGGCAGGCCCGATCTCGCGGAAGACGTCGACCGCCTCGCAGCTGTGCGCGAGGTCATCGGCCCCGACCGCGCCCTCATGGTCGACGCGAACCAGCGGTGGGCGCTCGACCGGGCTGTCGCCGCGGTCGAGGCTCTCGGTCCGATCGGCATCGCGTGGCTCGAGGAGCCGCTGCGCGCCGACGACCTCGCCGGCCACGTCGCGCTGCGCCGCGAGACCGGCGTGCGCATCGCGGTCGGCGAGAATCTGCACACGGAGTACCGCTTCCGCGAATTCCTCGAGGCGGATGCGGCACAGGTGCTGCAGCCGAACATCGTGCGCGTCGGCGGCATCACGCCGGCCCTGCGCATCGCGCGTGCGGTCCAGGACGCCGGCGCCGAGCTCGCGTTCCACCTGCTTCCCGAGCTGTCCGCGCCGGTCGCGTTCAGCCTCGGCACCGCGACCCGCGTCGAGGTCGTCGAGGACGCGCTGTTCACCGACCTGGGCGCGCTCGCCGCGCCGACGGGGCTCGTCGTCACCGACGGCCGCGTCGGGGGCGAGCCGACCACCGGGCTCGGCATCCGGTTCCGCTGACCGGCCCCACTGACTTCGAAGGAGGATCGCATGACCGACTCGACCCCCGCAGACGTCGACCGCATCGCCTCGGCGGCCGCAGAGGCGTTCACGGTGACAGTGGCGTCGACCGACGCCGAGCGCGCCGCGTGGCTGCGCGCCGTCGCCGACGAGCTCGACGCGAACGTCGACGAGCTCGTCGCGATCGCCGACCGCGAGACCGCGCTCGGTGAGACGCGCCTGCGCGGCGAAGTGGCCCGCACGACCGGGCAGCTCCGCCTCTTCGCGACGGTCGTCGAGGAGGGCTCGTACCTCGAGGCCATCATCGATCACGCAGTGCCGGATGCCGCGCCCCCGCGCCCCGATCTGCGCCGGCTGCTGCGGCCGATCGGTCCCGTGGCGGTCTTCGCGGCGTCGAACTTCCCGTTCGCGTTCTCGGTCGCCGGGGGCGACACCGCGTCGGCGCTCGCGGTCGGGTGCCCGGTCATCGTGAAGGGGCACTCGGGGCACCCCGAGCTGTCGCGCCGCACCGCTGCTCTCGTGGGGCAAGCGCTGAAGCGAGCGGGCGCCCCCGCCGGCGTCTTCGCGCTCATCGAGGGCCGCCAGGCCGGAGTCGCGCTCATCGAGCATCCGGCCATCGCCGCCGGTTCGTTCACCGGATCGGTCGCGGGCGGGCGAGCCCTCGCCGACCGCGCCGCCGCACGACCGGCACCCATCCCGTTCTTCGGCGAGCTCGGCTCGATCAACCCGGTCGTCGTGACCGAGGCCGCGGATGCCGCGCGCGGTGGCGCGCTCGCGCAGGGCCTCGCGGGGTCGTTCCAGCTCGGGTCGGGGCAGTTCTGCACCAAGCCCGGCCTCGTGTTCGTTCCCGAGGGGTCCGTCGTGGAGTCGGCGCTGCCCGCGCATGTCGGTCCGGCCGCGCACCGCCTGCTGACGGACGCCATCGACCGCGGCTTCCACCACGGTCTCGAGCACCTCGCGGCTGTGCCGGGCGTCGAGCTCGTCGCGCAGGCGCCGGCGGCAGACGACGGCGTGCCGCAGCCGCTCGTGTACGCGGTGTCGCTCGACACGTTCGCCACGCACCTCGAGACGCTCTCGGCCGAGGTGTTCGGACCGGTCACGCTCCTCGTGCGCTACGGGTCGGCCGCTGACCTGCCCGCCGTGCTCTCGCAGCTCGAGGGGAGCCTCACGGCGACGATCCACGCGGAGGACTCCGACGACGTGACCCCCGCGCTCGACGTGCTGGCCGCCCGCGCCGGTCGCATCCTCTTCTCGGGCTGGCCCACCGGCGTCGCGGTCACGTGGTCGCAGCACCACGGCGGACCTTGGCCCGCGACGACGTCGCAGCACACGTCCGTCGGGGCGACGGCGGCACGGCGCTTCCAGCGGCCCATCGCCTACCAGGACGCCCCTGAGCGCGTGCTCCCGCCGGCGCTCCTGGACGCGAACCCCCTCCGGATCCCGCGCCGCGTCGACGGCGTGCTGCAGCTGGCTACGCCCTGAGCCGAAGACCCTCGGGCGTCTCCTCGAGCGGGAAGAATCTCGCGCGCTCGTCGGGCGTGCGGTTCGGGGTGTGCAGCGCGAGGAGGAGCCGGCCGGCGGCATCCGCGAAGATCATTCCGTGACCGCCGTCGGCGGGCCACAGCGGCTCGTCCGACTGCGTCCACGGACCCTCGATGCGTCCCGACTGCGACGTCGCGACGCCCATCGCGTAGCCCGAGTCGCCGAAGCTGGACCACAGCATGAGCAGCCGCCCGTCGCGCGTGCGGTGCATCGACGGGCCATCCGTCACGAACACCCGCGGAAACTCCGTGCGATCGATCGACCGCGCCCACCGCGCCTCCGACGCCCGGAACAGCAGCCGTGGCTCGCCGACCGTCCCGCGCAGGTCGTCGGTCAGCCGGATCGCGTGCACTTCTCCGTCCCCGACGTCCTTCCACTCGTGGCAGAACACGAGGTACGGCACGCCGTCCTCGACGTGGAGCGTGCCGTCGAGGCACTCCCATCGGCGCGGAGTCACGGGTTCGGGCGACCACGGCTCATACGGCCCCTGGGGGCGCTCCGCACGAAGCACCTGAGTGCCCCGTCGCTCACCGGGCGCGGTGAACGTCGCGAACATGTAGAACGCCCCGCGATAGGGGTGCACCTCGGGCGCCCAGTACTGCGTGTGCGACCAGAAGTCGGGGGCGGGCCGGAACGCCGGCGCCGGCCCGTGCCACTCATCGAGATCGGTGCTCCAGTACGTGTCGAACCCCGTCGCGGGGCCCGTCCAGATGTCTTCGTCGGTGCTCCCGAAGAGGTGGTATCGACCCTCGTCGGGGTCGTACAGCACGAATGGGTCGCGGATCTGGATCTCGTCGAGTCGCAAGGGATCTCCGTTACGTGCGGGCCGGCGCGGGTTCGTAGCGGACGAGAGGGACGGATGCCGCCACCGCCGCCCGCAGCGTCTCGAGTGTGGCATCCGGGCCGAACCAGCCGTGTGCACGTGCCTGCACCAGCACGTTCCCGAGCGCGGTCGCCTCGACCGGGCCCGCCAGCACGGGCAATCCGGACCGGTCGGCGGTCGCCTGGCACAGCAGCCGGTTGAGCGAACCGCCGCCCACGATGTGCACGACGTCGAGGTGTCGGCCGGTGACCCGGGCGACCGTCGTGAGGGCGTCCGCGAACGCGACGGCGATGCTCTCGACGATCGTGCGGACGAACGCCGCGCGCGACTCCGGCACGGAAGAGCCGCTCCCGCGCAGCACTGCCGCGATACGCGCGGGCATGTCGCCGGGTGCCGAGAGGCGCGGGTCGTTCGCGTCGAACAGAGCGAACTCACCGTCGACGGCGGATGCCTCGTCGAGCAGCTCGCCCAGGTCGAGCGGCGAGCCGTCCTGCTCCGCCCACGCGCTGACGGTCTCGGTGAGCAGCCACAGACCCGTGACGTTGTGGAGGAAGCGGATGCGGCCGTCGACGCCGCCCTCGTTGGTGAAGAGCGCTTCGCGCGCCGCATCCGTCACCACGGGCTCGTCGAGCTCGACGCCCACCAGCCCCCACGTGCCGCACGAGATGTAGGCCGCGCTCGGCGACGCGAGCGGGACCGCGACGACCGCGGACGCGGTGTCGTGCGAGCCGACCGCGACGACCTCGAGCGGGGCGCCGATGCGCTCGAGCGCCTCACCGCGCACGGCGCCGAGACTCGCGCCCGGATCGACGAGCGGCGGCAGCGCCGACCGCGGCACCCCGAGGCGCTGGGCCAGCTCGGTGTCCCACTCGCGCGTGCGCACGTCGAGCAGCCCCGTCGTCGAGGCGTTCGTGCGCTCGGCGACGCGGACCCCAGTCAGGAGGAACGCGATGAGGTCGGGGATGAGGAGCGCGGCATCCGCTTCGCGCGACTGTGCGTCGACCGCGTACTGGTAGAGCGTGTTGAACGGCAGGAACTGCAGCCCGTTGCGGCGGTACAGCTCGTCGAACGGCACGACTGCGTGCACGGCCTCGACTCCGGCGGCCGTGCGCTCGTCGCGGTAGTGGAACGGCGCGTCGAGCAGCTCGTCGCCCCGCAGCAGTCCGTAGTCGACAGCCCACGAGTCGATCCCGATGCTCGCGATGCCCGGCTCGCGCCGCACCGCTTCGGCGAGTCCCGCGAGGATGTGGTCATACAGCGCCGCGAAGTCCCATCGCAGCGAGCCGTCGGCGGCTGTGACGGGTCCGTTCGGGAAGCGCGCGACCTGCTCCAGGCGTACCGCGCCGTCGGCGACGTACCCGAGCATGACGCGCCCGCTCGTCGCCCCGAGGTCGACTGCTGCGACGACGCCGCTCACACCCCGCACCCGTTCGCCGAACGCACGACTTCGCGCCCAACGCACGACGTGGCGATGTCGGTGAACCGTGCACTCGACGGGAAGTCGTGCACTCGGCGCAGAAGGGGGGAGGGAGTCATCGCAGGAACGCCGCCGCGACGCCAGAGTCCACCGGGACGTGCAGGCCGGTCGTGCGGCTCAGCTCGGGGCCCGTGAGCACGTACACCGCGTCGGCGACGTTCTCGGGGACGACCTCGCGCCTCAGGATCGTGCGCTGCGCGTAGAACTCTCCGAGCTTGTCCTCGGGCACGCCGTAGGTTGCGGCGCGGTTGGCGCCCCAGCCCGACGCGAAGATGCCCGAGCCGCGCACGACGCCGTCGGGGTTCACGCCGTTGACGCGGATGCCGTGCTCGCCGAGCTCGACCGCGAGAAGCCGCACCTGGTGCGCCTGGTCGGCCTTCGTCGCGGAGTACGCGATGTTGCTGGGGCCTGCGAACACGGAGTTCTTCGACGAGATGTAGACGATGTCGCCGCCCATGCTCTGTTCGATGAGCGCCTTCGCGGCGGCCTTCGATACGAGGAACGAGCCCTTCGCCATGACGTCGTGCTGGAGGTCCCAGTCCGCCTCGGTGGTCTCGAGCAGCGGCTTCGAGAGTGACAGGCCGGCGTTGTTGACGACGAGGTCGATGCCGCCGAACGCGAGCAGGGTCGCGTCGATCGCGGCCTGCACCGCCGCGGGATCGGCGACGTTCGCGGCGACTCCGATCGCGACATCCGTGTTCCCGAGCTCCGCCGCGACGGCCTGCGCCTTCTCGAGGTCGAGGTCGGCCACGACGACGCACGCGCCCTCGGCCGCGAGCCGCGACGCGATCGCCTTGCCGATGCCCGACGCGGCGCCGGTCACGAAGGCGACACGGCCCTGATGCGACTTCGGCTTCGGCATCCGCTGCAGCTTGGCCTCTTCGAGCGCCCAGTACTCGATGCGGAACTTCTCGGCGTCGCCGATCGGCGTGTAGGTCGACAGCGCCTCGGCGCCGCGCATGACGTTGATCGCGTTGACGTAGAACTCGCCCGCGACGCGCGCGGTCTGCTTGTTCGCGCCGTACGAGAACATGCCCACGCCCGGCACGAGCACGATGAGCGGGTCGGCGCCGCGCATCGCGGGGCTGTCGGGCGCCGCGTGGGCCTCGTAGTACGCGCGGTAGTCGGCGCGGTACTGCTCGTGCAGCTCCTTGAGCCGCGCGATCGAGTCCTCGACGGATGCGTCCGCAGGAAGGTCGAGCAGCATCGGCTTGACCTTCGTGCGCAGGAAGTGGTCGGGGCAGCTCGTGCCCAGCTCCGCGAGCGCGGGCGCCTTCTCCGACGCGAGGAAGTCGAGCACGACCTCGCTGTCGGTGAAGTGGCCGACCATCGGCTTGTCGGTCGAGGCGAGTCCGCGGATCGTCGGCGCGAGGGCCGCGGCCTTCGCGCGGCGCTCCGCCTCCGGCAGCGCCTCGAACCCGGCCCGCACGCCGCCGAACGGCTCGGGCTTCCCGTGCTCGGCGATGTGGGCCGCGGCCGTCTCGATGATCCACAGCGAGTTGCGCTCGGCCTCGTCGGAGGTGTCGCCCCACGCGGTGATGCCGTGCCCGCCGAGGATGCAGCCGACCGCCTGCGGCTTGCGCCGCTTGATCTCGGCGATGTCGAGGCCGAGCTGGAACCCGGGGCGCCGCCACGGCACCCACGCGACCTTGTCGCCGAAGATCTTCGCGGTGAGCTCTGCGCCGTCGGCGGCGGTCGCGATCGCGATGCCCGAATCCGGATGCAGGTGGTCCACGTGCGCCGCGTCGACGAGGCCGTGCATCGCGGTGTCGATCGACGGCGCCGCGCCGCCCTTGCCGTGCAGGCAGTAGTCGAACGCGGCGACCATCTCGTCCTCGCGCTCGACGCCGGGGTAGACGCCGGCGAGGGCGCGCATGCGGTCGAGCCGCAGCACCGCGAGCCCTTCGGGCCGCAGTGTGCCGAGGTCGCCGCCAGACCCCTTGACCCACAGCAGCTCGACGGGCTCGCCCGTCACCGGGTCGGTCTCAGTGCCCTTGGCGGAGGTGTTTCCGCCCGCATAGTTCGTGTTCGCGGGGTTCGAGCCGAGGCGGTTCGAGCGCGCGATGAGTGCCTCGACGGGCTCGGCGAACGGGTTCTCAAGATCGTCCGTCATCGAGATCATGCCCCCCATCCGGCCTGCACGCCGCCGACGCGCTCGGCCTCGATCTTCTCCTGATAGCCGGATGCCCCGAACGCCGCCATCGGGTCGCGGGGGAGCCCGCGCGCCTCGCGCCAGTCCGCGAGAGCCGGGCGCACGTCGGTGTAGAACGCGTCCATGAAGATGGCGTTCGCGGCGAGGACGTCGTTCTCCGCCTGCGCGACCGCGAGCGCCTCGCGGTCGACCAGGAGGGCGCGGGCGGTCATCTCCTGCACGTTGAGCACCGAGCGGATCTGGCCGGGGATCTTCTTCTCGATGTTGTGGCACTGGTCGAGCATGAACGCGACGTCGGGACTGTTGAGGCCGCCTCCGCGGATCACTTCGAAGATGATGCGGAACAGCTGGAACGGGTCGGCCGCCCCCACGATGAGGTCGTCGTCGGCGTAGAAGCGCGAGTTGAAGTCGAACGAGCCGAGCTTCCCGAGGCGCAGCAGCTGCATGACGATGAACTCGATGTTCGTGCCGGGTGCGTGGTGGCCTGTGTCGAGGCACACGACGGCGCGGTCGCCGAGCGCGGCCACCTGCGCGTACGAGGTGCCCCAGTCAGGGACATCCGTGTGGTAGAAAGCCGGCTCGAAGAACTTGTACTCCAGCACCAGCCGCTGGCCGTCTGTCAGGTGCGCGTAGATCTGCTGCAGCGAGTCCTGCAGGCGGTCCTGGCGACCGCGCATGTCGTTCTGGCCGGGGTAGTTCGAGCCCTCGGCCAGCCAGATCTTGAGGTCGCGGGACCCCGTCTCGTCCATGATGTCGATGCACTCGAAGTGGTGCTCGATCGCCTTGCGGCGGACGCGCTCGTCGTGGTGGGTGAGCGCGCCGAACTTGTAGTCCTCGTCCTGGAACGTGTTCGAGTTGATCGTGCCGAGCGTGACCCCCTGGTCCTCGGCGTGGCGGCGCAGGTCGGCGTAATCCTCGACCTTGTCCCACGGGATGTGCAGGGCCACGCTCGGCGCGAGCGCCGTGAAGCGGTGGACCTGCGCGGCATCCGCGATCTTCTCGTACGGGTCGCGCGGCGTGCCCGGCGTCGCGAACACGCGGAACCGCGTGCCCGAGTTGCCGAACGCCCACGACGGCAGCTCGATGCCCTGGGCCTCCAGGGTGGACAGGATCTCGGGGGAGAGGGTGCTCACGATGTGCGCTTTCGTCTCAGATTCGCGGGGTGTCGGGGTGGGTGTCGTCGCTCGTGCCGGACCCGCCGGCGGCGAGCTCGTCTGCCGGAGCGCAGGGCGATCACCGACCCGAAGGCCTTCTGGACGTCGGCGAGCTCGAGCACGGGGGTCGCGGTCACCGGGGCATCACCACTCTCGCTATTAAGGGAGTGAATCGTTTCATCCCCTGCCGAAGCGACAGTAGGCTATGTTTTGAAAGACTGTCAAGCCGGATGCCGCGACCGTGACTGATTCGTTTCATCAGCTCGATCGGGGCCGGACTTCGGGGTGGAGGTGACCGATGGCGGTCAGCGTGCGAGACGTCGCCGACGACGCGGGCGTCTCGGTCGGCACGGTGTCGAACGTCCTCAACCGGCCCGAGAAGGTCGCGCCCGGGACCGTTGCGCGCGTGCAGGCGTCGATCGAGCGCCTCGGCTTCGTGCGCAACGACGCCGCACGTCAGCTCCGCGCAGGCCGCAGCCGCACGATCGGGCTCATCGTGCTCGATGTGCGCAATCCGTTCTTCACCGAAGTGGCCCGCGGCGCCGAGGAGCGCGCGGCCGAGCACGGCCTCTCGGTGCTCGTCGCCAACAGCGACGAGAAGCAGCACCGCGAGGCGACCTATCTCGACCTGTTCGAGGAGCAGCGCATGTTCGGCGTGCTCGTCACGCCGGTCGCTGAGAACCTCCCGCGGCTGCGGCGCATGCAGGACCGCGGCATCCCGACGGTCCTCGTCGACCGCGAGTCCCACGACGCGGCCTTCGCGTCGGTCGCGGTCGACGACGTCGAGGGCGGTCGCATCGCCGCGGAGCACCTGCTGTCGATGGGCCGTCGCCGCATCGCGTTCGTCGGGGGTCCCGTCTCCATCCGACAGGTCTCCGACCGTCTCGCCGGCGCACAGACGGCCGTCGCGGCGGCGGGCGGTCAGCTCGAGTTCATCGGCACCGACGCGCTGACCGTCGAAGAGGGCCGCCGCGTGGGGCGAGGCATCCGCGATCGCTCACCTGCCGACCGGCCCGACGCGATCTTCGCGGCCAACGACCTGCTCGCGCTCGGCGTGCTGCAGAGCCTCGTGATGGCCGGGTCGGTCAGGGTGCCCGAAGACATCGCGCTCATCGGCTACGACGACATCGACTTCTCGGCAGCCGCCGTCATCCCGCTCAGCTCGGTGCGCCAGCCGGCCGCGCTGATCGGCTCGACCGCCGTCGACCTGCTGCTGGAGCAGCAGCAGGGAGCGCGGCCGCGCGAGCACGTCGTGTTCCAGCCCGTGCTCGTCGTGCGCGCGTCGACCGCGGGCTGACCGGCACCGGCGGTGCGTCAGCTCGCGTGGCGGGGGCGTGCGGATGCCGCGCCCTGACCCCCGCTCGCCGGGACGCGGATCGGCGTGGTCGCGGCGACCTCGTCGCTGAACTGCTCGGGCTCATGCGGAGCCTGCGCGCCGGCGGCTACGGCCGCCGCCGTGGCCGGAGGCGGAATCCGGACGGAGGTCGTGAGGATCGAGAGCGGGCGCGTCTCGTCGATCGTGAGCGCGAAGCGGCGCGACTCGTGGCGGCGGACGCGCCCCGACACCGACATCCAGACCGCGCCGATCGCGAACGCGATGAACGCGGCGACGGCGCCGACGCCGATCGCGACGCGCGGGCCGAACTGCGCAGCGACCCATCCGATGATCGGGGCGCCGATCGGCGTGCCGCCCATGAGGATCGCCATGTACAGCGCGAGCACGCGACCGCGCAGCGCGGGGTCGGTCGTGGTCTGCACGTACCCGTTCGCTGTCGTCATCATCGTCACGACCGAGAACCCCGTCACCATGAGCGTCACCGCGTAGAGCCAGTACGACGGCATGAACGCGGAGACGCCCGCCGTGACGGCGAACAGCAGCGTGCCGCCGATGAGGACGCGGATGCGGGCGGCATCGCGCCGCGCCGCCATGAGCGCGCCGGCGACCGAGCCGATGGCGAGGATCGAGCTCAGCAGTCCGAATCCGTCTGCCTCGCGCCCGAACTCGAGGGCCATCGTCGACGCGAAGATCGGGAAGTTCATGCCGAACGCGCCGATGAGGAACACCATCGCGAACGTCACGACGAGGTCGGGCCGGCGCGCGACGTAGCGGAACCCGTCGGCGAGGCGTGCGGCCCCGGTCGCCTTCGCGCGCGGCATGAGCTCGTGCGTGCGGATGAGCATGAGCGCGGCGATCATCGCGATGAACGTCGCCGCGTTCGCGACGAACACCCACCCCGTGCCGATCGCGACGATGACCACGCCCGCGACGGCCGGGCCGATCATGCGCGCGCCGTTGAACGACGCCGCATTGAGCGCGACCGCGTTCGAGGCGTTCTCGCGCGCGACGAGGTCCGACACGAACGCCTGACGCGCGGGGTTGTCGAACGCGGCGACGACGCCGAGCGCGAGCGCGAACCCGTACATGATCCAGAGGTTCATCACCTCGGTGAAGATGAGGACGCCGATCGCGAGCGCGAACACGCCGAGCATCGTCTGCGTCAGCAGCAGCAGGCGGCGGCGGTCGAAGCGGTCGGCGACCCACCCGGTCACGCTCACGAGCAGCAGCGGCGGCGCGAACTGCAGCGCCATCGTGACGCCCATCGCGCCGGCGTCGTTGTTCGTGAGGCCGGTGAGCACGACCCAGCTGATCGCCGTCGCCTGCATCCACTGGCCGACGTTGGAGACGAGCGCTCCGATGAACCAGACCCGGTAGTTGAAGCTCGCGAAGGAGCGGAACATCGCGTTCACCGTGCCGCCATCCTCTGCATGAGCTCGGCGGCCTTGGCGAGGATCGCCCGCTCGTCGGAGTCGAGCTCGGCGAGAGCGGCCTCGACCCATGCGTCGCGGCGACTGACCGTCTCCTGGACGACGGCTCGCCCGGCATCCGTCAGATCGATCACGACCTTGCGGCCGTCGGTCGCGTCGGCCGTGCGTGTGACGAGCCCCTCCTCCTGCAGGCAGTTGACGGTGCGGTTCATCGCGGGGGCGGACACGCGCTCGTGATCGGCCAGCTCGCCGAGCGTGTGCGGGCCGTGCATCGTGAGCACCGCGAGCACCGTGAACTGGCCGTCGCTCATCGAGTCGACCGCGCGCTGCGAGCGCATGCGACGCGACAGCCGGAAGGTCGCCATGCGGAGATCCGACGCCTCTCTCGACAGATCTTCGGTTGTCTGGGAGGACTCTTCGGTATGCGGCATCAGGATAGTTAACATAGGTCATTACCCTTGTTAAGTAAAATCCGGATGTCACCTCTAGACTCATCCGCATGCCCGAGTTCGAGGACGCACACGGCATCGCGATCGTCTACGACGAGCACCCCGCGAGGACGACACCGCGCGCGGTCGTGCAGCTGCTGCACGGCGTCGGCGAGCACGCGGGGCGATACGCCGCCGTCGTCGAGGCGCTCACCTCCGAGGGGTACGCCGTGTATGCGGACGACCATCGCGGGCACGGTCGCACCGGCATGAAGCAGCACGGCGACGATCCGAGCAAGCTCGGGCGGCTCGGAGTCGGGGGCATGCCCGCGGCGCTCGCCGCCGTGTGGCAGTTCACGCAGCTCATCCGCAATGAGAATCCCGATCTGCCGCTCATCATGCTCGGGCACTCGTGGGGATCGTTCCTCGCGCAGAAGCTGCTGAACGTGCACCCCGAGGCGTACGACGGCGCCGTGCTGAGCGGGTCGGCCCTGCTGTGGCCGGGATCGCTCAATGCGGGGGACCTCAACGCGCCGTGGAAGGCGCAGGACGCGATGGGCACCGAGTGGCTGTCGTCGGACCTCTCGGTCGGCAAGGCGTTCATCGAGGATCCGCTGACCACGACGACGCCGTTGCTGCAGCTGTTCGGCGTCGTCGATGCGGCACGCCTCTACGGGCGCCCGCGCAGGGAACTCGGCCGCGACATCCCTCTGCTGCTCATGGTCGGGCGCGACGACACGGTCGGCGGTCCACGCAGCGTGCACCGCCTCGCCGACGCGTACCGGACGCGGTCGCAGCTCACCGACGTCACGACGCTCGTCTACCCCGACGCGCGGCACGAGATCTTCAACGAGGCCATGCAGGCCGACGTGCGAGCGGACCTGCTCGCCTGGCTCGACGCGAGATTCCCCGCCCGAGACCGTTGACGCCGGATGCCCCGCGGGGCCATCCTGGCTCTTAGCGATGTCGTGGGAGCGCTCCCATGATCGGCTCCCCGAGGTCGCGGCGCCGACGACGACGTGGGCGCGGTCGATGAAGACACACCCCTGGAGGCACGCATGACCTCACCGACATCCCGACGCGCCCGCGCGCGCTCGGTCGCCGCCGCCGGCGCGACCGCTCTCGTCGCGGCCGTCCTGATCCCCCTGGCGGGCTCGTCCGCCGCCGGAGCCACCGGCGCGCTGGCCGGCTCCACGCTCTACGCGAACCCGTTCAGCACGACCCTCGAGGCCGCGCAGAGCCTCGGCGGCCAGGCTCGCGCGGACGCGTATCTGCTCGGCAGCATTCCGTCCGCAGAGTGGTTCACGTCGGGAACCGCAGACGAAGTGCGCGCCGAGGCGCAGGATTACGTCGACGCGGCGACGGCCGTCGGGCAGATGCCCGTGCTCGTCGCCTACAACCTGCCGTTCCGCGACTGCTCGCAGTACTCCGCGGGCGGCGCGTTCGACACGGCCGAATATCAGGCGTGGATCGACGGACTGGCCGCCGGGATCGGCGATCGTCCCGCGACCGTGATCCTCGAACCCGACGGCCTCGGCATCATCCCGCACTACACGACGATCGACGGCGCGGTCGAATGGTGCCAGCCGGCCGAGCTCGACCCCGCGACCGCGGCATCCGATCGATTCGTCCAGCTCAACCACGCCGTCGACGTGCTGTCCGCGCTGCCCGCCACCTCGGTGTATCTCGACGGCACGCACTCCGGCTGGCTCAACGTCGGCGACATCACCGACCGGCTGCTCAAGGCCGGTGTGCAGGAGGCGGACGGGTTCTTCGTCAACGCGTCGAACTACAACTTCACCGCGAACCTCACCGCGTACGGCACGTGGATCTCCTCGTGCATCGCGTACGTCACGCAGGTCAACCCGGGTGCTTTCGGCGAGTGCGGCAACCAGTACTGGAACGGCGGCCCTGCCAACAACTGGACCGGTGTCACGATGTCGGCGTTCGGCGAATGGAGCTCGGGCAACCCAGACCCCGCGCTCGACACGGCCGGCGTCGACTCGCGGTACGAGCTGATCCTCGGAGGCGTCGAGCCGTCGACGCACTTCGTGATCGACACGAGTCGCAACGGGCAGGGTCCGTGGCAGGCGCCGGAGGGTGTGTACTCCGACCCCGAGGTCTGGTGCAACCCGCCTGGGCGCGGCATCGGAGTGCTTCCGACGACCGAGACAGGTAACGCCCTCGTCGACGCCCACCTGTGGATCAAGGTTCCGGGCGAGTCCGACGGCAAGTGCTACCGCGGCACGGGCGGACCGCTCGACCCCGAGCGTGGCATGGAGGACCCGGCCGCCGGCCAGTGGTTCGTCGAGCAGGCCCGTGAGCTCATCTCGCTCGCGAACCCGCCGCTCGCTCCGCTCACGTGCACCGTCGAGGTGACCGGAACGCGCCTCGGCTCGGGCTTCGCCGCCGCCGTCGTGATCCGCAACACGGGCTCGACCACCTACAACCCGTGGACGCTGTCGTGGACGTTCGACGGTGACCAGCGCGTCAACGCGGTGGTCGTCGGCACGTTCGTCCAGGACGGCGCGAACGTGACGGTCACTCCGCACAAGCTGCTCGGCAAGCTCGCGCCCGGAAAGAGGACCGCCTTCGCGATCAAGGGCAAGGGAGCCGCGACCGAGCCGTGGCTGTTCCGCCTGAACGGGCAGCCCTGCCTGTCCAAGTGATCGGCTGACCGGGCCTCCGTCCAGCGGAGGCCCGGTCAGGTCGGCCGTCAGCCGCGCGCGCGGCGGCGCGTGCCCGCGCGACGGATCTCGTCGACCGTGCTGCCAGTCGTGAAGCGCTGACCCGCGGGCCGCGGAGCGGTCTGCTTCGTGCTGTGCGCCGCGGCCGGCTTGGAGCCGTGCTGCGCGGCGTCCCGCGACCCACCGCGTCGGCCGCGCGAGCGCTGACCCGAGCCGCTGCGGGCGGGCGCGGCATCCGTCTTCGCCTTCTTCGCCGTCGGACGCTGCTGCTGCGGCGCGGGAGGGGCAGGCTTGACGTGCGGCGCGCGCTCGCCGACGAGCTCCGAGACCGCGGTGTGCACGGCGGTGACGGGCTCGAGGGCGGCGGTGACGCGGGCCTTGCGCAGCAGGTCCTTGACCTCGCCTCGCTGCGCGTCGAGCGCGACCGTCACGACGAGGCCTTCGGCGCCCGCGCGGGCCGTGCGTCCCGAGCGGTGGAGGTATGCCTTGTGCTCGACAGGCGGATCGACGTGGACCACGAGCTCGACGTCGTCGACGTGGACGCCGCGGGCGGCGACATCCGTGGCGACGAGCACCCGCACGCCGCCATCGTCGACGGGTGCGCCGAACGCGGCGAGGTTGCGCTCGCGAGCGTTCTGCCCGAGGTTCCCGTGCAGGTCGACGGCGGGGATGCCGGCGGACGTCAGCTGCTTCGCCAGCTTCTTCGCCTGGTGCTTCGTTCGCGTGAAGAGGATGCGTCGACCGAGGCCCGACGCGAGGTGACGCACGAGCGCCGTCTTCTCGTCGGCGTCGACGACGAACACGCGGTGCGTCATGACGCCCTGCGGCACGCTCGACTCGTCGACCTCGTGGCGGACCTCTTCGCGCAGGAAGCGCTTGACGAGGACGTCGACGCCGCGGTCGAGCGTCGCGCTGAACAGCAGACGCTGGCCGCGCTGCGGCGTCGCGCTCATGATGCGGGTGACGCCGGGAAGGAACCCGAGGTCGGCCATGTGGTCGGCCTCGTCGAGCACCGTGATCTCGACCTCGCCGAGGTTGACGATGCCCTGCTTCATGAGGTCCTCGAGGCGGCCGGGGCAGGCCACGACGATGTCGACGCCCCCGCGGAGCGCCTGCTCCTGCGGGCGCTGGCCGACGCCGCCGAACACCGTCGTGACGCGCAGGCCCGCGGCATCCGCCAACGGCTTGATCGTCGCGGCGATCTGCGTCGCGAGCTCGCGCGTCGGGGCCAGCACGAGGCCGCGCGGATGCGACGGCCGGCGCCGGCCGCCCGCGAGGCGCGCCACGAGGGGCACCGCGAACGCGATGGTCTTGCCGCTGCCGGTGCGGCCGCGGCCGAGCACGTCGCGGCCCGCGAGCGAGTCGGGGAGGGTGTCGCGCTGGATCGGGAAGGGCAGGGTCTTGCCGTCGGCCTCGAGCACGGCGGCGAGGTTCTCGGGCACGCCGAGAGAGAGGAAGGAAGAGGAGGTCATGGGTGCTTTCGGGCAAGCGCACACGCGCAGATCGGCGGTGCGGGAGTGGCGACGGCGCGGGTTCGCGCATCGGTTCGCCGTTCGAAAAGAGCCGCGGTCGCGATGACAGGACCGGGGAGCGTGACGACGACGCAGCGGCTCGGATGGCCGCGTCCTCAACCGTATCAGTGTTCAGCCGGGCGTGGCCTGACAGCGGGGGCCAATAGTCTTGACGCCATGCACGGTGAGTACAAGGTCCCCGGCGGCAAGCTCGTCGTCGTCGACTTCGATGAGCAGGACGGCCGCATCGCGCGCTTCCACCTCTCGGGCGACTTCTTCCTCGAACCCGACACCGCGCTGGACGACATCGACGCCGCGGTCAGCGGGCTTCCGATCGAGGCGGATGCCGCGACCGTCGCGGCCGCGGTGCGTTCCGCCCTCCCCGAGGGCGCTCAGCTGCTCGGGTTCACACCCGAGTCCGTTGGCACCGCGGTGCGCCGCGCGCTCGTGACGGCCCCCGGATGGCGAGAGTTCCCGTGGGAGATCGTGCACGAGGCTCCCGTGTCGCCGCGCATGAACCTCGCGCTCGACGAGGTGCTCACGGCGCGCGTCGGGGACGGACGCCGCAACCCGACGCTGCGGCTGTGGGAGTGGAACGAGTCCGCCGTCGTGATCGGCTCGTTCCAATCGGTCAAGAACGAGGTCGACCCCGAGGGCGCCGCCCGGTACGGCTTCGACGTCGTCCGTCGCATCTCGGGCGGGGGAGCGATGCTCATGGCGGCCAACTCGATCGTCACGTACTCGCTCTACGTGCCGTCGTCGCTCGTCGCGGGCATGACGTTCGCCGACTCGTACGCGTTCCTCGACGACTGGGTGCTGCAGGCGCTCCGCTCGATCGGGGTCGATGCGACCTACCAGCCGCTCAACGACATCGCGTCGCCGCAGGGCAAGATCGGCGGGGCCGCGCAGAAGCGCCTCGCGAACGGGGGAGTGCTGCACCACGCGACCCTCTCGTACGACATGGACGGCCAGGTCATGACCGAGGTGCTGCGCATCGGTCGCGAGAAGCTCAGCGACAAGGGCACGGTGTCCGCCGCGAAGCGCGTCGACCCGCTGCGTCGCCAGACCGGGCTCTCGCGCGAGGCCATCATCGAGAAGTTCAAGGAGACGTTCGCGAACCTCTACGGTGCCGTGCCCGGACGCATCACCGAGGACGAGTACGCCGAGGCGGCCGAGCTCGTGCGCGCCAAGTTCGCGACGGACGCCTGGCTGAACCGCGTGCCATGACCCAGGCGGCCGCCGTCGCACCGCAGCCGGGCGCGGTCGAGATCCATCACGGCGACAACCTCGCCGTGATCCGCGGCTTCGCCGAGGCGTCGTTCACGCTGATCTACCTCGACCCGCCGTTCAACACGGGCCGCCCGCAGCAGCGGGCGGTCGAGACGGCGCGGGCAGTGCACGAAACTCCACAAGACGTCGGCGTCGCGGCGGGATCCGACCCCGATTCGGGCGGATCCCCGGAGCATCCGGGGAGTTCTGCACCCGTCTCGATTCGCAGGGGCTTCCACGGCCGCCAGTACGAGAGGCTGCGCGGTGACCTGCGCACCTACGACGACCGGTTCGACGACTACTGGGGCTTCCTCGAGCCGCGGCTCGCCGAGGCGTGGCGGCTGCTCGCCGACGACGGAACCCTCTACCTGCACCTCGACTACCGCGAGGCGCACTACGCGAAGGTCCTGATGGACGCGCTGTTCGGGCGCGAGCGCTTCCTCAACGAGCTGATCTGGGCGTACGACTACGGCGGCAAGAGCAGGCGGCGGTGGCCCACCAAGCACGACACGATCCTCGTGTACGTGAAGGATCCCGCCCGGTACTGGTTCGACTCGGCCGCCGTCGACCGCGAGCCGTACATGGCCCCGGGCCTGGTGACCGCGGCGAAGGCCGAGCGCGGCAAGCTCCCGACCGACGTGTGGTGGCACACGATCGTGCCCACGACCGGGCGGGAGAAGACCGGCTACCCGACGCAGAAGCCCGAGGGCATCCTCCGCCGCATCGTGCAGGCGTCCAGCCGCCCCGGCGACCGCGTGCTCGACTTCTTTGCGGGCAGCGGCACGACCGGTGCGGTCGCCTCCGCCCTCGGGCGCGACGCCGTGCTCGTCGACGACAATCCCGAGGCGATCGAGATCATGAAGCGACGGATGCCCCACGCCCGGGTCGTCGGCGTGCCGGAGGGCGGATCGACCCCGGCTTAGGCCGGAATCCACCCCCTAGGCTCGTCCCATGCGATTCGGAACCTTCATCCCCCAGGGCTGGCGCTTCGACCTCGTCGGCATCGACCCCGCAGACCACTGGCGCGTCATGCGCGAGCTCGCGCAGCGGGCTGACGAAGGGCCGTGGGAGTCGCTGTGGGTGTACGACCACTTCCACACGACGCCGGTTCCGAGCGAAGTGGCGACGCATGAGGCGTGGACCCTCATGGCGGCGTTCGCAGCGGTCACCGACCGCATCCGCCTCGGCCAGATGTGCACGTGCATGAGCTACCGCAACCCCGCCTACCTCGCGAAGATCGCGGCGACGGTCGACATCGTGTCGGGCGGCCGCGCCGAGATGGGGATCGGCGGCGGCTGGTACGAGCACGAGTGGCGCGCGTACGGGTACGGGTTCCCGCCGATCGGCGAGCGCCTCGCGCGGCTCGACGAGGGTGTGCAGATCATGCGCCAGGCGTGGACGACCGGCACGGCGACCCTCGACGGCAAGCACTATCAGGTCGACGGCGCGATCGTCCGGCCGCTGCCGCTGCAGGAGGGCGGCATTCCGATGTGGGTCGCCGGCGGCGGCGAGAAGGTCACGCTGAAGATCGCGGCGAAGTACGCCGACTACGCGAACTGGTCGTCCCACCCGGAGGAGTTCTCGCACAAGAAGGCGATCCTCGAGGAGCACTGCGCGAAGATCGGGCGCGATGTGTCCGAGATCACGCTCAGCGCCAACTTCAACACGGTGATCGGCGAGACCGAGAAGAACGTCGACGAGCGACTCGATCTGATCGAGGAGCGGCTGCGCCCGCACCTCGGCGATCGCACCGAGCGGGTGATGGGCGAGTATCGCTCCGGCCGCGGGCTCGTGGGCACGCCCGAGCAGATCGTCGAGCGGCTCGCCGACCTGCGCGAGCGAGGACTCTCGTACGCGATCCACTACTTCCCCGAGCACGCGTACGACCGCTCGGGCGTCGAGCTCTTCGAGCGCGAGGTCATTCCGGCGCTCGCCTGAGCGGGGTGGCGTGAGTGCGCTCGCGTGAGCGGGCTCGTGGAGCGGCTCGCGTGAGCGGGCTCGTGGAGCGGGTCGCGTGAGCGGGCTCGTGGAGCGGGTCGGTGTGAAAGCGCCGGGCTCGATCGGGGTTGTGGTCCCGTGAGGGGCGCGTTTCCGCCGTTTCGACCCGGCGCTTTCACGCCGCGGCGCTGAGACGCCGGACGACCAGGCCTCCCAGCAACGGCAGCGCGGTCGATCGCCGACAGACGGCCCGACTCGGCGATCATCCGCCCGACGGGCGTCGCACGGTCGAGAGATGGTTCACCCCGCCTGCGACACGCGCACGATGGCCGCACCTCGATCACTCACCCGGCGTGCCCTGCTGGATGCGGGATGGACGGACCGGCGTCTCGCCGCCGCTGTCGCCGATGGTCGGTTGCACAAGCCTCGACCGAACGCGTACCTGCCACTCGGCGTGCCCGCCGACACCATCGACGCGTGCGCGGTCGGCGGTCGGCTCACGTGCGCATCGGAGCTGGCGAGGCGTGGCGTCTTCGTGCTCGAGAGATCCGATCTCCACGTCCACCTGCATGAGAACCGCCGTCATCCGCCTACTCTGGCGCGGGCCGTCCGACGACACTGGGATCGGCTTCGCCGCACGCCACCGCCGGGTGCGACCTCTGTCGAGGCGTTCGACGCCGTCCTGCAGGCCATCCGCTGCCAGCCGCCGCGCGCCGCGGTCGCGACACTCGACTCCGCGCTGCACCTCGGGATCCTGCACCCCGACGATCTGGATGAGCTCTTCCGACACCTCCCGCGTCGTCACGCGATCCTCCGGAAGCTCGCCGACCCACGGGCCGAGTCCGGCCCCGAGACGCTGGTGCGGCTCATACTGCGCTCGCTCGGAGCGACGTTCGACGTTCAGGTCCGGATCCGCGGAGTCGGCCGCGTGGACTTCGTGGTCGACGGCTGGCTGATCGTCGAGTGCGACAGCGAAGCGTTCCACTCGACGTGGGAGGACCAGCGCCGCGATCGGCGCCGTGACCAGGCGGCAGCAGCCCTCGGCTATGCCACGTATCGCCCGATCGCCGAAGACATCTTGTGGCGTCCGGAGGAGGTCCGAGCTGCGCTGGCGGGTCTCCTTTGCTCTCGCTCGCGGGGTCGTCGTCGGTGAAAGCGCCGGGCTCGATCAGGCATTGGGGCCCCGAGCCCGCGTCAGCACCGCAATTCGGCCCGACGCTTTCACGACGGGGGCGCGATCAGGGCCCGGGCGGCTCCGGCGGCACGAGCGGGCGGACGCTCGCGTAGCCGTCGGGGTCGATCTCGGGGCCGGATGCCGCGCCGAACATGCGCGTCGCGCCCGGTCGCTCCGACCACGGCGTCCACCCCGGCTCCTCGCCGCGGATGAGGCGGAGCGCAGCACCGTGAACGGCGTCGGCGAGTTCCTGCGGAGGTTCGGTGCCGGCGAGGGCGTCGACCCGCTCGGCGTCGAGACAGTCGAACCAGAACGGCACGTCGAGGCAGTGGCACGCCCACCCGATCGCGGGCGAGGCCCACGAGAAGCGGTAGACCCAGGTGGGGGCATCCGACTTCGCCGCCGTGCGCGCAGCTGCGACCCGCACGACCGTCGAACGGAACGCGCGATCGCTCACGTACCGGCCGAGCAGCGCGGAGGTGCCTTTGCGGTGCTGCTCGGCATTCGCGGCGACGTACGCGCGGCGCGTCGCCCGATCGAGCCTGAGTCTGCCGAGCGCGAGCGGCGCAGGGACGAACCGCAGGCTTCCCTTCGCGCGGTCGAGCAGCATCGTGAACTCGTCGTCCGTGGCGCCGAGCACGAGCGGTTTGTCAGCGCCGACGCCGTCGCGGATCGAGACGGGCGTCGGCTGCTTGAGCAGTTCGCCGTCGACCATGGGTCCCCACGACGGTCCCTCGTCGAGCAGCAGGTTCACCGCGGCGAGCCGGTTGCGCGACTCGGGCGATGCGGCGTCGCTCTGCAGCGCCAGGAGCCTCTCCTCGTCGACCGACGCGAAGCCCGATCGCGTGGGCGCCACGTTCGCGAGCCGTGCGAGCTTGTCGGCGCGCTCCTCGGCTCTCTTGCGCGAGACGTCGCCGAGCGCGCCCGACATCGACCACGCTGCGTGGAACAGGTGCTGTGCCGCAGGCAGTCCGAGCAGCGTGAGCACGGCGCCGCCGCCCGCCGACTGCCCGGCGATCGTCACCCTCCCGGGGTCGCCGCCGAACGCCGCGATGTTGTCGCGCACCCACTCGAGGGCGGCGATCCAGTCGCGCACGCCGCGGTTGGCCGGAGCGCCGTCGATGTGGCCGAACCCGTCGAAGCCCAGGCGGTACGAGACCGAGACCGTGACGATGCCGTCGCGGTTGAAGGTGCGGCCGTCGTACCACGGGCTCGCGGGGGATCCGGCGATGTAGCCGCCGCCGTGGATCCACACGAGCACCGGCAGCTTCGCATCCGTGTCGCCCGGACGCGGCGTGAACACGTTCACGTTGAGCGTCGACTCGCCCGGCACCGAGGGCTCCGGGATGAGCGTCACCTCGGGCTGCGGTCCGCGCAGCGGCGTCGGCCCGTAGGCGGTGGCATCCCGCACGCCGTCCCACGGGTCGGGCGGCTCGGGGGCCTCGAAGCGGAGGTCTCCGACGGGAGGCTTCGCGAACGGGATGCCGAGGAAAGCCGCGGAGGCGCCCGGGGCGCCCGGCTCGCCCCGCCACACCCCGCGCACGGCTCCGGGTGCGATCCGCACGACGGGCGCAAGCGTGACCTCGCTCATGCGGCGCCCCCCTCGCGGACGGCGCGCCCGTCTGGTGGATCGTCGGACGCGGCCCGGGCGTGCGTGAAGACGAGCTCGAACAGGACGTCGATCGTCGCGGCCATGTCGAGGTCGGGCTCGAGCATCCACTGCAGCTGCAGGCCGTCCGTGACCGCCTGGAAGATGCGCGCCAGCGTCTCGGGAGGTACGCGCGGCGCGACGCCGCCCTCCGCGAATCGGCGCGCGAGCGCGTCGGCGAACACCGACCGGAGCAGGGCCCCGCGATCGATGAAGAACCTGTGTGCGGGGTGCTCGGGGTCGGCGGCGTCCACCGAGAGCTGAGCGAACAGCTGCACGAGCCCCGGGACCTCGGCGTTGTGACGGATGACGGACAGGTACCCCTCGCGGATGTCGCGCACGTCGGCGGATGCGGGCACCGCCTCGAACCCCGAGAACGCGAGGTCCGCCTCGTCGCGCTTGCGAAGGACCTCCGTGAAGAGCTCCTCCTTGCTCGCGAAGTAGTGGAGGAGCCCCGCCTGACTGAGGCCCACGGCATCCGCGATCTCCTTGACGGATGCGCCGCGGTACCCCTCGCGCGCGATCACGTCGAGAGCGCGCGTCAGGATCTCCTCGCGCTTGGCGACGCCCTTCGCGTAAGAGCCGCGCTTGCCGGATGGACCGGATCGCTTCTTTGCCACACGAGAAGTAAACCCGAAGGTGCTTGATTCTGAAAACCGAGTGACATATGGTTTTTGAGATTCGCTCACGGACGAGCGCCCACCCGTAGCAAGGAAACCCATGACGACGACGTCTGACAACACAGCGCCCCTGACGGAGAACACCTTCGTAGCGACCGCCGCCGGGACCGATGATCCGCCGCCGCCCATCCGCGGTCTCCGTCGCCTCATGGCGTGGATCATCCCCGCAAACATGGGGATCTACCTGATCTGGGGTGCCGTGCCGGGCATCCTCCTCCCGCAGCAGATCACGCTCCTCTTCGGCGAGGAGGGTAAGGTCGCCAACCTCGCCGTCGTCGCGACGATCGGCGCCCTCGCCGCGATGCTCGCCCAGCCGATCGCGGGGCAGATCTCCGACCGCACGCGCTCCCGGTTCGGGCGCCGCGCCCCGTGGATCGTGCTCGGCGCGCTCGCGGGGGGCCTCGCCCTCGTCGGTCTCGCCTTTGCGAACTCGCTGGTGGCGGTCATCATCGGCTGGACCCTCGTCCAGATCGCCTACAACTTCGCGCAGGGTCCGCTCACGGCGGTAATGCCCGATCGCGTGCCCATCAAGCGTCGCGGCACGTTCGCCGCGCTGTCGGGTATCGGGCTCATGGTCGGAGCGCTCGGCGGATCGATCGTCGGAGCGATGTTCTTCAACAGCATCACCCTCGGATACGTGGTCTTCGCGGTGTTCTCCCTCGTGACCCTGACGCTCTTCGTCGTCTTCAATCCCGACCACGCCAGCACAGCGCTCGAGCCGGAGCCCTTCGACCTGAAGGCCTTCCTCAGCACGTTCTGGGTCAACCCGGTCAAGCACCCCGACTTCTTCTGGGCGTTCACCGGGCGCCTGCTCCTGTATACCGGGTACTTCGCGGTGACGGGCTACCAGCTGTTCCTCCTCACCGACTACTTCGACGTCGCGCACCCCGAGCAGGTGATCCCGCTCCTCGGCCTGCTGAGCATGGCGGGGATCATCATCTCGACCGTGATCTCGGGTCCGCTCTCCGACCGGATCGGCCGACGGAAGCCGTTCGTCGTGGCATCCGCCGCCGTCGTGAGCCTCGCGTTCCTCATCCCGTGGGTCTGGCAGGACCTCACCGCGTGGATCATCCTCACGGTCATCGCGGGCTTCGGCTTCGGGATGTTCCAGGCCGTCGACACGGCCCTCATGAGCGAGGTGCTCCCGTCGGCGAAGTCGTTCGCGAAGGACCTCGGCGTCGTCAACATCGCGGCGACCCTCCCGCAGACGCTCGCCCCGGGTGTCGCCGGCGCGATCGTGCTGGTTTTCGGGTTCGCCGGTCTCTTCCCGGTCGCGATCGTGCTCGGAATCCTCGGCGCACTCGCGGTGCTGCCCATCAAGGCGGTGCGCTGATGACGGCGGGACTGACGGATGCCGCGGCAGTCGTCTCAGGCCGGGACCCGGCGCTCGCACGCCGTCCCTTCGCGCTGCTGTGGTGGGGCATCGGACTGTTCGCGGCGTTCGTTCTCATGGGCGTCGCGGTGGCGGTGAACGCCGAGGCGCCGATCACACAGCCGATCGACGCGTGGTGGCGTTCGACGGTCGGGGCCGCGCCCGACGGCGGTGCGCACACGTGGTTCGTGCCGATGTTCTTCCAGTATCTCGGCGAGGCGCCCGGTGCCCTCGCGATGATCGTGCTGATCCCCGCGGGGCTGGCCCTCGTCGGGCGCTGGCGCTCCGCGCTCTTCTTCCTGAGCGCGACCCTGCTCACGGTCGGTCTGTTCTCGCAGGCGATGAAGAACCTCGTCGACCGCCCGCGCCCCGCACTGGATGAGGCGCTCGGCTTGTTCGGTCCGCTGTTCCAGGTGGACCACGGCTCCTTCCCGTCGGGCCACGCGGTCACGGCGGGAGTGCTCGTCATCGCCGTCGCGGCGCTCATTCCGCGCGGCACGGCTCGGACGTGGTGGTGGGTCGCGGGTGCGGTCATCATGCTGGGGATGATGTGGCAGCGCACCTTGATCAACGCCCACTGGCTGTCGGACACCGTGTTCGGCCTCGCGGCAGGCGTCGCGGGCGGCCTTCTGATGTGGTGGGCCTTCTGGCCGTGGCTCCAGCAGGACCGCGGACGGCCGGTGTGGTTCCTGCACTTCCGCCGCGCTCGCGAGACGGATGCTGCCGCATCCGTCTCGTCGTGAGCCGCGCACCGAGCCTCAGAACCGAATCGAAAGGAAACCCATGACTCTTCCCGACGTGTCGCAGCTCACCCTCGAGGAGAAGGCGTCTCTCACCAGCGGCGCGAGCTTCTGGTACACCAAGCCCGTCGAGCGCGCGGGCGTGCCCGCGATCATGGTGACGGACGGGCCGCACGGCCTGCGCAAGCAGCGCGAGGGCGGCGACCACCTCGGCATCGGCGACAGCGTGCCCGCGACGTGCTTCCCGCCCGCCGTCGCGCTGGGATCGTCGTGGGACGTCGAGCTCGCGGAGCGCGTCGGCGAGGCGCTCGGCACCGAGGCCTCGATCGAGAACGTCGCGGTGCTCCTCGGCCCGGGCATCAACATCAAGCGCTCGCCGCTGTGCGGCCGCAACTTCGAGTACCTGTCGGAGGACCCGATCGTGTCGGGCGTGCTGGGCGCTGCGCTCGTGAAGGGCATCCAGTCGAAGGGCGTCGGCACGTCGCTCAAGCACTTCGCGGCGAACAACCAGGAGGACGACCGCATGCGGTCGAGCTCCGACGTCGACGCCCGCCCGTTGCGCGAGATCTACCTGCGCGGGTTTCAGCGGGTCGTGGAGGACGCGCAGCCCTGGACGGTCATGTGCTCGTACAACCGCATCAACGGGGTGTACGCGTCGGAGGACCCGTGGCTTCTCACACAGGTGCTGCGCGACGAGTGGGCCTTCGAGGGACTGGTCGTCTCGGACTGGGGCGCCGTGAACAATCGCGTTCGCGGACTCGCCGCGGGGCTCGACCTCGAGATGCCGTCCTCGGGCGGTGTGACGGACGCGCAGATCGTCGCGGCGGTGCAGGACGGCTCGCTCGACGAGTCCGTCGTCGACGTCGCCGCCCGTCGCGTGCTCGACCTCGTGCGCAAGGCCATCGCGGGCGCCGGCGCGGCCGGAGGCCCGCTCGACGTCGACGCACACCACACGCTCGCGCGGGAGGCCGCGGCCCGCTCGATCGTGCTGCTCAAGAACGACGGTGGGCTCCTGCCGCTCGCGAAGGACGCACGCATCGCCGTGATCGGCGAGTTCGCGGACAAGCCCCGGTACCAGGGCGCCGGCTCTTCGATGATCAACCCCACGCGTCTGGACACCGCGCTCGACGGGATCCGCGCGCTCGCGACGGGCGAGGTCGCGTACGCGCGCGGCTTCAGCAACGCGGTCGAGGTGACGGATGCCGAGACCGCGGCCCTGCGCGACGAAGCGGTGGCGGCGGCCCGCGCCGCCGACGTCGCCGTCGTGTTCCTCGGCCTGCCCGCGCGGCTCGAGTCCGAGGGGTATGACCGGCAGGACATCGACCTCCCCGCCGCGCAGCTCGCCCTCCTCGACGCCGTGCGCGAGGCGAACTCGAACGTCGTCGTCGTGCTCTCGAACGGCGGCGTCGTCGCGCTGCCGTTCGCCGATCGCGTTCCGTCGATCGTCGAAGGCTGGCTGCTCGGCCAGGCCGGCGGCGGGGCGACCGCCGACGTCCTGTTCGGCGAGGTCAACCCCTCGGCGAAGCTCACCGAGACCATCCCGCTGCGTCTGGAGGACACCCCCGCGTTCCTCGACTTCCCGGGTGAGTTCTCGCACGTCCGGTACGGCGAGGGCATGTTCGTCGGCTATCGCTGGTACGACGCGCGTCGCATGGAGGTCGCGTTCCCCTTCGGGCACGGTCTCTCGTACACGACCTTCGAGTACGCGGATGCCGCCACGGCGGTGAATGCGGACGGTGACGTGGAGGTGACCGTCGCCGTCACGAACACCGGCGAGCGCGCCGGCCGTGAGGTCGTCCAGGTCTACACGTCGCTGCCCGGCAGCGCCGTTCAGCGCCCCGCCCGCGAGCTGAAGGCCTTCGCGACGGTCGCGCTCGAGCCCGGCGAGACGCGCGTCGTGACGCTCACGGTGCGGCGCAAGGACCTCGCGTACTGGGACATCCGCGTAGACCGATGGGTGGTCGAGGGCGGCGAATACGTCATCGAGGTGGCGGCGTCGAGCCGCGACATCCGCTCGACCGTCTCCGTTGCCGTGGAAGGCGATCCCCTCGTGTTGCCGCTTTCGCGCAACTCGTCGATCGGCGAGGTGCTCGCGCATCCTGTCGCCGGGCCCATCGCGCAGGCGGCGATCGCGCAGATGATGAGCGGCATGGAGGGGGTCGACGCGATCATGCCCGAGGGGGTCGACGCGACGAAGATGATGCTGTCCTTCCCGATCGGGCGCGCGGGCATGTTCGCCGGCGCCGACTCGGGCGGGCAGATCAGCCCCGAGATGATCGACGGCCTCATCGCCATGGCGAACGCGGCGCAGGGCTGACCGATGCCGACGACGCGGATGC
This sequence comes from Microbacterium immunditiarum, assembly GCF_013409785.1. NCBI lineage: Bacteria > Bacillati > Actinomycetota > Actinomycetes > Micrococcales > Microbacteriaceae > Microbacterium > Microbacterium immunditiarum. Next base: position 1,059,766 of record NZ_JACCBV010000001.1, read on the forward strand.
CCCGGCACATCGTCGGGCCGGGGCATCCGTTGCTCTTCGGCGGCTTCGCCGATCGCGAGATCAGGCGGGAGCAGCCTCGCCCTTGCGGTACTGGTACGGGTTGCTGAGGATCTCGACCTCGGGGATCTCGGGGTTCATGCCCGCCTTCCACGTCTCCTCCCCGAGCTCGCCCTTCAGGTACTCGATCGTGTTCTCGAGCTTCGTCCGCACGCCCGGCAGGTCGCCCGCGCACAGCTTGCCCTCGAACTTGATCGGCTCGCCGCCGACGAGCACGGTGTGCACGTCGCCCCGACCCGCCTGATAGACGATGTGCCCGTAGGGGTTGACGATCGGCACCATCGTGGGGGAGTCGTCGTTCTTGATGAGCACCACGTCGGCGAGCTTTCCCTTCTCGAGGCTGCCGATCTGGTCCCACTTGCCGAGCGCCTTCGCGCCGCCGCGCGTCGCCCAGTCGACGACCTCCTCGACGCGGATCGTCGCGTGCGTGATGGTCTCGTCCTTCTGATGCGCGATGTAGTGCTCGAGGGCGCGGTCGGAGCCGATCGTGGTGCGCATCGCGGAGAACATGTCCGCGCTGAACCACACGCTCGTGTCAATCGACATGGACGCGGGGATGCCGTGCTTGCGGAGCGCGAACGCGGGCGGGTACCCCTGACCGCACGTCATCTCGCTCTCGGTCGCGAGCGAGACGCTCCCGCCGGTCGCCGCGATCTTCTGGTAGGACTCGTCGCTCAGCGTCGCCGCGTGCACGTAGATGTATCCGGGCTGCATCGCGCCGTTGTCGTACATGAGACGGATGCCGTTGTCATTGGTCGCCCCCCACACGCCGGCGTGCGTCGTGACCGCGAGCCCGAGGTCGCGCGCGAGCGCGAACGCGGGGGCCTCGGGGAAGCTCTCGTCGCCGGGAACGTCGAACGCGATCTGCGCGCCGAACAGCGAGTCGCGCGCCTTCTCGATGATCGAGCGGACCGCGGGGTCCTGCGACCACTCCCACGGCGCACCGGCGAGGTTGCCGTACGCGAGCACGAAGCGACCGGGGGAGGAGGCGAGCGCCTCGAGTGCGGCCTCGCCGTGATCGGGCGTGCGCAGGCCGTGCGACCAGTCGACGCTCGTCGTGACGCCGGCCTCCACGGCGTCGAGCGCCGAGATGAGGTTGCCCGCTGCGACGTCCTCGGGGCGGAACTTCATGCCGTGCTCGAGGTAGTACCAGACGAAGTACTGCGTGAGGGTCCAGTCCGCGCCGTACGCGCGCATCGCCGACTGCCACATGTGGCGATGCGTGTCGACCATGCCGGGCATGATGATGCCCCGCTTGGCGTCGATCTCGAACGTGCCCTCGGGCACCTGCAGGTCGACGCCGACGTCCGCGATCTTTCCGTCGACCACGAGCACATCGCCCTCGGGAAGCACCGTGTGGGAGTCGTCCATCGTCAGCACGATTCCGTCTCGGAAGACGATCGGCTGATTCGGTGCGGGAGTGCCGGTCATATGAGGCTCATCCTCCTTGATTGCCGCCGTGCGGCGGTGCGTCATCGCACCGCGCCGTCGCCGTCGATCGGCACGCGAAGACCGTCTCGGGCCGACCCGGTCCAACTTGACTCAGGTTAAGCAATGCTGGACACTGCTGTCCAGTCCCACTTGTACCGTCGCAAAGGAGCGAGCGTGAGCGGCAAGACCATCGTCGTCGTCGGGGGCACCTCCGGCATCGGACTCGAGATCGCGAAGGACTCGATCGCGCGCGGAGACAAGGTCGTCATCACCGGCCGCGACGAGACGCGCACGCAGCGCATCGCGATGGGGCTCGGTCCGGAGGCGACCGGCATCGCGCTCGACATCTCCGAACCCGCGACGATCGCCCACCAGCTCTCCCCGCTCGGCCGTGTCGACGGTCTCGTGCTCGCCGCGATCGAGCGCGACGCGAACAACGTGCGGGACTACAGCATCGAGCGAGCGGTGCGCCTCGTGACGCTCAAGCTCGTCGGCTACACCGAGACGATCCACGCGCTGCTCGACCGGCTCGAACCCACGGTCGACACCGGCATCGTGCTGTTCGGCGGTCGCGCGAAGGATCTGCCGTACCCGGGCTCGACCACGGTGTCGAGCATCAACGGCGGTGTGACGGGCCTCGTGAACACGCTCGCGCTCGAGCTCGCACCCATCCGCGTCAACGCGGTGCACCCGGGCATCATCGGCGACAGCCCGTTCTGGGCGACCAAGCCCGAGGGCGTGCTCGACGGCTATAAGAAGCACACGCCGGGCGGCGAGCTCGCCACGATGGTCGACGTCGTCGACGCGGTGCAGTTCCTGCTGCGCAACCGCGGCGTTTCGGCCGTGAACCTCTACGTCGACCGGGGAACGGCGCTCCTCTGAGGCGGATCGGCCGCCGTTCCGCCTCCGTCCGGTGAAAGCGCCGGGCTGAATCGGCCGTCGACTGCTCCGTGCGGTGGCTTTCTCGCGATCGGGCCCGACGCTTTCACGCGCGCGCCGGGTGGACGGCCGCGCGCGCGCCGTCAGAGATCGCGCCGGCTCACCTCGGCGATCGCGCTCCAGTCGTAGTCCTTGAGCTCGGAATCGGCGAGCGCCTTCTCGAACACCTCGATGAGCGCAGGCATCGTGGCCGGCCACACGCCCGTCGCCTCGGCGACCTGCTGCGCGAGGGCGAGGTCCTTGCGGCCGAGCGCGATGTGGAAGCCCGGAGGAGAGTAGTCCTGGCGCGCGATGATGCCGCCGTACCCGGTGTACACGACGCCCCCGAACAGCGTGCTCGAGAGCAGCTCGGTGAACAGTGCCGGGTCGACGCCGAGCCGCTCGGTCATCGCGACGGACTCCCCGATCGCCTGCAGCGCGTGGATGATGTCGTAGTTCACCGCCGCCTTGACGGCGTTCGCGACGGACGGCTTGTCGGCGAGCCGCCACACGCGCTTGCCCATCGCCTCGAGGTACGGCATGACGTCGTCGATCGCCCGCGGGTCGCCGGCCGCGAGGATGTTGAGCTGGCCGGCGGCGGCGATCTCGGGACGGCCGAGCACCGGAGTCGCGATGTAGCGGCCGCCGGCCGCGGCGAAAGCATCCGTCAATCGGTCCGACATCGCAGGGCTGATCGACGCCATCATCACGTGGGTGCGGCCCTTCGCGCGCGCGATCGCCTCGGGGGTGAACACCGCCTCGACGGCCTCGTCGTTCGCGAGCATCGAGAACGACACGTCGGCCTCGAGCGCGTGCGCGGGCGATTCGGCGGACGTCGCGCCGGACTCGACCAGCCGTTGCACCGCCGCGGGCGAGCGGTTCCACACCCGCAGGTCGTGGCCGGCGGCGGCGAGGCGCCCCGCCATGCCGGAGCCCATCGTGCCGAGGCCGAGGAACGCGAGCGCGGTGCGGCCCTCGGGCGCGGCATCCGTCACTGCATCCGTCACGCTTCGCCCCGCCCCCAGACCGTGTTCTTGTGCGACTGCGAGTCGCGCTCGAGGTTGAGCGGGCCGCCCACCGCGATGTAGCGCGGGCCCGCGACGAGCAGCTCCTCGGCGGGGAACTTCGTGATGACTTCGCATCCGTCGGCTGTCACCACGACCTCCTCCTCGATGCGCGCCGCGCCCCACCCGTCCGCCGAGGGCCAGTACGTCTCGAGGGCGAAGACCATGCCCTCCTCGATCGTCTCGGGGTGGTCGAGTGATGTGAGCCGCGAGAAGATCGGCTTCTCCCAGATCGACAGACCGACGCCGTGGCCGTACTGCAGGGCGAACGCGGCCATCTCGTCGGGGAACCCGAACTCCTGCGCGGTCGGCCACACCTGCACGATGTCGGCGGTCGTCGCGCCGGGCTTCACGAGCGCGATCGCGCGGTCCATGTACTCGCGCGCACGGGTGTACGCGTCGCGCTGCGCCGAACTCGCCGAGCCGACCGCGAAGGTGCGGTAGTAGCACGTGCGGTAGCCGTTCCAGCTGTGCAGGATGTCGAAGAAGGCCGGGTCGCCCGGGCGGATGACACGGTCGGAGAACACGTGCGGATGCGGCGAGCACCGCTCGCCCGAGATCGCGTTGACCCCTTCGACGTACTCCGAGCCGAGGTCGTAGAGCGTCTTCGCGACGAGGCCGACCGCCTCGTTCTCGCGGACGCCCGGGCGCAGGTAGCGGTAGAGCTCCTCGTACGCGGCGTCGACCATCGAACACGCCTGGGTCAGCAGGCGGATCTCGTCGGGCGTCTTGATGCGGCGGGCCTCCATGAACACCTGCTGCCCATCCACCACGGTGATGCCTTCGGCCTGCAGCGCCATGAGCACCGGAAGCTCGATGACATCGACGCCGAGGGGCTCGTTCGCGACCCCGAACTTCTCGAGCTCGCGCTTGATCTTGCGGGCGAGGTCGGCCGCGATCTCAGCGTCCGGCGGGAACGCGCCGCGCAGCGTCGAGATGCCCGCGCGGGCACCCGACTCCAGCCGCGGACGCTTCGCGCCCTCGTGCGGTGCGTGCGGGTCGGCGTCCATCTCCGAGGTCGTCACGTCGAGCCACGGGTTGTACAGCGCGTGGTGCTTCGCGGCGGAGCCGAAGTCCCACACGATCGGGTCGGTGTTGCGCGTGAGCAGCGAGAAGCGGATGAGCTTGTCCATCGCCCACGTGCCGATGTGAGTCGCGCTCATGTACCGGATGTTCGAGAAGTCGAATGCGAGGACCGCGCCGAGGTCGGATGCCGCGAGCTTCTCCTTGAGCCGCGCCAGCCGCGCATCGCGGAGGCGCTCCATGTCGACGCGCTCCTCCCAGTCGACGGCATTGGTTCCGGTGGAGCCGGTGCTCTTCATCGAGTCCTCCTGTGAGACGAACCGTCGCGCCCCGAGGCGCGGGTGTGAAGTCCAGCTTAACGCCATCGCGGCCTGAAACGACCCCCGATTCACGTGAATACGCGACGGATGCCACGTAGTGGTCACTGGCAACGCCCGCCCATCGGCTCTGGCTTGACACGGCGTGAGCGGTCGCGGCTCTAGAATGACGACGGGCGCCGATGGAGGCGGCTGACAGGACCGTAACGGTGGGGAGACACCATGCCCGATGAGCTCGGCGCCCGACTGCGCGAGGCGCGGCTGCAGCGCGGGCTGAGCCTGCGCAGCGTCGCACAGGCGCTCGGCGTCTCGGCGTCCCTCATCTCACAGGTCGAGATCGGCAAGACGCAGCCCTCCGTCTCGACGCTCTACGCGCTCGCGAGCCACTTGGGCATCTCGCTCGACGAGCTGCTCGGCATCTCGGCGCCCAGCCGCGGACCCGGTCAGCTCATCGGCCACAGCGGCCCCGCGCTCCCCGACGTGCAGCGCGCCGCAGACAACCCGGTCATCGAGATGGAGAACGGCGTGCGCTGGGAGCGGCTCGCCGCCGGCGCCGGCGGTCCCGCCGACGCTCTCCTGGTCACGTACGAGCCCGGTGCGAGCAGCTCGGTCGAGGGCAAGCTCATGCGCCACGCCGGCATCGAGTACGCCTACCTCCTCGAGGGCGAGCTCACGCTGCACCTCGAGTTCGACGAGTACGTGCTGCGCCCCGGCGACTCCCTCGAGTTCGACTCGATCCGCCCGCACATGTACTCCAACCGCGGCACGGTTCCGGCGAAGGGCGTGTGGTTCGTCGTGGGCCGCCGCCAGCAGAACCAGGGCCTCCGCGACGCCCCCGGCGAGGTCACGACCCACTCCGACACGCCCGCTTCGGCGGTCGACGTGCTTCGCGCGATGGACGACCTCGGCACGTAGCGCCTCCACCTCCACCGGACGCTGAGCGAGCGAGGCGAGATTAAGCGCTCCGCGTAGAAGAGGTCGGGCCCCGGGGAGGGGGAGCTCAGCCGCCCGCGCGGTGCACCGCCGGCCGACGCTCGGTCGCCCACGGGTCGATGAGTGTCTTGATCTGCTCCGAACCGCCCGACAGCAGGGGGTTCAGCGCACCCTCGATGAGGTCGTCCATGGGCAGCACCTCGTGCGCGATGTCGGACCAGTCGTCGCGGCTCGCGAGCAGGCGGATCGCCTCGGGGAAGTCATCGCGGAACACGTGCGCGACCGTTCCGATGATCGTGTACTCGCTGAGCGTCCACTTGCCGAGCGGCAGCGCGTGCTCACCCCGCTGAACGCCCACGGGCACGATCGTCGATCCCGGCTTGGCAGCCTCGAGCACGGATGCCAGGCCCGGCGCAGAGCCGCTCACCTCGAAGAACACGTCCGCGTCCATGCCGAGCTCGTCGAGCCTTTCGGCGATCGGCATCGTGCCCGCCTCGAGACCGGCGTGCGCACCGAGGCGCTTCGCGAGCTCGAGCCGCTCAGGATCGCGATCGACCGCGAGGATGCGGGCGCCGGTCGCGACGGCGGCGACCGTGATGAACGCGCCGATCCCGCCGATGCCGACGATGACGGCGTCTTGCCCCTCGCGAAGACCGCTCCGACGTGTCGCGTGCACGCCGATCGCCATCGGCTGAGCCATCCCGAGCGAGTCGGATGCGAGACCCGAGTCGCTCACGTCGAGCACGATCGACGCGGGCGCGACGACGTACCCGGCGAGCCCGCCATCGTGGTGGAAGCCGATCGTCGAGTAGTTGCGGCACAGATTCGTGCGCCCCTCCCGGCACGGCTTGCACTCGCCGCACGACACGCCGGCGCCGCACACGACGGATGACCCGACCTCGAGCCCCTCGACGCCCGGGCCGAGCGCCTCGACGACTCCCGCGAACTCGTGCCCGAGTGTCACGGGCGGCTGGGCGAGCACGAGACCGCGGCCGAACTCGGTCGCGTCGCTCCCGCACACGCCGCACACCGTGACCCGGATGAGGACTTCACCCGGACCCGGCTCGGGCACGGGCTTCTCGTCGATGCGAAGGTCGCCGACGGAGTGCAGCACCGCCGCACGCATCCCGGTCACCGCAGGTGACCTTCCTCGATCGGCAGCTGGACGGCGGCGCGCTCGGCGATCATCCACCCGAGGTGCGACTCGTACACCGCCTTGTGGGCGGGATGATCGAGGTAGGCGTCGAGGGCCGCGGCATCCGCCACGATCGCCGCCACGCCGTAATCGGCGCCACCCGCACGCAGATGGAGGTTCGGCCCGATGACGTACGACGACAGCACCGGGATCTGCGCGGCCATGTCGGTGAGGGCCTGTGTCAGCGCGGCGACGTCGTCGTCGGTGACCTCGTCCTTCCAGCGGAAGGATGCGATGTGAAGGATCATCGTGCCATCTCCTCGTCGAGTTGTTCAGCGCCAGTGCACACAGTTCGGCGGAATCTCCCGCGAAAACCCAGCATAGTGCCGCACGAGTGTACATCGTCGCTGTAGCATGAGCCACGCCGCGACGAAGCGGCGGAACGGAGGAGCGGTATGACGGACCCGCGCATCGCCGTGCTCGGAGCAGGCGCGAACGGAGCCTCCATCGGGGCCGACCTCACCGCCGCGGGATTCGATCCGCTCCTCGTCGAGCAATGGCCCGCGCACGTCGAGAGGATGCGCGCGGACGGCCTGCGGATCGAGTCTCCGGACGGCGACCTGCACGTGCGGCCCCGAGTGATCCACCTGTGCGAGGTCGCCGAGCTCACGGAGCGCTTCGACGTCGTGCTCATGCTCATGAAGGCGTACGACTCCCGGTGGGCGGCTCACCTCGTCGCGCCGTACCTCGCGCCCGACGGACTCATGGCCGGCGTGCAGAACGGCATGACGGCTCGCGTCGTCGAAGAGGTCGTGGGCGCCGAGCGCACGATCGGCACCGTGATCGAGTGCTCGGCGACGATGGACGAGCCCGGCGTCGTGCACCGGCACACGGGTGTCTCGCGCTCGTGGTACGCGGTCGGCGCGCTCCCCGGCGGTCCCGCCGAGCGCGCGACCGAGATCGGGGGCCTGCTCGGCCACTCCGGCACGGTCGCGTACATGGACGACATCGAGTCCGCGAAGTGGATGAAGCTCGTGAGCAACTGCACGCTGCTCGTCACGTCGGCGATCCTCGGGCTGCCGATGCTCGACGCGCTGCACACTCCGGGCTACCGCGACGTCATGGTCGCCGCGGGCGAAGAGGCGCTCGCCGTCGGGATCGCGCGAGGCCATGAGATCCTTCCGATCTTCGGTCTCGAGCCGCACGAGGTCGCAGACCCCGCGACGGTCGTCGACACGATGACCGACAAGCTCTTCGCCGGGTTCGTCGTCCCCGGCGCGACGACCACCGTGCTGCAGGACTGGCGCAAGGGCCGACACTCCGAGGTCGACGACCTCAACGGCCACGTCGCCGGGGAGGGCCGGCGGCGTGGCATCCGGACTCCCGTCAACGACGTCGTCGTCGAGCTCGCGCACCGCATCGAGCGGCGCGAGCTGGAGCCGGACCCGTCGCTGCTGGAGTCGATGCTCGACGCCGTCGGCTGAACCCCCGCGGCCAACCCGGCGAGCGGCCCGGCTACGACCTCAGGAACGCGAGCAGCGCCTCGTTGACCTCGTCGCCGTGAGTCCACAGCAGGCCGTGCGGCGCGCCCTCGATCTCGACATAGGTCGCGTCGGGCAGCAGCTCACGGAACCGGCGCGCGGTGAGGTCGATCGGCAGGATGTTGTCGGCCGTGCCGTGCAGGATCAGCGCGGGCACGTCGACCTTCGGGATGTCGGCGCGGAAGTCGGTCGGCCACGTGAGCGGAGCGGCGGCGATCGCGACGTTGCCCGCGTGGCCTGCCACCTGCATGCTCGCGTCGAGCGCCTCCTGCGAGATGCGCGAGCCGAGGTTGTCGTCGAGGTTGTAGAAGCTCTTGAAGAACTCGGCGACGAACGCGTAGCGGTCCGCGCGCGCCGCGGCCGAGAAGCCGTCGAAGAACTCCTGGGGCCCTGCGCCGTCCGGGTTGTCGTCGGTCCTGAGCAGGTACGGCTGGAGCGACCCGAGGAACGCGACCTTCGCGATGCGGTCGCTGCCGTACGTGGAGAGGTACCGTGCGATCTCGCCGGTTCCCATCGAGAAGCCGACGAGCACGGCATCCGTCAGCTCCAGCGTCTCGATCAGCACGCTCAGGTCGCTCGCGAAGGTGTCGTAGTCGTAGCCCGATCCGGCCTTCGTCGAGGCCCCGAACCCGCGCCGGTCGTACGCGACCACGCGATACCCGGCGTCGAGGAGCGCGGCCTGCTGCTTGCCCCACGACTCGCCGTTGAGCGGATAGCCGTGGATGAGCACGACCGGCTGGCCCGAGCCCTGGTCGGTGTAGAAGAGCTTGACGTCGATCGAGTTCTCGGTTGCGACTTTGATGTGCGACACGTTCTCTCCTCACTTCGGCCGAGGGGACGGATGCCTCGGCCCTCCTCCGACGCTATTCCTCACGCGCTCCGTTGGCGATAGCATCCGCTCGTCTCGCACAGCGTCGTCGAGGAGGAGTCGGTGAACCCCAGTCCCACGTCAGAGCCCGTTCGATTCCCGCGAACCCGATCCCCGCGAAACCGCCGCCCGCTCCGACGCGTCCTCATCGGCGCGCTCGTCGCGGTGGGCCTCATCGTGGCGCCGCTCGCGCCGGCGGCGGCAGCCCCGAGCCCGGCGACGGATCTCGACGGCGCGTGCGCCACGCTGCGCGTCGGCGGTGGGTCCTCCAACTACGTCACGCGCGGCACGCTCGGCTACGGCACGTCCGGCTCCGCCGCATCCGCGACGAAGATCCGGTTCGAGGCCACGGCGCTCGGCCGCTACCGGCTCATCGACCACAAGGGGAGCGTGCTGTACCTGAGCATCCTCAACACGGTCATGCCGGGTTCGAGCTACGGCGACCGCGCCGACTGGACCGTCACGCGCGACGGCGGTGCGTACCAGATCGCCGCGACGCTGAACGGCAAGCGCATCGGGTCGTTCTTCGGAACGCTCGTCGCGGCGAACGGCTCGTTCACGCTCGTGCACGCGACGGGGTGCGCGAACGTCTCGGATGTCGCGACAGGAGTGCGCGGCACGGCGCAGCCCGCGGTCAACCCCGACGGCACGCTCAACGGCTTCATCGACGCGCACACGCACGTCACGGCCGCGGTCGGGTTCGGCGGGCGGATGCGGTGCGGCACCCCCTTCCACCCGGGCGGCGTGGAGGAGGCGCTCGAGGGGTGCCTGTCGCATTCGGCGATCGGCGTGAGCGGATACCTCGGCGCCCTCATCGCGGGCACCGACCCGTTCATGGACTACCGCGGCTGGCCGACGTTCAAGGACTGGCCGACACCCCGCACGCTCCTGCACGAGCAGGCGTACTTCCGCGGGATCGAGCGCGCATGGCTGTCGGGCGAGCGCATCCTCAACGCGCTGCTCGTCGCGAACCGCATCATCTGCGAGATCTACCCCGACAAGGTCACGAGCTGCGACGAGATGGAGCAGATCCGCCTGCAGGCGAGGTACCTGAGGGACATGCAGGACTACATCGACGCGCAGTCCGGCGGTCCGGGCAAGGGGTGGTTCCGAATCGCCACCTCGCCCTCCGAGGTGCGTCAGATCGCGGCCGCGGGCAAGCTCGCGGTGATCGTCGGGGTCGAGAACTCGGAACTGTTCGGATGCCGCGAGATCCACGGCGTCGCCCAGTGCACGACGGCGCAGATCGACGCCGGCCTCGACGAGCTCGAGTCGTACGGGGTGAGCGGGATCTACCCCGTCCACAAGTTCGACAACGCGTTCGGCGGCACGCGCTTCGACGCGGGGACGCAGGGCGCCGCGGTCAACATCGGCAACAAGGTCTCGACCGGGCACTGGTGGGAGGTCGAGGCGTGCCAGACCGAGGCGCACGACAACGAGCAGCCGCTTCGCAGCGACGAGATCGCGGCACTCCTCGGCTCGTCGGGCCTGCCGGCCGGCACGATCGTGCCCGTGTACCCCGAGGGTCCGGTGTGCAACATCCGCGGTCTCACCGATCTCGGCCGTCACCTCGTCGACGAGGCGATGGACCGCGGAATGATGATCCACATCGACCACATGAGCGTGAAGACCGCCGACGCGGTGCTCGGCCTCGCCGAGCAGCGCGGCTATCCCGGCGTCATCACGGCGCACACCTGGTCCGACCGCTCGATGATCGCCCGGATCGCGAACGTCGGCGGATTCGTCGCCTCGTATGCGAACGCCGCCCACACGCAGGAGGGCCGCCCCGGGTTCCTCGACGAGTGGCGCGCGAACCGGGCGGCCGCTGCGCCGGGAGCGATCACGGCGTACGGGTTCGGCTCGGACGTGAACGGGCTCGGGGACCAGGCGTACGCGCGGGACGACGCGGCGCAGCATCCGCTCGTCTATCCGCTCACCGCACTCAACGGCGCGACGCTCGACCGCTTCACGATGGGGCAGCGCACGTTCGACATCAACGTCGACGGCGTCGCGACGTACGGGCTCCAGGCCGACTGGACCGTCGACGTCGTGCAGGCCGCGGGCGCCGAGGGGCCGCTGCTGCGTCAGCAGCTCATGTCGGGCGCCGAGGCATACGTGCGGGTGTGGGAGGCCGCGATCGCCTGGTGAGTGACGTGGGTCCGGCTACGCGGACGGTCGTGTTCGCGCCCGACAGCTTCAAGCGCTCGATCACGGCGTCGGGTGCGGCGTCCGCGCTCGCGGAAGGGTGGGCTTCCGAGCGGCCCGACGACCGGCTCGTGCTGCGTCCCGTCGCCGACGGCGGCGAGGGCACGCTCGACGCGTTCGCCACCGCGGTCCCGGGCGCTCGCCGCATGCCCGTCACCGTGACGGGGCCGGATGGAGAGCCCACGGATGCCGCGTGGCTCCTGCTTCCCCCGACGGCGGACGAGCCGTGGGGCGTGGGTGTCGTGGAGCTCGCCTCGACGTCGGGCATCGAGCTGCTGGGCGATCGGCGCGTGCCGTGGGACGCCGGCACGACCGGGTTCGGCGAGGCGATCGCGTCGGCGCTCGACCACGGGGTGTCGCGGCTCGTCCTCGGCATCGGGTCGAGCGCGTCGACGGACGGCGGGACGGGAATGCTGACGGCGCTCGGGGCGCGATTCACGGATGCCGCAACGGACCCCGTCGCGCGTGGCGCGCGGGGCCTCGGGGCTCTCGCGCGGGCCGACCTGAGCGGACTCCGACCCCTCCCGCCCGGTGGGGCGACCGTGCTGACCGACGTGACGAACCCGCTCCTCGGCGCCTCGGGTGCGGCGGCGGTCTTCGGGCCGCAGAAGGGACTCGACGCGTCGGGGGTCGCGCTCGCCGATGAAGGACTCGCGAGTCTCGCGGCGCTGCTTCCCGCAGACCCCGCGACGCCGGGCGCCGGCGCAGCGGGAGGAGCGGGCTTCGCGCTGCTCGCGTGGGGGGCACAGCTCGTGCCGGGTGCGAGCGCGGTGGCCGAGCTCGTCGACCTGCCGGCGGCGATCGCCGAGTCGGCGGTGGTGGTGACGGGGGAGGGATCCTTCGACGCGCAGTCCGCCGCCGGCAAGGCGCCCGCCCACGTCGCGGCGCTCGCGGCAGGGGCGGGGGTACCGGTGGCTCTCGTCGCGGGGCGGATCGCCGAGGCATCCGATGTCTCCGCCTTCGTGGCGGCCGTCTCGCTCACCGACCTCGCAGGATCGACGGATGCCGCGCTCAACGAGCCCGCGCAGTGGCTGCGTCTGGCGGGCGCGACGCTCGCGCGGCGGTTGTGAGTCGCGGACGCGTCAGCGCGCGGTGCGGCGGGCTTCCCACCCCGAGCGCACCATGTCGTCGACCGTGTGGCGCATGCGCCAGTCGAGGTCGCGCGCCGCGAGCTCGCCGGAAGCGACGATGCGGTCGGGGTCGCCAGGGCGGCGCGGGGCGATCTCGGGCGTGAAGTCGATCCCGGTGACGCGGGCCATCGCGTCCATGATCTGACGCACGGACAGGCCGTCGCCCGAGCCGAGGTTGTACGCGGGTTCGATCGGCTCGCCCGACGCCAGGCGCTGCGCGGCGACCACGTGGGCGAGGGCGATGTCGTGCACGTGGACGTAATCGCGGACGTTCGTGCCGTCGGGCGTCGCGTAGTCGTCGCCGTTGATGCGTGGCGTGCGGCCGTCGAGCAGCGCCTCGAACACGAGTGGGAAGAGATTGTGCGGACTCGAGTCGTGAACCTCGGGATCGGCGGAGCCGACGACGTTGAAGTAGCGCAGCGACGTGTGGCGTAGCGGATGCTCCGACTCCGCCGTCGCGACCGCCTGATCGCGCAGCAGCCACTCGCCGATGAGCTTCGACTCGCCGTACGGCGACGCGGGGCGCTTCGCCGTGTCTTCGGTCACGAGGTCGACGTCGGGTGTGCCGTAGACGGCGGCGCTCGACGAGAAGACGATGTTCGAGACGTCCGCCGCCGCCATCGCCTCGAGCACGAGGCGCGTGCCCTCGACGTTCTGCGCGTACGTGTGGAGCGGACGCTGCACCGAGACTCCCGCGTACTTGAAGCCCGCGACATGGATCACGCCCTCGACACCGTGCTCGCGCAGCGTGCGCTCGAGCAGCCCGCGATCGAGGATCGTCCCGCGCACGAACGGCACCTCGGCGGGCACGAACTCCTCGTGGCCGCTCGAGAGGTCGTCTATGACCACGGGGGACAGTCCCGCGTCGCCGAGAGCGCGCACGATGTGGGCGCCGATGTAGCCGGCGCCGCCGGTCACGAGCCAGGACATGTCCCTCCTCAGGGGTCGTGGGCGCGGCATCCGCCGGATCGCCCCGGCCATTCTCGCCGATGCGGCCCGACCCGACGAATGGGTGCGTCCAGGCGTCTGCCACCTGGTGAAAGTCGAGGCGTCCTCATTGCGCCTTCCGCCCTAGTCTCGCGAGAGAAGCGACAACCCGACCTCGACGAGGAGGACGATGTGAAGACGCGTGCCGCCGTGCTGTGGGAGTACGGGCAGGACTGGCGCCTCGAGGAGCTCGAGCTCGACGATCCCGGCGAAGGCGAGGTGCTCGTCAAGCTCGCCGCGACGGGCCTGTGCCAGTCCGACGAGCATGTGCGAACGGGCGAGCTGCCGTTCGACGCGCTTCCCGTGATCGGCGGGCACGAGGGCGCCGGCGTCATCGAGAAGGTCGGCCCCGGCGTCACGACCCTGGCCGTGGGTGACCACGTGGTGCTGAGCTTCATCCCCGCGTGCGGCCGGTGCGAGTCCTGCGCCACCGGGCACCAGAACCTGTGCGACGAGGGCGCCGGCATCGGCGTCGGCCTGCAGCGCGACGGCACGTCGCGACACCACGTGAACGGGCACGACGCGCGGCTCATGTGCATGCTCGGCACCTTCTCGCCGTACACGGTCGTGCGTGAGACGTCGGTCGTGAAGATCCGCGACGACGTGCCGCTCGACAAGGCGGCGCTGGTCGGATGCGGCGTCACCACCGGCTGGGCGACCGCCGTCTACGCGGCGGGGGTCAAGCCCGGCGACACGGTGGCCGTGCTCGGCATCGGCGGCGTGGGCGCCAACGCCGTGCAGGGAGCGGCGATGGCTGGAGCGAAGCAGATCCTCGCGATCGACCCGTCCGAGTTCAACCGCGAGGAGGCGCGGAGATTCGGCGCCACCCACACCTTCGCGAGTGCCGCTGAGGCGCGCGAGGCGCTGCCCGGGCTCACGTGGGGGCGCATGGCCGACTCCGCCCTCATCACCGTCGACGTCGCGACCGGCGAGGTCGTCGGAGACGCGCTCTCGCTCGTCGGAAAGCGCGGCACGGTCGTGCTGACGTCGCTCGCCGACGTCACCGACACCACGATCACCGCTCCGATGTTCGAGATCACGGCGTATGAGAAGCGCCTCGTCGGGGCGCTCTTCGGCAGCGCGAACCCGCGCTACGACATACCTCGGCTCCTCGACCTGTACATGGACGGCGAGCTGAAGCTCGACGAGCTCGTGACCCGCACGTACGAGTTCGAAGACATCAACCAGGGCTACGTCGACATGCGGGAGCACCGCAACATCCGCGGCATGGTCCTCTTCGACTGACATTCGACCGACAGGAGATCGCATGGCATTCACCGGACAGCTGTACATCGACGGCGAGTGGACGGCGGGAACGGGCGACGGCACATTCGAGACGTTCGACCCGTCGACGGGTTCCGTCATCGGGACGGCCGTGGAGGCATCCGCAACCGATGTCGACGCCGCCGTCGATGCGGCCGCGCGCGCCTTCGCCGACCCCGCGTGGCGCGACATGACGCCCGCCGCACGCGGCAAGCTGCTGTGGCGCATCGCCGACCTCATCGAGCAGCACGCCGATGAGCTCGGCCAGCTCGAGAGCCGTGACGTCGGCCAGGTGGTCGGGTTCGCGCGCGGCAGCATGGCCGGCGCGGCGGACATGTTCCGCTACTTCGCCGGATGGACGACCAAGCTCGACGGCACGGTGAGCTCGATCTCGGTGCCCGGCCACCTGCACTACACGCGCCGCGAGCCGATCGGCGTGTGCGCGCTCATCACGCCGTGGAACTTCCCGCTCGCGATCGCGGTGTGGAAGCTCGCGCCCGCGCTCGCGACGGGCAATACGGTCGTGCTCAAGCCGGCCGAGCAGACGCCGCTCACGACGACCCGCCTCGTCGAGCTCGTCGAAGAGGCTGGCGTGCCGAAGGGTGTGGTCAACCTCGTCACGGGCGGCCCCGAGGTCGGTCAGGCGCTCGTCGACCACCCGCGCGTCGACAAGGTGTCGTTCACCGGGTCGACCGAGGTCGGACGCTCGATCGTGCGCGCGTCGGCGGGCAACCTCAAGCGCGTGAGCCTCGAGCTCGGCGGCAAAGCCCCGAGCATCGTGCTCAAGGACGCCGACCTCGACCAGGCCGTCATCGGCAGCATGCTCGGCGGGCTCTTCAACAGCGGACAGGCGTGCGCGGCGTACAGCCGGTTCTACGTCGACTCGAGCCGCGTCGACGAGTTCACCGACAGGCTCGGCTCGGCGATGTCGGGCATGAAGCTCGGTCCCGGGCTGTCGCCCGACACGCAGCTCGGGCCCCTCGTGTCGCAGGAGCAGCTCTCACGCGTCGAGGGCTACGTGAAGAGCGGACTCGAGCAGGGTGCGGAGGTCGTGCTCGGCGGCAAGCGCGCGAACGGCGACCTCGCGGCGGGCTTCTTCTTCGAGCCGACGCTCTTCCGCGGCGTCACGCACGACATGACGATCGCGCGGGAGGAGATCTTCGGCCCGGTGCTGCCCGTGATCTCGTACGACGACCCCGACGAGCTCGTCGCGCAGGCGAACGACACCGACTACGGACTCGTCGCGTGCGTGTGGACGAAGGACGTCGCGCTCGGGCACCGGCTCGCCCACGGCATCCGTGCCGGCGAGGTCTACATCAACTCGATGCCGATGCTCGACCCGGCGGCGCCGTGGGGCGGCTTCAAGGCGAGCGGGTGGGGCCGCGAGATGGCCGCGAACGCGCTCGACGCCTACACCGAGACGAAGGGCATCTGGGTGAACCTGGGCGGCTGACGAGCGCGCCCATGTAGGTTCGACACGCATGGCCCCGAGCAACTCACCGGACCCGACCGCCGTCATCGCGAGTGGAGGCGGGCGCTACAGCGACCCGCATCACGCGTTCGCGGTGACCTCGGCGCGCATCGCCGAGACCCTCACCGACGACGGCTGGACGGTCACGGTGTTCGGCGAGCCCGAGTCGGCGCTGATGGCGCTCGAGGGCGCGGACCTGCTGATCATGAACGCGGGCCCCGGGGAGGGTGAAGGCGAGATCGCGCCGGATGCCGCATCCGGGCTCACCTCCGCGCTCGCGCGCGGGATCGGCGTGCTCTCGATCCACAGCTCGCTGCATACGCTCGGCGACGTGCCGCTCTGGCGCGAGGCGATCGGCGGCGCGTGGGTGGAGGGGATGTCGTGGCATCCGGACATCTCTGACGCAGATGTGCGCATCGTCGACCGCGACCACCCGGTCACGGCACCCGCCGAGGACTTCACCCTCTTCGACGAGCGATACACCGATCTCGTGATCGACGACCCGGGCATCCGGGTGCTCGCCCTGCACGAGCTCGATGGAGTGCGGCATCCGCTGCTGTGGGTGCGCGAGGCGGGCGCGAGCCGCATCGCCGTGTCGGCACTCGGTCACACCGAGCGCTCGTACGAGTCGCAAGAGCACCGGATGCTCCTGGCTCGCGCCGCGCTCTGGGCCGCCCGCCGCTGACAGGGACCCCCGGTCGCTGAGCGAGCTCGTCGCTACGCTCCTCGCTCAGCGTCCGGGTGGGTCACGCCCCGCCGAGCGCCTCCGACACCACCGCGCGAGCCTCCTCCTGCACCTGGGCGAGATGCTCGGCACCGCGGAGCGACTCGGCGTAGAGCTTGTACACGTCCTCGGTGCCCGACGGGCGGGCGGCGAACCACGCGTCATCCGTCACGACCTTGAGGCCGCCGATCGCGGCGCCGTTGCCCGGCGCGTGCGACAGCTTCGCGGTGATCGGCTCGCCCGCGAGCTCTGTCGCGGCGACCGCCTCCGGCGAGAGCTTCGCCAGCGCCGCCTTCTGCGCGGGCGTCGCCGGGGCGTCGACGCGCTGGTAGGCCGACGATCCGAATTGCGCCTCGAGCTCCGCGTACCGCTGCGAGGGCGTCTTGCCCGTGACCGCGAGGATCTCAGACGCGAGCAGGCACAGGATGATCCCGTCTTTGTCGGTTGTCCACACCGAGCCGTCCCGCCGCAGGAACGAGGCGCCCGCCGACTCCTCGCCGCCGAAAACGACCGACCCGTCGAGCAGCCCCGGCACGAACCACTTGAACCCGACCGGCACCTCGTACAGCCGGCGCCCGAGCGCCGCGACCACCCGGTCGATGATCATCGACGACACGAGGGTCTTGCCGACCGCGGCATCCGTCGGCCAGCCCGGCCGGTGCGTCACGAGGTAGTCGATCGCGACCGCGAGGAAGTGGTTCGGGTTCATGAGCCCCGCGTCGGGCGTCACGATGCCGTGCCGGTCTGCGTCGGCGTCGTTGCCCGTGAGCAGGTCGTAGTCGCCGCGTCGCGCGACGAGCGCGGCCATCGCGTAGGGCGACGACGGATCCATCCGGATCTTCTCGTCCCAGTCGAGCGTCATGAACTTCCACGTCGGGTCGACGTCGGGGTTCACGACGGTGAGGTCGATCCCGTACAGCTCGGCGATGAGCGCCCAGTAGTCGACGGATGCCCCGCCCAGCGGGTCCGCGCCGATGCGGATGCCCGACGCGCGGATCGCGTCCATGTCGATCACGTTCGCGAGGTCGCGCACGTACCGGTCGCGGAAGTCGTACTCGCCCAGGGCGTCCGCGTCGATGTCGGCGAACCTCGTGCGGACGACGCCGTCGAGCCCCGCCGCGATGAGCTCGTTCGCGCGCTGCGCGATCCAGCTCGTGGCGTCGACGTCGGCCGGCCCGCCGTCCGGCGGGTTGTACTTGAAGCCGCCGTCGCGCGGCGGGTTGTGGCTCGGGGTCACGACGATGCCGTCGGCACGGCCCGGGTCGTCCGCGGCGCGCCCGCGGTTGTAGGTGAGGATCGCGTGGCTCAGCGCCGGGGTCGGAACCCACGAGTCCCGTGCGTCGACTCGCACGTCCACGCCGTTGCCGACGAGCACCTCGATCGCGCTGCGCTCGGCGGGAAGGGACAGCCCGTGGGTGTCGCGCCCGAGGAACAGGGGCCCCGCGATCCCCTGCGAGCGCCGGTACTCGACGATGGCCTGCGTCGTGGCGAGGATGTGATCCTCGTTGAAGCTCGTCGTGAGGGCGGAGCCGCGGTGACCGCTCGTGCCGAACGCGACGCGCTGGGCCGGGTTCGAGGCATCCGGTTTGCGGTCGTAATACGCGGCGATGAGCTCGTCGATGTCGATGAGGTCGGATGCTTCGGCTGGCTGTCCTGCGCGAGTCATGCGTTCAAGTCTGCCGCGCCGCGCGCGTTTCTGTCGCCGGGTTGCGCCGGGGCGTTCGACTCGCGTGCGGGTCGAACGCCCGGACGCTGGTCAGTAGCCGACGGCGCCGAGCGCGAACTCGATCTGCTCGGGCGTGAACCCTTCGTAGGCCAGTTGATCGTAGAGACCCTGCCGGGAGAAGGACGAGTAGTCGAGATAGGACTGTGCCGACTCGGCGGCCTCGGCGTTCCAATCCGCTTCCACGAAGTCGACCGCGAAGGTCGCGTCCTCCTTCGAATACCCCTCGTACTCGAGCTGACCGATCAGGCCCGCTCGCGAGAACCCGCTGTATTCCAGATACGACTCCGCGTCCCTGACCGCGTTCTTCTGGGCCAGCGTGAGCACGGGCTCGGGTGCCTCGGCGGTGACGAAGATCTCGGTTCCGGGGTCCGCCTGGCGGCCCTCCGACAGGGTCTGCGTCAAGACGACCCAGTCGTCGCTTGCGCCTTCTGGCACTGCGAGCACGAATCCGGCGTCCTCGACCGCAGCTCGGGCCTCCGCGACGGTCAGGCCGATGAGGCCCGGCACCTGCTCGCGGTCGTCCACGGGTGCGGGTTCCTCGACTGGCGGTTCTTCGCGCGAGATCTGCGTGCCGTCCGCGGGCGACAGGTCGTTGCTGAGGCTCGCGGCGATCGCACCGTTCACGGCGCCGATGATGATTCCGAGCGCCACGATCGCGCCGGTCACGATCCACGCCACCTTCTTGTGCCGGTCGTAGCCTTCGAGCGGACGCCCGTCCTTGTCGCGCGCTGCGCCGGCGAGGATCAGGATGAGGTCGATGAGCCACCAGATGCCGAATCCGCCGAACGTGAACAGCTTCAGGAGGCCGGTGCCGACCTTCCCCAGGTAGAACCGGTCGACGCCGAAGACACCCAGGAAGTAGGAGAGCAGCCACGCGGCGATGAACTGCTTGCCGGGAGGCGCAGGAGCCTGGTACGGGGACGGTGGCGCGGGTGCCGCGTACGGCGGCACGGTGTCGGGCGCCGGCACAGCCGGCGGGACAGCGGGATAGCTGTTCATGGACGTTCCTTCAGTGTGATCAGTCATTGGGGAAGGGACCGAGCGGGCGGATGCTTCCCCCGGCAACCTCGCCCGAGCACGCGACCCCTGCCGCATGCAAGACGTGAGCGGCCGGGCGACTCCCCTTCCGACGTGGTGACCCACCGGGTTCAGCCGAGTCGTTCGTACTCCGTCGTCCCGACCGCTGTGCCCATGCTCTCCGCGAATCGAGGGCGCGAACGGGACGAAAGGCCTGTCGATCTCGCGTCTCGGGGACGCCGTGCGCTGGGCGACCGGGCTTCGGGCCCGACTAGGCTGAACGCCGTGACCGACCAGCCCGAGGCTCCCCGTCGCCGCACGTACAGCTATCTCGGCCCGGCGGGCACCTTCACCGAAGCGGCGCTCGCGCAGGTCGCCGAGGCGCGCGACCAGATCTGGCGGCCCGTGCGCAACGTGGGCGAGGCGCTCAACGACGTCATCGACGGCACCTCCGACGCGGCGATGATCGCGATCGAGAATTCGGTCGACGGAGGCGTCTCGACCGCGCAGGACGCGCTCGCGACGGTTCCGGGTCTTCGGATCGTGGGGGAGTACCTCGTCCCCGTCGAGTTCGTGCTCGTCGGTCGCCCCGGCACGCGTCTCGAGGACGTGTCGCTCGTGGCGGCGCATCCGGTCGCCTACGCGCAATGCCTGCAGTGGCTCACCAGGACCCTGCCCGCCCACGCCCACATTCCCGCCGCGAGCAACGTGGCCAGCGCGGTCGGGCTGATCGACGACACGAGCGAGGCGGATGCGGCGATCGCCCCTCCCGGTATCCTCGAGCACCACGAGCTCGAGCTCCTCGCGGAGAACATCGGCGACAACGCGAACGCCGTGACGCGGTTCGTGCTCGTGGGGCGCACCGTCCCGCCGCCGCCGCCGACGGGCGCCGACAAGACGTCGCTCATCGTGGAGCTGCCCGAGGACCGCCCGGGCGCGCTGCTCGAGATGCTCGAGCAGTTCGCGACGCGGGGCATCAACCTGTCGCTGCTGGCCTCGCGGCCGATCGGCGACGCGCTCGGCCGCTACCGGTTCGTGATCGACGCGGACGGGCACATCCAGGACGAGCGCATGGCCGACGCGCTCCTCGGCCTGCGGCGCTTCAGCCCGAAGGTCGTGTTCCTCGGGTCGTACCCGCGCGCCGACCGCGTCGTCGTGCACTATCCCGAGCGCTATTCCGACGACGTGTTCGTCGAGGCGCGCGACTGGCTGCGCGGCCTGCTCAGCGGAGAACCGGAGGTCTGATGCCCGCCACGTTCGAACTCGACCGGGCGAACGAGGTCCACGCCCGCACCCTGCGGCGACTCGAGACGGATGAGATCGGCTGGCTCGGCACGAACGGCCGCAACGGTTACCCGCACGCCGTGCCCGTGTGGTTCTTCTGGCATGAGGGCACGATCGTCGTGTTCGTTCAGCCCGAGTCGGTGAAGACCCGCAACATCCGGGCCGACCCGAAGGTGCTGTTCCATCTCGAAACGGATGAGGCCGGAGACGACGTGCACATCATCCGGGGCTCGGCGGCCATCTCGCCCGACTCGACGTCGGTGTGGCTCGACCGCATGGGTGACGCCTACGTCGAGAAGTACCGGGCCGGCCTCGATCGGCTCGGCTGGAAGATCGACCGCATCCGCGACGAGTACTCGGTCGCGGTCGTCATCACGCCCGAGAGGTTCATCGGCTGGCTCTGACCTTCGTCCGCGCGGACGAACGCGCCGCATCCGGTTCGTCGCGGACGACGAAGCCCCCGCGACCGTGCGGTGTCTATGGTGTGAGGGTGACCACCGCTCGCCCGCCCCTGCGCTCGTGACCATCGCCGCTGTCGTCGTCGACGCGATCGTCGACACCATCCGCACGCTCGTCGATTGCGAGTCGCCGACCGCCGACCACGGAGCGGTCGCGCGATCGGCCGACCTCGTCGCCGCTCTCGGCGAAGAGCTGCTCGGCGTGACACCGGAGCGGGTCGTGATCGACGGCGTCACGCACCTGCGGTGGCGGTTCGGCGACGCGACTCGAGTGCTCCTGCTCGCGCACCACGACACCGTGTGGCCGATCGGCACGATCGAGCGGATCCCGTTCGCGGTCGCGGGCGACGTCATGACCGGACCCGGATGCTTCGACATGAAGACCGGCCTCGCGATGGCGCTGCACGCCGTCGCCTCGCTCGATGACCGCGACGGCGTGACGCTGCTCGTGACCGGCGACGAGGAGGTCGGCTCGCCGAGCTCGCGCCGCCTCATCGAAGACACCGCGCGCGGGGCTCGCGCCGCGCTCGTGCTCGAGGCCTCCGCGGACGGCGGCGCGCTCAAGCTCGAGCGCAAGGGCGTCTCGCTCTACGAGGTCGTCGTCGACGGGCTCGCCGCGCACGCGGGACTCGAGCCCGAGAAAGGCGTGAACGCGACCGTCGAACTCGCGCATCAGGTGCTCGCGATCTCCGGGCTGGCCGACCCCGCGACCGGCACCTCGGTGACGCCGACCGTCGCGGGCTCCGGCTCGACGACGAACACGGTGCCCGCGCGCGCCTCGGTGTGGGTCGACGTGCGTGCGCGCACGGCAGCCGAGCAGCAGCGGGTCGACGCCGCGATTCGTGCGCTCACCGCTGTGACGCCCGGCGCGAGCGTGTCGGTGCTGGGCGGCATCAACCGTCCGCCGCTCGAGGCCGCGGCATCCGCTTCTCTGTTTGCGCGGGCGCAGGCGATCGCCGCGCGCCTCGCGCTCGACCCGCTCGCGGGAGTCGCCGTGGGCGGCGGCAGCGACGGCAACTTCACCGCCGGCATCGGCGTGCCGACGCTCGACGGCCTCGGCGCCGTCGGGGGAGGGGCGCACGCCGAGCACGAGCACGTCCTCGTCAGCGAGATCGCCCCGCGCACCGTGCTGGTGGCCGAGCTCGTCGCGGAACTGACATCGTGATACCCGGAGGGGGAACCGCGTGATGAAGATCGAAGGCTTCGAGCTGAGGCGCGTCGCGATGCCGCTCGTGTCGCCGTTCCGCACGTCGTTCGGCACGCAGACCGCGCGCGACATCCTGCTGGTGAAGGCGGTGACGGATGCCGCGACCGGCTGGGGCGAGTGTGTGACGCTCCCCGATCCGATCTACTCGCCCGAGTACACCGAGGGTGCCGTCGACCTGATGAAGCGGTTCCTGATCCCTGCGCTCGCGGCGGCGGAGGTGACGGATGCGCCGGGGATCGGCGAGGCGCTGAAGAAGTTCAAGAGCCACCGCATGGCGAAAGGTGCGCTCGAGATGGCGGTGCTCGACGCCGAGCTGCGCGCCGAAGGGCGCTCGTTCGCGCGCGAGCTCGGCTCGGTGCACGACCGCGTGCCGTGCGGAGTGTCCGTGGGGATCATGGATTCGATCCCGCAGCTGCTCGACGCCGTCGGCGGCTACCTCGACGCCGGGTACGTGCGCATCAAGCTCAAGATCGAGCCGGGGTGGGACATCGAGCCCGTCCGCGCGGTGCGCGAGCGCTTCGGCGGCGACGTGCTCCTGCAGGTCGACGCCAACACGGCGTACACGCTGCGCGATGCGCGGCACCTCGCGAAGCTCGACGCGTTCGACCTGCTCCTGATCGAGCAGCCGCTGGAAGAGGAGGACCTTCTGGGCCACGCCGACCTCGCGAAGGTCGTCCAGACGCCGATCTGTCTCGACGAGACGATCACCTCCGCCCAGACGGCGGCCGCGGCGATCCGACTCGGTGCGACGCAGATCATCAACATCAAGCCCGGCCGCGTCGGCGGGTACCTCGAGGCGCGCCGCATCCACGACCTCGCCGCCGCGCACGGTGTGCCAGTCTGGTGCGGCGGCATGGTCGAGTCGGGCATCGGGCGCGCCGCCAACGTCGCGCTCGCGTCGCTGCCCGGCTTCACCCTCCCCGGCGACGTGTCGGCGAGCGACCGGTTCTACGCGACCGACATTACGCCGCCGTTCGTCATGCGCGACGGGCATCTCGACGTCCCGCAGGGGCCAGGCCTGGGAGTCGAGCCGGTCCCCGAGATCCTCGACGAGCTGACGACCTCGGTCGAGTGGGTGCCCGCCGCCTGACGTCAGCCGTCGAGGTCGAGCTCGGCCGCTAGCAGCTCCATCGTCTGGGTGCGGCCGGGCGAGGCATCCGTCGGTTCACCGTCGTACGACGCGGCGATCGGCGAGATCATGACCTCGTCCACGCCGTGCTGCTGCGCGAAGGACGAGAGGGCGGATGCCACGTCCGCCCCGGTCCCGACGAACCACTTCGTGCGGGCCGCCGCCATGACCGACTGCGCGAGGCTGTCGAAGCTCTCGTTCGCCTTCGCCTGCTCGACCGTCTCGAGCGGCACGAGGGGCATGTTCGTGCGCAGGCGCGCCATCATGTGCAGCTGGGGAAGCGCGCGGTCCTCCGCCTCATCGGCGGTCGGAGCGGCGATGACGTTCGCGGTGAGGAATGTGCGCGGCTCGGGGTGGCGCTCGTTCGGCCGGAACTCCGACCGGTACAGCTCGAGAACGCGCTCGAGCCCTTCGCCGGAGAAGTGGTTCGCGAAGACGTACGGCAGCCCGTACGCCGCGGCGAGGCGCGCGGAGTAGTCGCTCGACCCGAGCAGCCACACCTCTGGGACGGTCGTCGCGGCGGGCGTCGCGTGCACGCCGTAGGTTCCGCCCGACGTGAAGCGCACCGAGGCACCCTCGCTCGAGACGAGAGCCACGATGTCGGCGACGTTGTCGGGGAAGCGGTCGACGTCGCTCGTCGTGCCGCTCTGCCGCAGCAGCTGCGTGATGACGGGGTCGCTGCCCGGTGCCCGGCCGATGCCGAGGTCGATGCGCCCGGGGGCGAGGGCCTCGAGCGCGGCGAACTGCTCCGCCACGACGAGCGGCGAGTGGTTCGGGAGCATGACACCACCCGAACCCACGCGGATGCGGTCGGTGCGCGCCGCCGCGGCGGCGGCCAGCACGGGCGGCGTCGTCGACGCGACGGCCGGCATGTTGTGGTGCTCCGCAAACCAGTAGCGACGGTATCCGAGCCGGTCGGCGGTCTGCACGAGATCGACGGATGCCGCGACCGCCTCCGCGCTCGTCTGCCCCGCGCGCACGGGCACGAGGTCGAGGACGGACAGGGCGAGGCGGGGTACAGGCGTGGAGGTGCTCATCCTCAGGGGCAACCCGCCGGGGCATCCGCTCATTCCTCTCCTCCTGTTCCTTCGGCTCACGCGAGTGCACGGCTTCCCGTCGAAACCACGGCTTCGCGCCGTCGTCACGTCGTGCACTCGACGCGAAGTCGTGCACTCGCGGAAAGGGACTTGGCTTGCGAAGGCTTGCGCCGGTACGCAAGTTCTTGCGTACACTGAGCGCATGTCGAAGCGTCTCGCCGAAGTGGCGCGCAAGGTCGGGGTCAGCGAAGCGACCGTGAGTCGCGTGCTCAACGACAAGCCGGGGGTTTCGGATGCCACCCGCCAGGCCGTGCTCACGGCCCTCGATGTGCTCGGATACGAGCGACCCACGAAGCTGCGCGGCGGACGCGCCCGCCTGGTCGGGCTCGTGCTGCCCGAGCTGCAGAACCCGATCTTCCCTGCGCTCGCCGAGATCATCGGCGGCGGCCTGACCCAGAACGGCTACACACCGCTGCTGTGCACGCAGAACGCGGGTGGCATCACCGAGTCGGACTACGTCGAGCTGCTGCTGCAGCAGCAGGTGTCGGGCGTCGTGTTCCTGGGCGGGAACTACAGCCAGGCGGATGCGCCGCACGCCCACTACGAGCGGCTCCGCCAGGTCAACCTGCCGACAGTGCTCGTCAACGCCCGCATCGACTCGCTCGACTTCGCGACGGTCTCGACCGACGACGGCGCCGCGGCCGAGCAGGCGATCCAGCACCTGCACCAGCTCGGACACCGGCGCATCGGCTTGTTGCTGGGCCCGTCGGATCACATCCCCTCGCAGCGAAAGCTCGCGGCGGCGCGTCCGCTGCTCGACAAGCTCGGGTCGCCGCTCGACGAGGAGCTCGTCGTGCGCGGACTGTACTCGCTCGAGTCGGGACAGGCGGGCGCATCGCGCCTGTTCGCGTCAGGTGCGACGGCGATCGTGTGCGCGAGCGACCCTCTTGCGCTGGGTGCCGTCCGCGCCGCACGCCGTGCGGGGCTGCGTGTCCCCGAGGACGTGAGCGTCGTCGGGTTCGACGACTCCGCGCTCATGAGCTGCACGGAGCCGCCCCTCACGACGGTGCGCCAGCCGATCGAGTCGATGGGTCGCACCGTGATCGAGCTGCTCCTCTCGCAGGTCGCCGGCACGACCGAGGCCGGCGATGAGCTGCTCTTCGAGCCCGAGCTCGTGCTGCGCGGTTCGACCGGACCCGCGCCCGAATAGGGACTTCGCCCCCGGACGCTGAGCGAGGAGCGCAGCGTTCGAGTGGATTGCGTGCGCCGTGGTCCGCGTCGTCTCGCTGCGCGCGCTCAGCGGCGGGTGATGCGGGCGCGTCGTTCAGCGTCCGGGGTGAAGCGCGACGCATCCGAATTCGAGCGCAATCATGAACTTGCAAAAGATCATCGAACTCTTGCGTGACTGTGTTGCCGCGTACTACCGTCATCGCTATCAATCTTTCGCGATCCGATCACGAGGAGCTCAGTGGACAGCGACGTCCTGCCCCGCACCGCCGACGCGGAAGCCCATCGCACTCCGACGCCGAGCGCAGACGACCCGCAGTGGTGGCGGTCGGCCGTCATCTACCAGGTGTACGTGCGCAGCTTCGCCGACGGGAACGGCGACGGCACGGGCGACCTCGCCGGCGTACGCCGGCGCCTCGGCTATCTCAAGAAGCTCGGCGTCGATGCCCTGTGGTTCAACCCGTGGTACCCGAGCCCGATGGCTGACGGCGGCTACGACGTGCGGGACTACCGTGACATCGACCCGCGGTTCGGAACGCTCGCCGAAGCCGAGGCCCTCATCGAGGAGGCACTGGCGCTCGGCATCCGCACCATCATCGACATCGTCCCGAATCACGTGTCCGACCAGCATCCGTGGTTCCAGGCCGCCCTCGAGGCGGGACCGGGCAGTCCCGAGCGCGAGCGGTTCTGGTTCCACCCGGGCACGGGCCCGCACGGCGACGAGATGCCGACGCGGTGGGTGTCGAACTTCCAGGGCGAGACGTGGACCCGCACGATGAACCCGGACGGCACCGCGGGGGAGTGGTACCTCCACCTGTTCACACCCGAGCAGCCCGACCTCAACTGGAACCACCCCGACGTGCGGCGCGAGCACGAGGACATCCTCCGGTTCTGGTTCGACTGCGGTGTCGCGGGCGTGCGCATCGACTCGGCCGCGCTGCTGATCAAGGACCCCGACCTGCCGGAGGTCGGCGAGAAGCAGGGTCCCGGCTCGCACCCCACCGAGGACCGCGACGAGCTGCACGACGTGTACCGCTCGTGGCGCGCGATCGCCGACTCGTACCCCGGCACGCGCGTGCTCGTGGGCGAGATCTGGCTTCCCGACATCGTGCGGTTCACGAACTACCTGCGTCCCGATGAGATGCACACGGCGTTCAACTTCGACTTCCTCGCACGCCCATGGGGCGCGGAGTCGTTCCGCGAGTCGATCGCCTCGACGCTCGCCGCGCACGCTCCGGTCGGCGCACCGAGCACGTGGGTGCTGAGCAACCACGACGTCACGCGCCCCGTCACCCGCTACGGGCGCGACGACACGGCGTTCGCGTTCCTGAAGAAGCGCTTCGGCGTGCCGACCGATCCCGAGCTCGGCCTCCATCGCGCCCGCGCGGCGGCGTTGCTGGTCGCGGCCCTCCCCGGAAGCCTGTACATCTACCAGGGCGACGAGCTCGGGCTGCCCGAGGTCGAGGACCTGCCGATCGAGCTCATCCAGGACCCGATGCACCACCGGTCGGGCGGCATCGATCCGGGGCGTGACGGATGCCGCGTCCCCCTGCCCTGGTCGGGCGAGCACCCGCCGTTCGGGTTCAGCCCCGACGGAGTCCAGACATGGCTGCCGCAGCCCGAGTCCTGGCGCGCGCTCACGGTCGCGGCGCAGGAGGCCGATCCCTCGTCGACGCTCAACCTCTACCGCGAGGCGCTGCGCGTGCGCCGCGACCTCGATCCCGACGTGCCGCTCGAGTGGTGGCACGACACCGTCGCCGTCGGCACGCCCGGCGCCGACGACGTCCTGGCCTTCCGACGCGGCGACTTCGCGTGCGTCGTGAACACCGGCGAGAGCCCCGTGCCGCTGCCCGTCGGCGCGGAGCTCCTGCTCGCAAGCGGCCCGCTGGACGGCGGGCGGCTCGCGGGCAACTCCACAGCATGGCTGCGTCTCTCCGCGGAGACCACGGATGCCGGGGCATCCGACGCGGTGACGGGCGCCCCGCACACCCCGGAGGATCCCGCGGCAGCGTGACGCGGCATCCGCCACCGAGAAAGGAAAGACGATGAAGTCACCAGCAAGGGTCCTGCTCGCCGGTGTCGCCGCGGTGGCGACCGTCGGCGCACTCGTCGGCTGCTCGACCGGCAGCAGCGGGGGAGGCGACGCGAGCGGCAAGGTCGAGCTGCGCGTCGCGACGTTCCCGCCCGGAGCCGACGCGGCCGCGTACGAGGCGTTCGCCGCCCAGGAGGAGCAGTTCGAAGACGAGCACCCCGACATCGACATCATCGGGGTCGAGTACGAGTGGGAGGGTCCGACGTTCGCCGTGCAGCTCGCCGGCGGCAGCCTGCCCGACGTGTTCACGGTGCCGTTCACCGACTCCAAGACGCTGCTCGAGAACGGCCAGCTCATGGACGTGACCGCCGAGGTCGAGGAGCTCGGGTACGAGGACAGCTTCAACCCGATCATCCTCGACGGGGTCAAGGACTCCGACGGCAACATCTATGGCTTCCCCCGCCAGGCCTACGCGATGGGCCTGCATTACAACCGCGACCTGTTCGAGCAGGCCGGCCTCGACCCCGACCAGCCGCCGACCACGTGGGAAGAGGTGCGCGAATACGCCAAGAAGATCACGGATGCCACGGGCAAGGCCGGCTACGCGCAGATGGCGATCAACAACACGGGTGGATGGCAGCTCACCGCGCAGACCGTCGCGCGCGGCGGCCGCACCCAGGCCGACAACGGGGACGGCTCGGCGGAGTCGACGATCGACAACGAGGGGACCAAGGCGACGCTCCAGTTCCTGCACGACCTCAAGTGGGAGGACGGCTCGTTCGGCTCGAAGGTCGACCTCGACTGGGGCACGATCAACCAGGAGTTCGCGGCCGGCAACATCGGCATGTACACGTCGGGCTCCGACGTCTACACGGCGCTCGTGCGCGACTTCGGCCTCGAGCCCGACGTCTACGGGCTCGAGGTGGTGCCGATCGAGGGCGACGACCCCGGCACTCTCGGCGGCGGTGACATCGCTGTGATCAGCCCCACCGTGGACGACGCCACGAAGGCGGCCGCGGTCGAGTGGATCGACTGGTACTACATGCAGAAGCTCCTGGACGAGGAGGCCGCGGTGCTCGACGCGAAGACTCTCAACGAATCGGGTCAGGCGGTCGGCACGCCGGTGCTGCCCGTGCTCAGCCGCGAGCTGTACGAGGAGTCGCTCGTGTGGATCGAGGACTACATCAACGTCCCGCGCGGCCAAATGGAGCCGTTCACCGACAGCATCTGGGACCAGACGCCCGTCGGCGAGCCGAAGAAGTCGACCCAGGAGATCTACGCGCTGCTGGACACCGTCGTGCAGACCGTGCTGACCGACGAGAACGCCGACATCGACGCGCTCCTCGCACAGGCGCAGGCCGACGCACAGGCGATCCTCGACCAGTAGGGGTTCGTGGGCGGCGCTTCGTCTCGGGCTTCGCCCTCGCTCAGCGTCCGGGTTCCCCCGCGCCGGACGCTGAGCGAGCGCTGCGAGACGAAGCGCCGCCCCCACCGCCCCCCACTCGACAACGAAAGTCCCGCATGACTGCGACCCTTCCCGAGCGGCCGCCGGCCGCGGCATCCGTCGCCCCCGCCGACCCGCCCGACCGTCGCCGCACGCGACGCACACCGCTCACGTGGTACCGCGGCGGCGGCCTCGCGAACCTGCTGTTCGTGCTGCCGATGGTGTTCGTGTTCCTCTTCTTCTCGTGGTCGCCGATCGTCCAATCGGTGCTCATGAGCCTGCAGAAGACGAACCTCCTCGTGAGCGAGTGGGTCGGGTTCGACAACTACGTCGCGGTGCTGACGGACCCGCAGCTGGGTCGTGCGGTCATCAACACGCTCTCCTTCGCGCTGCTCGCGCTTCTCTTCGGGTTCCCGCTGCCCCTGTTCATGGCGGTGCTGATGAGCGAGGTGCGACGGGGCAAGGGCCTCTACTCGGCGCTCGCATACCTGCCGGTCGTCATCCCGCCGGTCGTCGCCGTGCTGCTGTGGCGCTTCTTCTACGACTCGTCGCCCAACGGCGTCTTCAACACCGCGCTCGCGTGGTTCGGGATTCCGCCCCAGCCCTGGATCGCGTCGGCAGTGCAGGCGATGCCGTCCCTCGTGCTCGAGGCGACGTGGGCCGCGGCCGGCGGGTCGATCATCATCTATCTCGCGGCGCTGCTGTCGGTGCCGCCCGAGCTCTACGACGCGGCGGAGGTCGACGGGGCGGGCATCTGGCGGAAGGTGTGGCACGTCACGTTGCCGCAGCTGCGCGGGATCCTCTTCATCATGCTGGTCCTGCAGATCATCGCGACCGCGCAGGTGTTCCTCGAGCCGTTCCTGTTCACGGGCGGCGGGCCGGCCGGAGCGACGAAGACGATCCTCCTCTACATCTACGACAAGGCGTTCCGGAACTCGCTCGGCGGCGACTACGGCGAGGCGACGGCGGTCTCGGTGCTGCTCGCGATCGTGCTCGCGATCCTGTCGTGGCTGTACTTCAGGCTGACGAACCGCTGGAGCACCTCATGAGCGAGCGCACGATCGTCTCGGCATCCGAGCGCCGTCGCCCGGGCACACGCATCGGAGTGTCCGTCACGCACGTCTTCCTGTTCGCGTCGCTCGTGATCGCCGGTCTCGGGCCGATCCTGTGGCTCGCGAAGGCGGCGATCACCCCGACGCAGGACACGCTGCAGCAGCCGTTCGCGCTGTGGCCGAACGGCATCGACTGGGAGAATCTGTCGACGGCGTGGAACGACATCCACATCGACCAGTACTTCTTCAACACGATCGTGATCGCCGCGGGAGCGTGGCTCACGCAGCTGTTCATCGCGGCCACGGCCGGGTACGCGCTGTCGGTGCTGCGGCCGAAGTACGCCCCCATCCTCAACGCGCTCGTGCTCGCGACGCTGTTCATCCCGGGCATCGTGCTGCTCGTGCCGCTCTATCTCACGATCGTGAACCCGCCGCTGCTCGGAGACATGAGCCTGCTCAACACCTACCTCGCGGTGTGGCTGCCGATGGGTGCGAACGCATTCAACATCCTCTTGGTGAAGCGGTTCTTCGACAACCTCCCCAGGGAGGTGTTCGAGGCGGCGAAGACCGACGGCGCGGGTCCCTTCCGGCTGTTCTGGTCGATCGTGCTCCCGATGTCGAAGCCGATCCTCGGCGTGGTCTCCGTCTTCGCGATCATCGCCGCGTGGAAGGACTACCTCTGGCCGATGCTCGTGCTGCCCGATCCGGCGGTGCAGCCGCTGTCGGTGCGCCTCCCGGCGGTGCAGTCCCAGACGGAGCTCGACGTGTTCCTCGCGGCGCTCGCGATCGCGACGCTCATCCCGATCGCGATGTTCCTGCTGTTCCAGAGCGTGTTCCTGCGGTCGGCGGGGCTCGGGGGCGCGGTCAAAGGCTGACGGGCGGGTCAGAGCCGGCTGATGTCGTGACCCTTCGGGACGGTGATCTGGAGCCCACCGGGCACGATGCGTGCGACGACGCTGACCGCCTCGCCGAATTCGTCTCCGTCGAGTTGGACGAACTGGGCCTCCGTCGTGCCGACCTCCAGCTCGGCTCCCCGCACATAGCGCACGGCGTTGTCCTTCGTCCGCAGTGCGAGGGCGCGCCGGCCCGCACGGAACCTGCGAAGGAAGCTGTTGTCCCACGCGACGCGGCGCCATACGAAGATCCAACCGAGCGGCCCCTTCGGCTGGAAGAACACGACATCCATCGCTCCGTCGGTGACCGAAGCCTCGGGGATCAGCTCCAGCCCCGCCGGCAGCGACCCGCAGTTCGCGAACAGCACGCTCTGCACACGCGTCGAGTGCAGGCGGTGCCCGTTGATCTGGTACATGATCCGGAACGGCTTGGCTCCCGGGAGCGAGCGCGCAGCGCCGTCCACGTAGGCGACCCAGCCGACGGACTTCTTCAGCTGCGGGTTCGTGTTGGCGATCATGGCGGCGTCGAGCCCCATGCCGCCCATCACGACGAACGCGTGCTCGTCGGTGTCGCCTGAGGGCCGGCTGATCGCGGCGAAGCCGATATCGACCGCCACCGTATCTCCGTCGAAGGTTGCGCGGATCATCGCCGCGGGGTCGTCCAGGGGCAGTCGCAGATTGCGTGCGAGCAGGTTCCCCGTTCCGCTGGGAACGATCGTCAGGGGCACGCCAGACCCGCTCATCGCCTCCGACACGGCGCGGACGGTTCCGTCGCCGCCTGCGACGAGCACGGCGTCGACCCCGACCTCGAGAGCCTGACGCGTGACGTCGTCGCCGAGGTCGTCGACTGTCGTCTCGTAGAAGAGCGGCTCCTCCCATCCGGCCTCGGCCGCGAAGCGCTCGACGGATGCCCGGAGCGTGGCGGCATCTACTTTGATGGGGTTGTAGACGAGCGCCACCTTCGGGTGAGGGCGTTCGGCGCCACCGCGAATGTCCTGGGTGTCGCCTTCGACGTCGACCCGGCGCGCCTCGCCCTGTTCGCCGTCCGCCGTGTCGGGTGGGACATCCTCCGGCTCGCGGATGACGCCGTCGGGCGCGGCCGCCGCCCCGGGATCGGGTGTGTCGGAGGCCTCGCGCGAGTCGGATGCCTGGCCCGCAGCATCCGCATCGTCGTCGCCGTCTTCCGACGCGAGCCGCTCGGCCCGTTCTCGGATCTGCTGCTCGGAGATGTCGATCTCGCCCGTGCGCGGGCCGTCGGCGTACATCCTGTCGGCCGGGTGCGGCGGGTCGGGGTCAGGCTGGTCGGGATCGGCGTGAACGGGCTCGTTTTCGGACCCGGATGCCGCTGCCATGCGTCTAACCATAAGACCGCACCGCCACGGCGTGCGCGAACTCCGCCCGACTAGACTCGTGGGGTGATCGATCCAGTGCTTCTTCGCGAGAATCCCGAGCTGGTCAGGCGCTCGCAGGGGGCCCGCGGGGAGCCGTCCGACACGGTCGACGCCGCGCTCGCCGCCGACCGCGCCCGCCGCCAGGCCATCGCCGCCTATGAGGAGCTTCGCGCCCGGCAGAACGCGCACGGCAAGCGCGTCGCGCAGGCTCCGAAGGCGGAGAAGGCGGCGCTCGCCGCCGAGGCGAAGGAGCTGAGCGTCCGGGTCAAGGAGGCGCAGCAGGCCGTCACGGCCGCCGAGCAGGCCGCCGAAGAGGCGATGGCGCGCATCGAGAACGTGATCATCGAGGGCGTTCCGGCGGGCGGCGAAGAGAACTTCGTCACTCTGCGCACGCACGGCGAGGTCCCGGCCTTCTCGTTCGAGCCGCGCGACCACCTCGAGCTCGGCGAGCTGCTCGGCGCGATCGACATGGAGCGGGGCACCAAGGTGTCGGGCAGCCGCTTCTACTTCCTGACGGGCATCGGCGCGCGCCTCGAGCTCGCGATCATGATGCTCGCGCTCGACCGCGCGCTCGAGGCGGGCTTCACGCCGCTCACACCGCCGACCCTCGTGCGTCCCGAGGTCATGCGCGGCACCGGGTTCCTCGGCCAGCACTCCGACGAGGTGTACCACCTCGAAGACGAAGACCTATACCTCGTCGGCACAAGCGAGGTGCCTCTCGCCGGGTACCACATGGACGAAATCATCGACCTCTCGAAGGGCCCCAAGCGCTACGCCGGGTGGTCGACGTGCTACCGCCGCGAGGCGGGGTCGTACGGGAAGGACACGCGCGGCATCATCCGCGTCCATCAATTCAACAAGCTCGAGATGTTCGTCTACACGACCCTCGAGGAGTCCGAGCAGGAGCACGAGCGCCTGCTCGCCCAGCAGGAGGGGATGCTTCAGGACCTCGGCCTGTCATACCGCGTGATCGACGTCGCCGCCGGCGACCTCGGATCGAGCGCGGCGCGCAAGTACGACATCGAGGCGTGGGTTCCGACGCAGCAGGCGTATCGCGAGCTCACCTCCACGTCGAACTGCACGACCTACCAAGCGCGCCGCCTCGACATCCGTCACCGGCCTGACGGCGGCAAGACGCAGCACGTCGCGACACTCAACGGCACGCTCGCCACGACGCGGTGGATCGTCGCCCTGCTCGAGACCCACCAGCGCGAGGACGGCTCGGTCACGGTGCCCGAGGTGCTGCGCCCGTACCTGGGCGGGCTCGAGGTCATGGAGCCTGTGTCTTGAGCGAAGCGCACTTGCCGCCGACGGGCAGCGTCAGAGTCGTCAAGCCGAAGAAGGCGGCCAAGCTCGTCGAGCGGGTCGCGCGCGACACTGAAGACCCGACGGTCGTCGTCGAGCGGCTTCTCATCGTGCTCGACATCGACGGCACGGTGCTCCTCGAAGACGAGTCGCTCAGCCCCGGCGTCGTCGAGGCGGTCGAGCACGCGCACAGGGCCGGACACGAGGTCATGATCGCGACCGGACGCAGCTGGGAGGGCACGCGAGGCATCCTGCGCGTGCTCCAGATCGCGCCCGAGTACGTCGTGTGCTCGAACGGTGCGGTCGTGCTCAAGCGTGTCGACGCCGACGACCTGCTCTATGACCGCTTCCACACCGAGACGTTCGACGCGCGCGAGGTGCTCACGGTCCTGCACGAGCACTTGCCCGAGGCTCGTTACATGGTCGAGCTGCCCGACGGGCGTCGCCTGTACACCGAGTACCTCGAGGACTGGAACCTCGTGAACGCCCGCCGCGTCCCGTTCGACGAGCTCGGCGCGCAGCCGGTGTGCCGTGTCGTGGTGGTCTCGCCCGACAAGCGCGAGCGGGACTTCCTCGAGCTCGTCCAGCGCATCGGGCTCCACCAGGTCTCGTACGCGATCGGCTGGACGGCGTGGCTCGACATCGCCCCGAAGGGCGTCGACAAGAGCACGGGCCTCGAGCTCGTCCGCGACGAGCTGGGCATCGACCCCGAGCATGTCCTCGTGATCGGCGACGGCCGGAACGACGTCGGCATGTTCCGGTGGGCCCTCGAGAACGGCGGTCGCGCCGTCGCGATGGAGCAGGGTCCGCAAGAGGTGCGCGACGCCGCCGGCGAGACGACGCTCTCGGTGCACGACGGCGGCGTGGCCGAGGTGCTTCGGAAGCTCTAGCGTGGGCGCGCTCCCATCCCGGTCGCTGCGCGAGCCGAACGCGAGAAGAACTGCGCGTCTTTCAGAGCTTGTCCAGACACCATTGGAACAATGGCACGACAGCGCTGTCGGCTAGACTCGACGCCTGATCGACGGATGCCGCGAAGCCGGCATCCCCGACGGGAGGGTTGTCCGAGCGGCCGATGGAGCTGGTCTTGAAAACCAGTGGGCAGCGATGTCCCGTGGGTTCGAATCCCACACCCTCCGCTGTTCTGGTGGAGGCCCCCGCAGGGGGTCGCCAGCAGAACAACCGACCGGGCGGGATTCGGGGAGGAGGCCCCGCCGCCAGGCGGGACCGACAGAGTCCCACACCCTCCGCTTGATGCGGTCACCGTCCGCTAGAAGAGAGCCCTTGTGACCAAGACGACCCGGCCCGCACGACGTGGGCGCCGCACGGTGGCGCGCCACGGCGAGCTGTCGTCGCCGCATCCGCTCTCTCTGCTGTTGAAGGTGCTCGGCGTCATCGTCGCCGTGGTTCTCGCCTCCGGCGCCGGAATCGCCGCGTACGCGGCGTATGACATCACGGCGAGCTTCGCCGAGGGCGCGGTCGACCTCGAGGGTCAGGGCCCCGTGCCGCCCGACATCGGGGCGATCGAGAGCGAGGTCGACCTCTTCATCGCGGGCACCGACGCGTGCGAGCCCGAGTACGCGCAGTTCTTCGGCAGCCGCTGCACCGGCGCCGACGCGGGCGGAGAGCTCAATGATGTCAATCTGCTCGTGCACATCTCGGCCGAGCCGCGACGCGTGACGGTCGTGTCGTTCCCGCGCGATCTGATGCTGCCGATCCCGTCGTGCACGCGTGCGGACGGCTCGCAGACGTCCGCGATGAGCAAGCAGATGATCAACTCCGCCTACATGTACGGCGGACTGTCGTGCGTCGTGAAGACGGTCTCGCAGCTCGCCGGCCGCCCGATCCCGTTCGCGGCCAAGGTCACGTGGGGCGGGGTCATCGAGATCACCAACGCGATCGGCGGCGTCGAGGTCTGCATCGGCAACGGCGGCATCCGCGATCGCTACACCGGGATCGACTGGCCCGCCGGCCCGCGCACGATCTCGGGCCTGGAGGCGCTGCAGTTCCTGCGCACGCGCCACGGCCTGGAGAACGGCAGCGACCTGGCCCGCATCAGCAACCAGCAGCAGTACATGTCGCGACTCGCGAAGAAGATCATGAGCGAGGACGTGCTGTCGGATCTGCCGACGCTCCTGAAGCTCGCGACCACGGCGGTCGACAACATCACGCCGAGTGAGTCGCTGACGAACCCTGTGACGCTCATGCAGATCGCGCTCGCGGTGAAGAACGTCCCGTTCGAAGACATCGTTTTCGTGCAGTACCCGGTGAAGGGCGACCCGTCCGACCCGAACCGCGTCGTGCCGGACTATGAGGCCGCGGAGGCGCTCTGGGCTGCGATCGATGCCAACGTGCCGGTCAGCCTCACGGCCGACCCGAACCGTGGCGGCGGCGTGATCGTGGTCGACCCCCAGCCGTCCGACCAGCCGACCACCGCTCCAGTCGAGCCCACGCCTGGCTCGACCGAGCCGGCGACGCCGTCGCCGACGCCGGTCGAGCTGCCGTCGTCGATCTCGGGCGTGACCGCTGACCAGGAGACCTGCTCCGCGGGCAACCTGAGGGCCAACCGCTGACGTGGCGGGTGGTTTCGCGCGGCGCGGGCCGCGGCATCCGATCGCCCGTCATGGCGCGCTCTCGGCACCGAACCCGTTCCTGCAGCTCCTCGCGATGCTCGGCGTCGTGGTGCTCGTCGCGGTCGTGAGCGTCGTCGGCGTCAGCGCCTTCGCCGTGTGGGACACCGCGCGCGCCGTCGCCGACCACGCCGTCGACCTCGAGGAAGACGAGCCGCTTCCGCCGACGATCGGCGAGATCGAGGGCGGCGTCAACGTGCTCCTCGTCGGCACGGACTCGTGCGAGGGCGCGAACGCGGCGCTGTCGGGCGCGTGTCAGGCGGGCGACACCGAGGGCGAGCGCAACGACGTCACGATGCTCCTGCACATCTCGGACAATCCCCGGCGCGTGACGGTCGTGTCGTTCCCGCGCGACATGCTCGTGCCGATTCCCGCGTGCCCGCGAGCCGAGGGCGGCGAGTACTCGGCGATGAGCTCGCAGATGATCAACGCGTCGTACATGTACGGCGGGCTCGCGTGCACGGTGAAGACGGTCGAGGCGCTGACGGGCGAAGACATCCAGTTCGCAGGCGCGATCCGCTGGACGGGCGTCATCAACATGTCCGATGCGATCGGCGGGGTCGACGTCTGCGTCACGGGCGACGTGCACGACCCGCACACCGGACTGACGCTCGCCGCCGGCACGCACACCCTGGAGGGGGTCCAGGCGCTGCAGTTCCTCCGGATGCGCCACGGCATCGCCGACGGATCCGACCTCGGGCGCATCTCGAACCAGCAGCAGTTCATGTCGTCGCTCGTGCGCAGGCTGCAGGGCGAGTCAGTGCTCTCAAACCCGTCGACGCTGTTCTCGCTCGCGACCACCGCGATGACGCAGGTCACGCAGGGCCAGCTCGTGCTGAGCCGGTCGCTGACCAATCCGACGCTCATGGTGCAGATCGCTATGGCCGTGAAGGACGTCGACTACTCCGACATCGTGTTCGTGCAGTACCCGACGCGCTACATCCCCGGCGACGGCCGCAGCGACGTGGTCCCCGTGCGCGACGCGGGCGATGTGCTGTTCGCCGCGTTGCGCGAGAACAAGGCGCTCGTGCTCACCGGTTCGACGAGTGCGGCGGCGGGCGCTCCCGAAGTAGCCGGTGAAGCGGCGAAGCCGGCGCCCGAGGCATCCGTCTCGCCCACTCCGCAGGCGACCGAGACGGCGCCGGAGCCGACGGATGCCGCGAGCCCGCCTCCTGCGGATGCCGCGGTCGAGCTTCCGTCGTCGGTCACCGGCACGACCGCCGCGCAGGTCACCTGCACACAGCCGCAGCGCTAGCTTCGCGCTCGGCCGCCCGTCAGATGCCGAAGCCCTCGCGGTCGACGCGACGGTGATAGCGCATGCCGGCCGCTCCTCCTAGGAGCGCGCCCGCCAGCGTCACGATTGCGGCGCCGACGGCGGTGAGGATGCCGGCGGTCGTAGCCGTCTCGGGAGTCACCGGGATGCGCGGGAAGCCGCCGAGCGCCCCCAGGATGTCCCACTGGGCTCCGCCGACCGCCGTGACGACGGCGACGATCACGGCGATGATGATCGCCCACAGCCACACCGCGAGGCCCTGCTTGACGCCGCTGAACCGCGCCATGCGGCCGGCGACGTAGCCGCCCGCGAAGTACGAGATGAACAGCACGAGCGCGAGGGCGATCGCGCCGATGATCGTCGTCACGCCCATGTTGTCGGTCGCGGTATTGACGGCGTTCTCCGCCGCGTCGGGCGCGACCGCACCGATCGCGCCGCCGATCGCGGCGATCAGGGCGGTGAGGAGGAGCGCGAGGCCCATGGCGGCGATCCAGCCGAAGAACGCGGAACCGAACTTGAACCCGCCGAAGCGCTCCTCCTCGCGCGCGAGGACTTCATTGCGGAGGGCGGGATCGTCGGTGC
This sequence comes from Microbacterium immunditiarum, assembly GCF_013409785.1. NCBI lineage: Bacteria > Bacillati > Actinomycetota > Actinomycetes > Micrococcales > Microbacteriaceae > Microbacterium > Microbacterium immunditiarum. The sequence continues at coordinate 1,098,517 of NZ_JACCBV010000001.1, forward strand.
GGGGGGCAGGGGCGACGTCCCCGTCGTAGCGGCCGGCCGCGGTGTCGCGGTCGTAGGTCGATGCGTCCAGGCGCTCGGTCGGTGCGACCGGCTCGCGGCGGTCAGGCGTGTCAGTCATGGTCCCGAGTCTGGAGCGGGGAAGCCGTGCGGACAGCGGGGTTGCGGGGCGGGCTCGGGCGTCGTACTCTCTGGCTCCTGCCTGCGGTTGCCGTGGTTCTCGGGCACGTGTGCGTCCGGGTTATGATTGCTGGGCGCATCCGTGTGCTTCGGCGAAGCGGATGCATGGAGACGTCGCATAGTCAGGCCTAGTGCACCACCCTGCTAAGGTGGAGTCCCCGTAAGGGGACCGAGGGTTCAAATCCCTCCGTCTCCGCGCTGGTCCGTGGCCCTCGATCCCTTGAAAACATTGGGATCGCGGGTCATAGCTTTCTCTTACGGTGCTCGCGGCTTCTTCGGCGCCGCCCTGGCCACGCCGGCATCGCGGAAAGATCCGTACCAGCGACGCCCCCGACGGGGCCGTCATCCCCAGGACACGCATCTTCTCGTGCCCGCTTATCGGCCCGTCGTCGCGGGACCGCCTCAGATCCCGTCGTCCGCACCGACCTCGCGGACCGCGTCGTCGACGGCGAGCAAGACACTGAGCGCCCTGCCCTCGATGCAATCGGTCAGCGCCGAGCCGAGCCCCGTGCTCGTACCGGCGCCGCCGAGGAGCATCGAAGGTGAGAGGACGGTCGAGAACTGCCGAGGGTGACGGGAGCCACGTGTTCGACATGTTCGACGATCTTCTTCGATGTGACGCGAGATGCGGAATAGTGGACCTCAGCGGATCGGCACTCATCGGAGCACTCAGCTGTGGACTTTGTCGATAGTGCACGATCGAGGAAGAGCCCGTAACTCGAGACCAGATTGGATCGACGAGATGGCACCAGCCAGCACGGACGCCGAGGCGCCGCGTACAGGTGATGTTGTCATCACCGACCTGCTCTCTTACAGCCTTCATCGCGTGGCGAGCGCCTTCGAACGAGGGGCCGCGCTCCTCTTCCGCCGCGAGTTCGATGTCAGCCTCGGGGAGTGGCGTGCCCTGGCGCTCATCGCGTCCGGTCGGGCGAACACCACCAATCGAGTCGCGCGTCTCGCCGGTATCGATCCCGCCCAGATGAGCCGGGTGATCGCGCGACTCGTGGATCGTGGGTACATCTCGCGCAGCGACGGACCGGGGAACAGTTCAGTGCTGGCGCTCACGACGAGCGGCACGGCGACGTATGAAGGACTCATCTCCGCGGCACGGGCACGCAACGAGGCGTTCCTCTCCGCTCTCAACCGCGATGAGGTCGCGACGCTCAATCGGGCGCTCGAAAAGCTGGCGACCATCGCCATCGCTCTGGAGAAGGTGGAGAGGAGCCGCGCCGCCGACGCGAAGAGCCTCGATGCTCGCGAAGGGTGAGGAATGCAACGTCGGCGCTGGTCGCCGGGCCGTCGATCGGTGGAGGCGTTCGATGCTCCTGTGTCGTCAGGTGGCTGCCCGCGGCAAGTCGGCGGCACGGTCTCCGCTGCGGCAGGCAGGCCGTTGTCGCCCGGAGTGCGGCCGCTGGAGGCGGGATGGGGAGCGACGCCACAGAGCTTGGCAAGTACGGCCCATGCGCGTCTACGAACCAGACGACATACCAGGAGGACATCATGGACCTGCAACTCTCGGGCCATCGCGCATTCGTGACCGCAGCGAGTCAGGGGATCGGCCTCGCTTGCGCGAAGGCGCTCGTCGACGAGGGGGCACATGTCGTCGTCTCGTCGAGCGACGAGGCCCGTGCGCAGGCCGCCGCCGAGTCGATCGGCGCCGTGGCGGGCATCGCCTGCAATCTGACGGACGAGACGGCCATTGACGCGGCCATCGCGCGGGCAGCCGAGTTGCTCGACGGTCTCGACAGCCTCGTGGTCAACTTCGGTCCGCCACCCACGAAGACCTTCGCCGATTCCGACGAGGGTGTCTGGGAGGCGGCGATCGACCTCGTGCTGCGCAGTGGAGTGCGCCTGATGCGCGCGGCGATACCGCATCTCGAGCGGTCCGGCAGCGGCCGGATCATCACAATCACCGGCTACGGCATCCGCGAACCGCAGAGTCACCTCGTTGCCTCGGAGGCGACACGTGCGGGCATCGCGATCACCGCGAAGGCTCTCGCGACCGACCTCGGCCCAGCGGGCGTGACCGTCAACAACATAGCCCCCGGACCGGTGCTTACCGACCGGCTCGTCGAGATTCTGCAGGCCCTCGCAGACCGTGACGGGCACACGCTCGAGGAACAGCTCGATCTGAGTGCGCAGTTGGTACCGGTCCGACGTAACGGTGTACCCGAAGACGTGGCGGACCTCTGCGCGTTCCTATGCTCGCCGCGCGCCAGTTTCATCACCGGACAGACGATCGTCTTGGACGGCGGCTTCAACCGCGCGGTCTGAGCCGGACGTAGCGAAGGCGGAGCATCTAGCCAGGGTCAGTCTGTCACCGGGACCTCACCGCGGCTTGGACGTGATTGGCCGAGGCTGTCCTTGAGTGCCGCGACAGGGTGCATCCTCCGCGAGGACGCAGCTCGCGGCATGGTCGCCATACCTGACCTTGCTCCGGTCGTGGCGGACTTCCAGCTATGAGCCTGACGAGTGATCGATTGTCCCGCCTTGTGGTTCGGCTTCTGCATACTCTCTTGCGAGCAACTGATAATGGAAGGCGTTGCGGCGCACGCGTTCGGCCATCTCCTTACTAAGCGGGCCGCGGAGCTTCGCGGGGAGGCCTGCGGCGAGGTGTCCCGGTGGCACTTCTTGGCCCTCCAACACGAGCGCCCCTGCGGCGATGAGTGCTCCGTCGCCGATGACGGAGCCGTTCAGCAGTTTCGCGCCCATTCCGATGAGCGCCCCCGACCCTATGCGTGCCCCGTGGATGATCGCCTGGTGGCCGACCCCGACATTTTCGCTGATCAGAGTAGGAATACCGGCGTTGGTGTGGACGACGACATTGTCTTGAAGGTTGCTTCCGGCGCCGAGCTCGATGCGGTCCATGTCCCCGCGGAGCACCGCCCCGAACCAGATGCTGGCGCCGGCGCCAACTATGACGTTACCGATCAAGGTGGCCGAGGGCGCGATCCATGCAGTGGCGTCAATGGTCGGGGTGACACCGCGGTAGGGGATGATCAACACCATCGAGTGGGCTTCTCCATTCTCAAGGAGTGAAGCGAGTCGGGCGCGGCGAGGGGGAACAATACGGCCGCGGCGACGTGACCTGCGCGGCGGGCGACTTAGCTGGGAGGTCGCCGTCGCCCGGCCAACTATAGCGGCAACATAATCGCGGCCGCCGCAGGAAGTTCGATCGTCTAGTCGGGCATGACAGCAAAGGTCGATGAGCGCGTTGTCGGCGCTCGACGCGACGCGGCCCATGGAGCGGAGCAGCTCGGCGGGGCGCAGCCGGTGCCCAGGGATGCCATCGCAATCGCGGTGTGGCTACAGCCCGTCACCTACCCACGCAGCAGTCCCGACGGTGTATGTATGTAGCATGTCGCCGTGCGCCACGGATGCTTCGTAGGCCAAGTGAACACAATCGGGCGCGTCGAGGGGTGGGGTATGACGGACACAGTATTCCTGCCTGGGCTCACACAGGATGAGCACGCATTTGATCTCGTCGGTCTCCCCGGCCGCACAGCCGTCTACCCCGGACATGGTGAGCGCCCGCCCGAGCCGATCACCATGGCCCAGATTGCCGACGAGATCGCCGTGACGCTGACGGAGCCCGTCGACATCGTCGGTGTCGCGCTCGGCGGAATCGTAGGTCAGTATCTCCTGATCAGGCATCCGGACCTTGTACGATCCGCTGTCCTCGCCAACACCCCGTCCGGCTTCAGCGATCCGGCCACGGTGGTCGCACGGGCGGACGACGTGCTGCGAACCGGGGTCCTGCCAGGGAGTGACGAGCTCGTTGGACGCTGGTTCCGCCCGGAGACGATCGCCGCGGACGGGCCAGGGGTCCGTTATATCCGCGAGAGGATCGCGACGATCACGCCGGAGGGTTTCGCCTTCATGCAACGGGCCATGGCGGGGACCGACACTGGTGACCAGCTGCCTGAGGTGGTCGTCCCGGTCACGCTCGTGCAGGCCACGGACGACGTCGTGGGTCCTGGGAGCGTCGCTCGCATCGGCCGGCTGCTGCGGAACAGTCGGATGGTGGAGACCCCGGGGAGTCATATGGTTCATCTCGACAACCCGGACGGCTTCCGCGACGTTATCGTTGGGCATCGCAGATGGGTGGAAGGCGGGGAGGGATGACCGGATGCGAAGGGGAACGACCGATGACAGAGTGGAGATGACATGGTAAATGTCACTTCACAGCCTTCCCGTGTCCTCGCCCGCATCGAGAACGGTGTCGGCCGACTGACGGTGAACCGCCCGGAAGCCATCAATGCGATCGATCTCGGCATGGTCCTCGAGATCGAGCGCGCGCTGGAGGGTTGGAGCGAAGACTCCGAGGTATCCGTCGTACTCCTTGACGGCGCCGGGGAGCGCGGACTGTCTGCAGGGGCCGATGTCCGTGCACTCTACGGCACGTTGTCCGCCGGGCAGGAGGAGGAGGCGATGGCCTTCTTCCGCGCGGAGTACGCTCTCGACGCCTTCATCGCGGAGTACCCGAAGCCGATCGTCGCGATCGCCGACGGTGTCACCATGGGCGGAGGGATCGGACTCGCGGGCCATGCCTCACTCCGCGTTGTGACTGAGCGTTCCAAGCTCGCGATGCCGGAGACGCGGATCGGATTCACGCCCGATGCCGGCGGCTCGTGGCTGCTGGCACGATCCCCCGGACGCCTCGGGGAGTATCTCGGCATCACCGCTGCGACGATGACCGCCGCCGACGCGATCCATGCCGGTTTCGCCGATCTGTTTGTGCCATCCGACAGAATCGAGTCGCTGCGGCAGGCGCTGGTGGCGGGTGCCGGCTCCAATCCCGTCGAGACGGTGCGGTCGTTCGCGCAGACGCCGGGGGCGTCAGTGCTCGCGGCGGAGCAGGAGTGGATCGACGACGTGTTCTCCGCAGACGACCTCGACGAGATCTCCCGCCGCCTCGCGGCCACCGGCAGGGTGGAGCTTCTCGCCGGTCTCTCGCCGATGTCGATGGCTGTCACGCTGGAATCCATCTGTTCGGCGCGACGGCTTCCGGGCATCCGGGAAGCGCTCGCGCAGGAGTATGCGCTCGTGGACTGGTTTGTGACGACCCAGCCAGATCTTCCCGAGGGCATCCGCGCGCAGCTCGTGCACAAGGATCGTGACCCACGCTGGAGCCCCCCGAGGATCGAGGACCTGCCTGCGGGATTGGCGGCGCGGGCACTCGCACATCGCCCGCGCCGACCGCTCTGGGACGAAAGGCCATTCTCAGGCCCCGCGCTCAGCGACGAGTGAAGCGGAGACCTCAGGCGGCGAGCCTGTGCCGAGGCACGGCATCGGCGAACGCTCGTGGCTCCTCGAGGTGAAGCATATGAGCGCCGGGCAGTTCCACGAAGCGTGCTTGGGGCATGCGCGCGGAGAGCTCACGTGCCGCGGCGGGTGGGCCGGAGACGTCGGCTCGTCCAGCGATGACTGTGGTCGGTACCGATATCCGACGAAGTTGGGCTCGGACGTCATGGGTGGAGATGAGCCGCCAATAGTGGGCGATCACGGTGGGATCGTCCGCGAGCAGACGACGCTCAGTGCTCGCGATGAGCCGCGGGCGCGTCTCGATCGCGTCAGGGGTGAACCAGCGGCTGATCATCGACGACGTCATCCCATGCATTCCGACCAGTTCCGTCTTCGTCGCCCGCTCGAGCATGACCTCGGTCGGCGCCGCGGCCAGCGCGCATGCCACGACGATGGAGCGGACCCAGCCCGGGTGACGCAGCGCGGCATGCAAGGCAACCATCCCGCCGAGCGACACTCCCACGAGGTCGAGTGGCTCAGCGGTGGCCGGGACCATGTCGAGGACGATGTCCGCGACTTGACCCAGACCCCGCATGCCATCCCAGGGCGCGTTGCCATGGCCCGGAAGGTCGACGGCAAGCGCGTCCTCGATCGGAACGTGGTCCCAGGTGGTCCGGTCCAGCCCGATCGGATGCAGTAGGAGGGCGGTCACCGTGCAAGCTTCCTGTGGCTGACACGCAGCCCCGCGACGGCACGAGCCTGCCGGTGGATTCTGTCCGACAACCCGAGGGCACGTGCTGGGTCGCCGCGGTCTGCCGCCGGCATCTGCCCGCGGCGCGACCGCTCGGTCGTGTCGTTCATGAAAGACGGATAGGTCTCCATGTTCATCGTGCTCACCTTCCGCGACTGAGAAGTACGACTCCGTGAACGTGACGTGCTCGACGAGCCCACGGTATTCCGACATCAAGCTCACCTCAGCCGATGAGCCTCCTTCTGCGCTCCGGCCGGGCCTGGGTCGGCCACGCCCCCATGCTCCAGCTCGTCGCGCTGGAGCAAGGGAGGTCGAATCAGAGCGGCGTGTGCCCGTGAGTGGGGCGGATCACCACGGTACGAAGCGGGCTGCTCCTCCATCGTCATCGTTGATGTTCTCAAGGGGTGTAGGTGACGATATCCGTTGTCTGGCGGGAACCGGGGCCGTTGACGGGGGGTATGAGTGATGATAAAGTCATTGCCTACCGGTACGAAGTAGTGCTTGACGGCGCCACGCCACCACACCTCGGCGGGCGTCGCTCAGAAGCCGTCACCTGAACCATTTACCCGAACGTGAAGCGCCTCGACCGAGAGGCATTGGCGGGCTGGGGCATTGAGTCGGTCGGTCGATGTCGACAGTGCGGCCGAAGTATGAGGCACGATCGCGATCTGTGAGCTGCGGTCGTGCTCGGAAAAGCGATAGGGAGCGCAATGAAGCGTAAGCATGGCGGGCTCGCCGTATTCACGGCCATTGTCGGTGCAGTTCTGCTCGCGACGGGATGCACGGCGCCAGGGAGTTCCGCACCGTCCGACGATCAGCGGTCTGCTGATATCGATCAGATCGAAAATCCTCATATGCCGTTCGGCGACCCTCCTGGTGAAGGAGGGACACCCGTCAAGGGCGGTGAGCTGACAGTCGGAATGTTCGCCGATATCAATTCCTTCGACACGATTGCCAAGCTGAACATTCCGGCGATGGCGATCTACGACCAGTTGATGCGGTATGACGAGAACGGTGAGGCGGTGCCGTATCTTGCGAGTTCGATGGAGACGTCGGACGCAGGGAAGACGTGGGTCATGGGACTGCGACCCGATGTGCGGTTCCACGACGGCACGCCTCTCGACGCAGATGCTGTGATTTACAACATCCAGCGGATCATCGATCTTCCGGAGGCAGCGGCCCATCTGTACGCCTCGGACATCGAGACGCTCACCGCTGAAGACGAGTTGACCGTTCAGTTTGTGCTCAAGGAACCGAATGCGTCGTTCTCCGCCTTCTTCGCGGAGAATCCGTCGATCGCCAGTCTGGGTGTCGTGGGCTCTCCCGCGGCGATCGAGCAGTGGGGGGCCGACTATACCAACCACCCGGTGGGAGCTGGGCCCTACAAATTCGTGTCGTGGGCTCGGGGTGACAAGGCGGTGCTCGAGCGCAACGATGACTATTGGCAGGAGGGCCTACCGCATCTCGACACGATCACCTTCGTGCCCCGGGTCGACGCGGACACTCGAGCCATCAGTCTCGAGAACGGTGAAGTGGACCTGATCGAGTCGAACGGCGTCAACGACTTCCTGCGCCTCGTCGACAACCCGGAGCACAAGTACTACCTCGGTGGCGAAGGCGGCACGTACTTGCCGTTCAACCACGACAAGGCACCGTTCGACGACATTCGGATGCGTCAAGCCGCGGTAATGGCGATCGACTACGACCAGATGTCCGAGGTGCTCTTCGATGGGCAGATGGAACGATCGGAGACCCCGATCGGGAAGGGCTCGGCGTATTACAGCGAGAAAGCTGCGGAAGCATTCCCGGATACCGACCAGGAAGCCGCGAAGAAGCTGGTAGAGGAATACGTCGCCGACGGCGGAGACCCGTCGTTCACGTTGGAGGGCGGTAACTCGGCGTCTGCTGTCAAGACCCAGCAGTTCCTGCAGGCGCAATGGGAGGCAGTCGGCATGAACGTCGAGCTGAAGCAGCACGACCTCGCCACCTTGATCAAGGAGATCCGAGAGGTCAACTTCAACATCTCATCGAAGGGCTTTCACGGGTCGTCGCAACCGTATCCGCTTCTCGAGGAGCTTTTCGAGACGGGCGCATATTCCAACTTGAACAGGTACTCCAGCCCCAAGATGGACGAGCTCCTGGAGCAGGCGCGGAGCGCCACGAGCGAAGAAGAGCGTATTCGGCTCTATAACGAGGTCCAAGTTCTCGCGAATGAGGATGTGGTGAACCTGTGGTACGCGCCCGGGTTCCTTGGCCTGATCTCGAAGACGTATGTCCACGGTGTCGTACGAGGGTCGTCTGGCCCGACCTATTTCGCCGAAATCTGGGTGGAGTAGGCGAACAGCCTGACTTCGGGGCAGGGACCGACCAGCAGACGAGTTCGGCAGAGACATAGGTGGAATCGTGATGCAGAAATACGGGAACTTCCGTGCACTCTGCACCGTCATAGCCCAGAAGTGCGGCGGGAACAGTCTTAGATGAGAGCGATTACTCAGCGAGCCCTACACCTCTTCGCGGTCCTCGTCGTGGCCACGTTCGCCACTTTCTCCTTGGTTGATCTCATTCCGGGAGACGCCGCGGAGATCGTGGCGGGCGAGGGCGCGACCGAGGACCAAGTGGACGCGGTCCGGGAGCGTCTCGGCTTGAACCAACCCATGTTGGTCCGCTATGGGGCGTGGATACTCAATGTCCTTCAGGGCGATCTCGGGAGGTCTTACGTCACCAATCAGTCGGTGGCCGACACGCTGCTCGCCCGATTCCCGGTCTCCTTGGAGATCGCTTTGGTCTCGCAGGCGATCGCGTTGGCGATAGCGATTCCCTGGGCGCTGTACTCCGCGTACCGCGAGAACGGGTGGTTCGACCGGATTGGTGGGGTCCTCGGATTCGGAGGCCTCGCGACTCCGAGCTTCGTTCTCGGGCTGGTGCTCATCTACATCTTCGCCGGAGGTGTGCTCTCGATATTTCCGGCGACGGGTTACGTGAGTTTCGACGAGGATCCCTTGCGGAACTTGTGGAGCATCGCGCTGCCGGTGATGTGTCTTGTGCCCGCTGAAGCGGCCGTGTACCGACAGGTGCTGAGGTCCGACGCCATATCGACCCTCCGGGAGAACTTCGTGCTGATGGCGAAATCGAAGGGCCTCCCCCCGGGCCAAGTCCTGCGCGGGCACGTGCTGCGACCGTCATCTCTCTCGTTGATCACCATCGCAGGGGTGAGCATCGGTGGAGTCATCGGTGGCACCGTGATCGTGGAGACGATGTTCGCGGTGCCGGGAATGGGGGCTCTTCTCGCACAGTCCGTCAATGAACGGGACTTCATGATGCTGCAGGGCGCGCTCCTGGTGATCTGCGTCGTGTACGTCGTCGTCAACCTGCTGGTCGATGTGGGATATATCCTCCTGGACCCGAGAGCGCGGAACTCATGACAACAACCAATCGAGCGCTGAGCCGGTCGGACATCCCCCTGGGTGCGGAGACGGATGTCGCTCGCAAGAGGCGGTTCCATCGGCGGGGATGGCGCCTGTCGAAGCGGCCGGACCCGGTCCTCGTCATCGCGATCGTCTGGCTGTCCGCGCTGATATTCGCCGGCGTCTTCGCGGACGTGCTGCCGATCGCGAATCCGACTCTTCCTGACTATGACAATCTGGGCGGACCGCCGTCGCTCGCACATCCTCTCGGCGGGGACTATCTGGGGCGTGACATCCTCTCCCGGGCCATCTACGGGGCCCGCGTCGATCTGGTGCTGGGCTTCTTCGCAGTCCTGATCAGTGTTCTTGTAGGGAGCACCCTCGGAGTGATCGCCGGATACCGCGGAGGGCACTTCGGGCGAGTGGTGATGGTCATGACCGACGTGATCCTGGCCTTTCCTGCGCTGGTTTTCATCATCGCGATCGTCGCCGTGTTCGGCTCCAGCCTCCTCATCTTGATCCTGGCGTTGGGCTTGCTGGGCATCCCGAGCTTCATCCGGATCTCGCGGGCCCACACCATGGTGCTGCGCAAGCGGGAGTTCGTCATGGCTGCGCGCGCATACGGCGCCAAGCCGGTGCGCATCGTCCTGCGAGAAATCGTCCCCAGCCTGGTGCTGCCGATCGCGGCGTATGCGTTCGTGATCATCGGCGTGTTCATCGTCGCGGCCGGCGCGCTGAGTTTCCTCGGCTTGGGAGTGCCGCCTCCGACACCGACGTGGGGAAGCATGATCGCCGAGGGAAGGGCCGACCTGATCACCCATCCCCACGCCGCACTCATGCCTGCCGCGGTGATGTTCATGACCGTGCTATCGGCGAACATCATCGGCCAGCATCTGCAGGGCCGGGTCGATATTAGGGAGACAGTTCTGTGAGCGACGACATGAAGACCGGTTCGATGCTCCTTCACGCCGATGACGTCTCTGTTCGATTCACGACGGGGAGAGGCACGATCACGGCCGTCGACGGTGCCTCTTTCTCTCTTGCGCACGGAGAAGGCCTGGGAATTGTCGGCGAGACGGGTTCGGGAAAGACCATTCTCACCCGCAGGGTCATGGGGCTGGTGGGGCCGGGCCGCAATACCGTCCTCTCTGGAAAAGTCACGATGGACGGCACAGAGCTGACGCGATTGAGCCCGAAGAAGCTGAGGGACTACTGGGGCAGAGAGATCGCAGTGATTCTGCAGGACCCGATGACGTCGCTGAACCCGGTCAGGCGGGTCGGCAGTCAACTCATGGAGTCCGTGCGATATCGCCGCCGGTTGAGCCGAAACGAGGCGCGCAAGCTCGCGATCGAGTTGTTCCGCTCGGTAGGCCTTCCTGACGCGGAGCGTCAGCTCCGCAGGTTCCCGCACGAGCTGTCCGGCGGAATGAGACAGAGGGTCGCCATCGCCATCGCGCTCGCATCCGAGCCCCGTGTCCTTCTGGCCGACGAGCCGACGACCGCACTGGACGTCACGGTTGCCGCCAGGATCCTCGACCTGCTCAGCAGAAAGCAGCTTGAGGCGGGGATGGCGATGATCCTGGTGAGCCACGATCTCCGGGCGGTCCGCGGACGCACTGACCGGGTCATCGTCATGTATGCAGGGCAAATCGTCGAGTCCGCGCCGACCTCGGTGCTGTTCGCCGATCCCAAGGTCCCCTACAGCCGTGCCCTGCTGGACTCCGTGCCGCCTCGCTCCGGCCCGAACCACGTCCGGCTCCAGGCTGTTCCCGGAAAGCCGCCGGACCCGATCAACCCCCCTCGAGGCTGTCGGTTCAGCCCGAGATGTCCCTACGCACAGGAGAAGTGCGTGGCCGAGGCGCCGCCATTGACGGCGACGAAGGAAGGCGACCGCCTCTACCGATGCTGGTTCCCGCTCGGGACCCCCGAGGGGGAGAAGGCGCGCAAGGTCAATCTGGAACGAGGGAGGACGGCGACTGGGCTCGCGCTCGTCCCGGTCGAGGGGGTGTACCACTGATGGCAGGATCAGGACACGCAAGTCTGAGAGACCCTGCGGAAGAGGATATTCCGTTGCAGGTCAAGGACCTGGTGGTGGAGTTCAACGTCGGGCGGGGCCGGACGGTCCACGCGGTGTCCAACATCAGCTTCGACATCGCTCGGGGAGAGACCCTGGGACTCGTCGGCGAGTCAGGTTGCGGCAAATCGACGACGGCCCGGGCGATCGCCGGGCTCCTCAAATCGAAGTCCGGTTCGATCACCTTCGAAGGGCAAGAGCTGACGAGTCTGGCGCCCGCGCAGCTGCGATCGATCCGGCCTCGTATGCAGGTCGTGTTTCAGGACCCGATCTCCTCGCTGAACCCGAGGAGGCGAGTGAGGGACATCGTCGGGGACCCCCTTCAGGTGTGGGGAAGGAAGGACCCGGGAGGCGAGCTGGTGTCCCGCTCCCTCGAAGCAGTCGGCCTGGATCCCGATCTCGTCGGGGATCGTCTGGCACATCAGCTCTCGGGCGGACAGTGCCAGAGGGTATCGATCGCGCGCGCGCTCATCCTGTCGCCGGAGCTCCTGATCTGCGACGAGCCCGTCTCCGCCTTGGACGTGTCGGTGCAGGCGCAGGTGCTCAACCTGCTCGAGGACCTCAAGTCGAAGTTTGGACTCACGATGGTTTTCGTCTCCCACGACCTGGGCGTCGTCCGGAATGTGACGGACCGTACGGCGGTCATGTACCTGGGCAAGCTGTGCGAGATCCTTCCCTCTGTGGAGCTCTTCCACTTCCCTATGCATCCGTACACGGTCCTGCTTGCCAGTGCCTCCGACGACTCGTCGGACAGCGCGGGAATCGAGGTGAAGACGGACGAGATGCCCTCGGCGATGGCGCCTCCGGGCGGGTGCCGCTTTCGGACGCGATGTCCGTTCGCATCGAGCATCTGCGCGGAGGAGGAGCCGATGTTCCGGGAGCTGGGGCCGGGGCACTTCGTCGCGTGCCATCACCCGGTGACGATGCCCCGGACCATTCCTGTCAGAGCGGCGGAAGCCGTGGCGTCGTGATGAGAGCTCCCCACAGTCGCCACTCGATCGATTTATCGGAGGTTGTACCGCTTTGGTCAGCATGATGATGCAAGGAACCACAGAGTTCATCGCTCCCCGCGTGACGCTGGCGGGTCGCGGGACGACGGCGAAACTCGGAGAGTATCTCGTCCCGCGAGGGTTCACGACGAGTAGTGTCCTGGTGGTCGTGGACGACCACCTGCGCGACAACGAGGCCTATCTGCGACTCGAGCGGGGCCTCAGGCGTGCCGAGCTCAGCCCGACGGTGATAGGGGGGCTCGGCACGGAGCCTGATGACGGGCGCATCGACGAGGCAGCCGAGCGAGCCCGGGGCGTCGACTACGCATACGTCATCGGCGTCGGGGGCGGGTCAGTGATGGATGCCGCCAAGATGCTCGCTGTGCTGGTGCGGAACGGCGGGGGAGCGGCCGATTGGGTAGGTCCGATCGAGCCGCCCGGAGGCATCGCGCCGCTGGCGTTCGTGCCCTCCACGTGCGGAACGGGGGCAGAAGTGACTCGTGCCGCGATGGTGACGGTGGGAGGCGCGAAGAGGATCTCCGTGTCGTCCCGGTACCCGGGCGGACACGTCGTCCTCGACCCGGGGATCCTCGACGGGCTCCCGGCAGCGGTGATTGCCTCGACAGGGTTGGACGCGCTCGCTCATGCTGCGGAGGCGATGATGTCGAAGGATCGTTCCTGGAGCACCGTCCGGAACTCGGTGAGCGCGATCGAGAGCCTGGTCGCGAATATCGAGGCGGCAGTGCGCGGGGATCGCGACGCGCTCGAGGAGTGCTTCTACGCCTCACATGCGGCGGGGCTCGCTTTGAACGCCGGCGTGCAGCTGGGGCATTCGGTCGCCTATTGCATCGCCAATGTCGTCCACGTGCCCCACGGGATCGCCTCAGGGCTGGCGCTTCCGTACTGCATCGCATACAACTCGCGTGCGCTGGACGGCTCGAGCACGGGGAAAGTCCTCTCCCGTGCCGTGACCGGGGGTCTCGGTGACACTTTGTCCGACGCCAGCGCGAGTCTAGACGGCCTGCTCTCGCGCTTGTCCATGCCCAGATCCCTCTCCGACCTGGGGATTTCAGCGAGTGTCGCGCAAGGCATGGCCGACACCTGCTATGGGGACTATCCGCGCCCCGCCAATCCGGCACCACTGCTGTTGGCTTCGCTTCGAGACCTCTTCGCAGCGATGCACGCCGGGGACCTGCAGGCGGCCTTTTCCGCGAGCCCCGGTGCGGGCGACGGAGCATGATGGGCGCCCGCCAGAAAGGGGATGATGTGAGATCGCAACGGATTAGTCATATCAAGCAGCTGCTGGATCCCTCGAGCATCGCGGTCGTCGGAGCGTCCAACGACGCGGAGAAGATCGGGGGTCGTCCCCTGCAGATTCTGTCCCAGCGCGGATACGAGGGACGGCTCTACCCCGTGAACCCCAAGTACGAGACGATCCAGGGCCTGCCCGCGTACGCGGACATCTCCGACCTGCCTTCCGACGTCGAGATGTACATCTTCTGCGTGCCCGCACAGGCCACCGACGAACTGGTGGAGAAGGCGGCTGCGCACGGAGCGAAGGCGGGCGTGATACTCAGCGGCGGGTTCGCCGAGGTCGGTCCAGAGGGAGCTCGGCTGCAGGAGAGGCTGCGGCGGATCGCAAACGAGCACGATCTGGCATTGCTCGGCCCGAACAGTCTCGGGCTGGCCTCCTTCACGAACCGCGTTTGCGCGACGTTCGCGACCACCCTCAGCACGATGCCGTCCATCGAGCCGGGCGACGTCGCTTTGCTGTCGCAGAGCGGCGGGACCGCCTTCAACCTGTTCACCGAATCGTACTGGGCGGGCGCACGGTTCTCGCACGTCATCGCGACGGGCAACGAGGCGGGACTCGCCTTCGCCGACTACCTGTCGTTCCTGGCCACCGATGACGCCACGAAGTCGGTGGTCGGCTATCTGGAGGGCGTCAGCGATGGCGGGGAGCTCGCCGCAGCTCTCGAGGCGCTGCGCGCAGCGGGCAAACCGGTGTACCTGTTGAAGGCCGGCGTCTCGGAGCACGGTCGCCGCTCGGTCGCCTCTCATACCGCCCAGTTCGCGGGTGACGACTCGGCCTACGGCGCGCTTTTCGACCGCACGGGCGTCATACGACTGGAGAGCATGGACGATCTTGTCGACGTCTCGCGTGCACTCACCGTCTATCCGCGGACGGATCGCCTCGCGGTCGGCACGAACTCAGGTGGCGCGACGGCATACATCTCAGACGCGTGCGACCGTTTCGGCGTGCGCTTAGCGGATCTCTCTTCGGACACCGGGGCGGCGTTGGGGGCGCGCCTGCCGGCGTTCGCTGGATTGAGCAATCCCGTCGACTTCACTCCGCAAGTCATCACAGATCATGAGATCCTCGCCGACACGTTGCAGACGTTGGACGCCGATACCGACGTGGATGGTCTGCTCGTCTTCCTCGGCAGCATGGAGTACTTGCACGAAGAGCTGCTCGACGTGCTCGTGCGCACCCGCCCGACGCTTCGCAACCCGCTGTCGGTCGCCTGGTTGGGGGTCAGCGACGAGGTGAGGGCGAAGGCGGCGAAAGCCGGGCTGGCCGTCTCCGGGGATCCCCTGCGAATCGTGCGCGGCATAGGTATGGTTCAGCGTGGCCGGGAACGATTGGCTGACGAGATCGCCGTGATCGAGCCGGGAGAAGTCCCGGTCGACGTGACGGGGGTGCAGATCCCCGACCTCTCCCACTTGGACGAGGCCGCCGCGACCTCGCTTCTGGCTCAGTTGGGGACCCGGGTACCGGCGAGCATCGAGATCAGCCGCGAGCAGGATGCCGTCGCGGCCGCTGAGAGGATCGGGTATCCGGTCTTCCTGAAGCTCGTCGAGCCCTTCATCGCGCACCGGGCACGGGTGGGCGCCATCGTCGGCGGCATCCAGGATTCCACTCAGCTCGCCAACGCTCATCAGCGGCTGGTCGACTCGTTCGGTATGAGCCGAGGGATCGTGGTGGAAGAGATCCCGCCCGGCCCGGACCTGATGGTCGGTGTGATGAGTGACCGCACGTTCGGGACGCGGGCCGTAATCGGTGCCGGGGGGATCTGGGCCAACGAGATCGGTGATCTCCGCACGATCATCCCTCCCTACGATGCCCCCTATCTTCAGCGCGAGCTGGTCAAGCTGAGGATCTTCCCGCAGATCCAGGCTGCGGCAGCCGATATCGCGGCCTTGGCTCATGACCTCTCACGCGTCTTCCGTCGGCTGGATGCTCTCGTGAGATCCGGATCGCTCACCGAGTTCGAATGCAACCCGGTGCGAATCGTGGACGGGGAAGCCATCGTCCTGGACGCGCTCGCTTTGCGAGCAGGTGACCCCTCGTGAACGACGCCTCTTGGCACGTCGGAGGGCTCGACATCGCGACCGCCGTCGGGCATGCGAACGCCGAACGCATAGAGTTCCGTGAGCACGATCTTGTCGACGATCTCATGGGCGTCGTCGGGTACTCGGAGCTGCTGCTCCTCGCCGTCACGGGTCGTTCTCCGCTCCCCGAGCACGTGCGCGTCGCGGATGCCGTCCTCGTGTGTCTGGCCGACCACGGAATGCAGCCCAGTGCGCTGAGCGCCCGGCTCACGTACTTCTCCGCACCGGACGCCGTGCAGGGTGCGCTCGCGGCCGGGATTCTCGGCGCGGGGAGCTCCCTGCTCGGCTCCATGGAGCAGGCCGGCCGGCTGCTTGACACGATCGCGGCCGTGGTAGAGGGTGGCGCCCCGGAGGACGAGGCGGTCCGCGGCTGCGTGTCCTCGGTCCTGTCCGACGGAGGGAAGGTACCCGGATTCGGGCATCGCCTGCATCGGGCAGGTGACCCGCGCGCCGCCCGGCTTCTGCGCGTGGCGAGGGAGAACAATGTCGCCTCTGACGAGGTCCGGCGTCTGGAGCTGGTGGGTCAGTCCGTGGGCGATCGCACCGGCCGCACACTGCACGTCAATGCGACGGGCGCCGCTGCGGCCTTGCTACTAGGGATGGGGGTGCCATGGCAACTGCATCGCGGGTTCTCCGTCGCCAGCCGGATCGTCGGCCTCTTGGCGCATATCGGCGAGGAGATGACGAGGCCCGTGACGCCCGCCGTCCGTGACGCCCTTCGGAGCGCGAGCTGGCTCGTGGAGGACGAATGATCGAGAGAGCACTCAACCCTGTGCACGATCCAAGCGAGCTCATCGGACGCTCGACCTCCTGGGAGCGCTTCGACTGCGATCGATGGCGGTCGGAACGGGTCCGTACGTCATCGGGCCTGCAGGCGCCGAGATACATGCCGAGCGACGTCGGAGCGGAGCTCGTGCCTCCGGCCTTTCTCAGCGCGCAGTATGTCGATGCATTCGCGCTCGGAATACCCGATTCGCCCGTCCGACTGAATGGCGGGAACAGCTGCCGGTGGCATGCGGATGTACGAGTCGGCGACGCTCTGGAACGGCAGTCGTCCGTCGCCGGCGCAACGCGCAAGCAGGGACGCAGCGGGACTTTGGACATCTTCGATATCGCCACCGTCTACCGGCGGATCGACACCGGACGGGAGGTGGCGACGCTCGGCTACACGGCCATCAGACGCTATCCGGCGGCCCACGACGGCTCCCTAGCGCCGAAAAGGCACGACAACGCTGTTCCGGATGACGCGACGCTCGTGCTCTCCGCCACGGCGAGTCCGAGGCAGGTAGTCACCTACGCGGTCGCGACGGACGATCTCTATGAAGCGCATTACGACGCCGACTATGCGCGGGAAAGAGAATTCGACGGCCCGATCCTGCATGGATTGCTGAAAATGGCGTGGTTCGCGCGGGCTGCGCTTCAGGTGGCGGGTCCGGACTATGTCGTGCAAGAGATCGCGTCCACCTACCTGGGCACCGATCTGGTGAAGGACGAGTTCTTGGTCTCCGTCCGGAGGTCTGGACCGGCCGACGCGGATGCGCCCGACCGAATGTCTCTCGAGATCTTCGGTGGGACGAGGCCAGGCCACTATTCCACAATCGGGAGCGCGATTGTCAGAAGGAACGGCTCATTCGCCGGACGTTGAGAGAGGGAGGCGCTGCGAGTGCGGTCAGGGTCCAGGTATTCGGTAACGAGATCGAACGGGGTGGAATGTATATGAGAAGACGTGAATTCGACAGGGACTTGTTGCCGCCTGGCGATGGGCAGACGCTGCTCGTCGACGGCGAGTGGAGGACGTCCCGAGAGCTCTTCGACGTCCATGATCCAGCGACTCTGGAGGTGATCGGCTCCGCAGCCGATGGGACGGTCGATGAGGCCCGCGCGGCGGGAGAGAGTGCCGTCGCCGCCTTCGACGGATGGCGGGGACTGGCAGCGGAGGAGCGTTCCGCTCGCCTCCGGCGCGGGTTGGACACGATCCGCGAGCGGTCGGAACCGCTTGCGCGCCTACTCTCCCTGGAGAACGGCAAGCCGTTCCGTGAAGCCCACGGCGAGATCCTGCGTGGCGCGGCGATGCTCGAGTGGGGCATCGAAGAGGGTCGGCGGGTGTACGGAAGGGTGACGCCGTCCTCGTCGGGCACGCGCGGCGTCGTGCTGACGTCCCCCGTCGGGCCCGCGCTCGTGATCACGCCCTGGAACTTCCCCGCGAGCATGCTCATGCGGAAGATGGGTCTCTCGCTGTCGGCCGGCTCGCCCGTCATTGCGAAGCCCGCCGAGCAAACCCCGCTCATCGCGGTCGCGATCGCGAAGATCCTGAACGAGTTCCTACCTGCCGGTGTGGTGAATGTCGTGACCACGTCGCAGCCGGGCGCGGTCGTCGACGAGCTGATGAAGAACCCGCGTATCCGCAAGGTGACTTTCACAGGGTCCACCGAGGTCGGCCTGCGGCTGTTGCGGACGCCGACCTCGATCCTGAAGAGGGTTTCCCTGGAGCTGGGCGGACACACCCCCGCGATCGTCTTTCCCGACGCGGACGTGGAGGCGGCCATCGACAGCATCATGACGGCGAAGTTCGCAAACGCCGGACAGAGTTGCATCTCGATCAACCGGTTGTTCGTGCACTCCGATGTGCGCGACGAAGTGGTCGCCGGGCTGCGTGAGCGGATCGGTCGTCTGCAGATCGGTCATGGGTTCGACGAGGAGACGTCGATCGGTCCTCTGATCGATGCCAACGGTCTGGAGAAGGTCGAGCGCCACGTCGCCGACGCGCGGGAACGTGGCGCAGAGGTTCTCGCAGGGGGTTCGCGGTGGCATCCGGACGACGCCACGCTGCGCGGCGAATTCTTCGAGCCGACGCTGCTGGCCGGAGTCGACGAGAGCATGATCATCAGCAAGGAAGAGACATTCGGTCCGGTGCTTCCGGTCTTCGAGTTCACCGACGACGACGACGTCATCGCGCAGGCGAACAACACGACATACGGCCTCTCGGCCTACGTCTTCGGTGCAGACTTCGATGTTCTCTGGGGCGCGATGGAGCGGCTCGAATTCGGCGTGATCGGCGTCAACGAGGTCATGCCCAACCGACCCGAGCTGCCGTTCGGAGGATTCAAGAACAGCGGGCAAGGCCGTGAGGGCGGGAACGAAGGAATCGAGGACTATGTGGAAACAAAGGCAGTCGCAATCAGGACAGGGCGTGGACGCATCATGTGATTCACGCCATCCCATCAGAACACATTTCCATTCAAGCAAGAATCAGGAGTTGATATGAGCACGAAGCCCAGAGCGATAATGGCCGTAACGATGGCGGTTGAGCCGGAGCACGACGAGGAGTTCAACCGCTGGTACAACGAAGAGCATGTGCCTGAGCGACTCGAATGTCCCGGTTTTCTTGTCGCACGACGGTTCAAGGCGGTAGAGGGTGAGTTCGAGCACCAGGAAGCCCTGAACTATCTGGCGATCTATGAGCTTGAATCCCTTGACACGCTTAAGGGTGAGCTGTACACGACGCGCGCTGCAAATCACACGGAATGGACCAAGCGGATCGGCCGGTTGCGTTTGGGGGGCCAGCGTTATGTATACGAAGAGATACCCACCACGAGTTGACCCCGACGAGAGGCCGTGCCGATGACCGCGGAGCTTCTGCTTCTTCCCGGAGTCACGCAGGATGCTCTTGTGTGGCAATGGATGGATCTGCCGCCCGCGCGGGCCTGGGTATACCCGGGACACGGCGACCGCGGACGCGCCCAGGACGGATTGACGCTGGAAGGTGTGGCCGACGAAATATGGTCCGTCGTGCCGACACAAGTGGATGTCGTCGGCGTGGCATTCGGCGGAGTGATCGCCCAGTACCTCGCCTTGCGGCATCCCGAATCGGTCAGGTCGATGGTGCTTGCGTGCACGACCGCGGCGTCAGAGGACGGTCAGCGGATGAGATCGAACGCGGAGGAGATGCGCACACGGGGAATGGGCCCGTACATCGAACCGGCGATCGGCCGATGGTTTCGCCGGAGCGCGCGAGAACGCGTGCCCGATGCCGTCGCACACATCGAGAACACGATGCAGGAGTTCTCTGCGGATGCTTATGCGGACGTGATCGCTGCGATGTCGGAGCACGACACGCGGAGCCGATTATCACGTATCGATCGGCCGGTCACCCTCGTGAAGGGTGAGCAGGACCGAGTCGGCGAAGGAGCCATCGATGCGCTGCATGCCGAACTGCCCCACAGTCGCATGTTCAGTATTCCGGGAGCGCATATGGTTCACGTCGATAATCCTGGCGGTTTCTCAGCGGTGATTCGTGACCATCTTGCGTGGGTGGACAATGGCGCACCCCTGGGAAAAAAGTTGGGATAGATGCCAGGTATTAGCTAGATCAGGCTTGGGCTGGGTTTGGTCTCGACGACCAGCGGTACTTGAGATCAGTTGGACGTCACAATCGAGTAGTGCAGCGCGTTGCGAGGAAGTGTCGCGCAGTCTTGAGCGGAGGAGATGGATTTGTCACCCCTTTCTGGTATTCGGGTTGTTGATTTAACACAATATGAGGCAGGAACTTCGTGTACGCAGAGCCTGGCATGGCTCGGTGCGGAGGTCATCAAGATCGAGTCGCCTCGGTACGGAGAGCAGGGGCGCATATCCTCTCGCGATATCCCGGGCATTGATTCGCCATACTTCTTGCTGCTGAACGCGAATAAGCAGAGTGTCGCCCTGGACCTGAAAAGCGAGCAGGGAAAGAAGATCATCAGGAAACTGATCGAGACTGCCGACGTCTTTGTGGAGAACTTCGGACCAGGGTCGATTGAGCGCCTGGGGCTGAGCTACGACGATGTTGCGGCCATAAACCCTCGCATCATCTACGGCACCATCAAGGGCTACGACCCGGAGGGTCCTTATGGCACCTACCTTTCAATGGATCCGATCGGGCAGGCGATGGGCGGCTCCATCGCGATCACTGGTCTTCCGGACGGGACGCCGGTGCGTCCTGGACCGACTATGGCTGATACGGGAAGCGGTCTGCATCTCACGATCGGTATCCTCGCTGCCCTCAGAGAGCGGGATACCAGCGGGGAAGGCCAGAAGGTGTCGGTATCCATGCAGGAAGCGATGATCAACTTCTGTCGCATTTCGTATTCTCGGACGATATCGGCCGGTGATCGCCCTGTTGAACGCGCCGGCAGCGGTATGGGCCTGAAGGCGGCTCCGGCGCGTCTCTATGTCTGCAAGCCAGGTGGACCAAACGACTATATATACGTGTATGCGTCGAGGACGCCCCAGAGTCGGCATTGGGACCGCATTCTGGAGACTATCGGTCGAGAGGATCTGAAGGGCGACCCCCGCTTCGCGACGGCAGAGAGCCGCTGGGAACACAGGGAGATCGTCGATGGGATCATCTCGGAGTGGACTGGGCAGCGTACGAAGATCGAGGCAGTTCATGCTCTCGCGGGTGCGGGGGTTCCGGCCGGTGCTGTCATGAATCCTGCAGAACTCGCCGAAGATCCGCATCTGAACTCCAACGGCGCGTTCGTCAAGGTGTCCCGTCCGGACCGCGGCGAATACAAGATGCCCGGGTGGCCGGTGAAGATGTCTCGCTGGAAGCCCACGATCGTAGCCGCACCCACTCTGGGGGCTAATACTCGCGAGGTCCTGTCGACCCTCGTGGATGTCACCGACGCTGAGTTGGACCAGCTCGAATCCGACGGAGTGATCTAAGGGCGGCTTCCACGCTGCCGAATGCCGTTCGGGACGCGAGCGGTTAGCGATGCGTGCTGTGAGCGCGCGGAGACGAAGGTACTGATGAGTGGTAATGACATGGTGAGCGGATACGAGCTGGTCGCTGAGACCGTTCGTGCATACGGTATTGATGACTGCTACTTCTTGATGGGCGGCCCAACCATCGATCTCGCCAACGAGATGGAGCGGTTGGGCACACGTATGGTAGACGTCCGACACGAGCAGGCTGCGGTGATGATGGCACACTCGTCGGCGGTCCTCAGGCAACGGGTCGCATTGGCGATGTGCTGTTCAGGGCCCGGTTTCACGAACACGCTGACGGGCATTGCGAATGCGTATGCCGACGGCGTGCCCGTCGTCGTTCTCGGCGGATCATCGAGAATGTCGGACTACGGTCGCGGAGGCTTTCAAGAACTGGATCAAGTGAGATTGGCCGAGCCGGTGACGACATGGTCTGTGAGGGTACAGGAAACGCGCCGGATCCCGGACATACTCACCAAGGCCTTTGCGCGCGCGCTGGGTCCATCGTCGGGACCCGTGTACGTGGATCTGCCGGGTGACGTGCTGTATGGAAAGGTGTCACGCGAAGACGTTCTCCCGGTGTCGGCGTATACAGTCGACGGTCCCCTGAGGTCATTGGCGGATGCTGACGCGGTGAGAGAGGCGGCCGAACTGATCGCCGCCGCGGAGCGTCCGGTCGTGATCGCCGGGAACGGAGCGCTCTGGTCCGAAGCGGGTGACGTGCTGCAGAAGTGGTTGAACGACACCGGCATCCCGGTATACGTGATGCCCCAGGCGCGCGGATTGATCCCTGAAGACCACGAACTCGCATTGCTCGAGGCCCGGTCCAGTGCGTTCAGGGAAGCTGATCTCGTCATCGTCGCCGGCGCACCGCTGAACTATGCGACGAGTCGGATACAGCCTCCGCGTTTCAAGCCTGATGTCAAGGTCGTGCAGATCGACAATTCTGCGAGCGAGCTTGGAAGCAGCCGTCACATCGATGTCCCGCTCTTGGGTGATGTGCGTTCGGTCATCTCGCAGCTCCACGACGCCTACCTCAGCGCCGGTAAGAATCCGAGGCATGAAGATTGGACGAATCGACTCAAGAGCGTCACCGAGGAGAAGCGTTCGCGGGCCGAGCAGGCCGATTTCGACTCCAGCCCGGCGATGCATCCGATCGAGCTGTGCCGGGTTGTTCGCGATTTTCTCGACAGAGATGCGATCTTGTGCGTGGACGGACAGGAGATTCTGACCTACGCGCGGCAGACGATCCCGACCTTCTATCCAGGTCACAGGCTCAACTCGGGGACTCTGGGCACGATGGGCGTCGGACTTCCGTTCGGGGTCGGCGCGAAGGCGACGCGCCCGGACAAGCAGGTCGTCGTGCTTCACGGTGATGGATCGTTCGGCATGAACGCCATGGAATTCGACACTGCAGTGCGGCACAACCTCCCGGTGATCACCGTCATCAGCAACAACGGCGGATGGACTGCAACGGATCGATACAAGGCTGGCCGAGAGCTCGGGTACTCCCGATACGATCTGGTGGCCGAGGCGTTGGGTGGTCACGGTGAGTTCGTGGAGAAGATCGAAGACCTGCTTCCCGCCCTCACCCGAGCCGCGGAAAGCGGTGTGCCGTCGGTTGTGAACGTGGTCACCGATAAGACGGCACGGGCGGCGACTACACAGTTCACGCGAGACGCGACGTGACCGTGACGGGCGCCATCCATGACGATGTGAACGTCGTCCGTTCTGTGGGATGCAGCGCATCGCGCCGTTTGCGGGCGACTCCGCGCTTCCCGCGCGCAAAGGGAGCATTGCGGTCGTGTCCGCGAGATTCTGCGGCCACTCCTCGGGGTGTTCTGGCCGAGAGAGGACGAGCTCATCGCCCGCCGCCGGGCGCTCCTGAGGGAGCATCCCCCGTTGATCCAGCGACAGTGGGCGAGGTTGATCGGCGTCGAGCAGCCCACCGCCGTGGTTGTGGCCGAACGGATGCGGACGTTGAGGACCTTCGACCGGCTCAAAGACATTGACGCCCCGCTCGCGTTCGTGGTCGTCGGCGACAGCGTGCTGCGCCTGAGTATCCGAAAGGGCGTCGAGTCGCACGGGGATCCGGCCGAGATCGATCCTCGGATCGAGGGCACGCTCCACACCCTCCGACAGGTCCTGCGGATACTTCCATGACCGCCAGAGCAATCCGCAAGCAGTCTCACGCATCCCGTCGTGGCATCTTCCTGCTGTTCTTCGGGCTCATTCTCGCGATGCTCCTCGCCGGGCTTAGTCAGACCGCGCTGAGCGCCGCTATGCCGACAATGGTCGGCGAGCTCGGTGGCGTAGACCAGATGCTCTGGGTCATGACGGCGTACATCCTGGCATCGACGATCATGATGCCGATCTACGGCAAGATGAGCGACCTCATCGGCCGCAAGGTCCCCCTTATCGCAGCGATCGTGCTCTTCATGGTGGGCTCGGTGATCGGCGCACTCGCCCCCGACATGGGCATCCTCATCGTGGGCCGCGTTGTGCAGGGCATCGGCGGCGGCGGCCTCATCATCCTGTCGCAAACCATCATCGCCGCCGTCGTCCCGGCGCGCGAGCGCGGCAAGTACATGGGCATCATGGGCGCGGTGTTCGCCGTGTCGTCCGTCGCGGGTCCGCTGCTGGGCGGGTGGCTCACAGAGCAGTTCGACTGGCGCTGGGCGTTCTGGATGAATGTACCGCTCGGCCTCCTCGCCCTCGCCGCGGCGATCTGGCTGCTGCATCTGCCGAAGGGCAGCAACTCCAAGCCGAAGATCGACGTGCTCGGCGTGATGACGATGGCCGGCGCCACCACGTCCCTCATTCTGGTGGCGTCGTGGGGCGGCAACGACTACGCGTGGAACTCGCCGGTCATCCTGTGCCTCATCGCGACGACCGTGATCCTGGCGGCGCTGTTCGTGTTCGTCGAGCGCCGGGCCGCCGAGCCGATCATCCCGCCGGGGCTGTTCCACGACCGCAACTTCAACCTCACGACGGCAGCCGCGCTACTCGTGGGCGTGACGATGTTCGGCGTGAACGGATATCTCCCCACCTATCTGCAGATGACTCTCGGGGCGGATGCAACGATGGCCGGCATTCTCATGGTGCCGATGATGGGCGCGATGCTCGTCTCGTCGGTCGGCAGCGGCTGGCTCGTGAGCGCGTACGGTCGCTACAAGTGGATGCCGATCGCGGGAACGGCGCTGATCGCGGGTGCGCTCGCACTGCTGCGCACGCTCACTCCCGAAACCCCGCTGTGGCTGTTTTGCAGCTACCTCGGAACGATGGGCATCGGGCTGGGTGTCAACATGCAGATCCTCGTGCTCGTCGTGCAGAACTCGTTCACGGACCGGGTCGTGGGCACGGCGACGGCGGCCAACAACTTCTTCCGGCAGATCGGTGCTTCACTCGGCAGCGCTGTCATCGGAAGCCTGTTCGCGGTGCGGCTCGTCGCCATCATCGGCGAACGGCTTCCCGCCGGTGCATCGGCTCGGGTCGGCGATATCAGCTCCCTCACACCGCACAGCGTGCTCTCACTCCCTAACCGGCTGCACTCGATCGTCGCGCATGGCTACAACGACGCGCTCGCTCCGCTGTTCCTCGGGATGGTGCCGCTGGCAGTGATCGCGATGTTGCTCCTCTGCTTCGTCAAGGAGGTTCCGCTCAAGACCACAATCGAGCGCGACATCCTGCCCGATGCGATCAGCGAGGGTCAGCTCATTATCGAGCACAACGGGGGCGCGGGCGACGCCGACGTGCCTCGCCCTCCGGCCCGGCGATCGAGGCGGGTTACCGACAGTCGTGGATCTCGTCGCGCAGCCCCCAGCGGATGCCCGACCGGGTCGACGCCGGTGATCTGACACAGCTGTCACCCTTCTCGGTTCGCGTTGACCCGCTCGTCCGCGAGCCGGCCGCGAAGGACGCCCGATCAGTGTCTGGTCGCGGACGTGCGGGTGCTGGGCCTCCAACGTCAGAGCGCAAGCTCTCCTCTGCGCCATCAAGGGCGTGTTCTCCGGACGAATCGTGGGTCTCCATCAGCGATCGGATGAAGGCCGTCTGGTCCTCCAGGCGCTCGCGGACTGAGGCAAGCTTCCGTCGGTCTTCGGAACACGGGGATCGCAGGCCGTAGCTCTGTCATACGGTCACGTGTTGCGTGCCGTCGGGCGGCCTTTTGACGCGAGTCTGCTTCTGCGGAGGCTCTCCCGCAGCTTCCCGCCACGGGTCTACAATCCGGTCGAGCGGCCTGGCGCTGGCCGGGGCCGCACGGTCGAAGGGGGTCAGAAATGACGACGACGATCGATGAGAAGGCGGCCGCCACGCCGGACGACGCCGACCGCAGAGCGCGCGAAGTCGAAGAACAGCTGACGGACGACGAGCGGTTCTCGCTGCTCATCAGCCTGCTCGGATACATCCCCGACAGCGCCGTGGGTGGACGCGATCCACGCATCCCGGAGGACGTCACGAACATGAGCGCCGGGTACACGCCCGGCATCCCGCGGCTCGGGATTCCTGCGATCCAGAGCAGCGACGCCAGCATGGGCATCACCAATCCCGGCTATCGACCTGACGACGAGGGTGCGACGGCGTTTCCGGCTCTGGTCGCGTTGGGGTCGAGCTTCAATCCGCAGCTGGTGCGGGAGGGCGGTGTGGCGATCGCGCGGGAGGCGCGGAGCCGGGGCTTCAACGTGCAGCTGGCCGGCGGGTGCAATCTGGCGCGTGACCCGCGCAACGGCCGCAACTTCGAGTACTACTCCGAAGACCCGTACCTGAGCGCGGTGCTTGCCGCGGAGCAGGTCAACGGCATCCAGAGTCAGGGCGTGGTGTCCACCCTCAAGCACTTCACGCTGAACTGCAACGAGACGAACCGGCACTGGCTGGACGCGGTCATCGATCCGGATGCGCATCGCGAGTCCGATCTGCTGACATTCCAGATCGCGATCGAGCGGTCGCAGCCGGGTGCGATCATGAGCGGTTACAACAAGATCAACGGCGAGTATGCGGGCGGGAACGGTCACCTGCTGAACGAGGTGCTCAAGGGGGCGTGGGGTTATCGGGGCTATGTGATGTCCGACTGGGGTGCGACGCCCGAGTGGGACTTCGCGCTCAAGGGCCTCGATCAGGAGTCGGGTGCCCAGGCCGACACGATGCTGTGGGGCAAAGAGCCCTTCACGGACGAGCTGCGTGCGGCGCACGAGCGAGGGGATCTGCCCAAGGAACGCCTGTCCGACATGGTGCGGCGGATGCTGCGGGCACTGTTCACCGTAGCCGCCGACCAATGGGGGCCGACGCCCGAGGTCGACATGGCCAGGCACGACGAGATCGCCCTCGAGGGCGCTCGCCAGGGGATCGTGCTCCTGAAGAACGACCGGGCCTTGCCGTTGCCGACCGACGAGCCGCTCAAGATCGCCGTCATCGGCGGCTACGCGCAGCAAGGGGTCATCAGCGGCACCGGCTCGGGTGCCGTCGCCCCGGTGGGCGGGTTCGCCGGCGTCATCAAGATCGGCGGCGCGGGCGTGATGGGCAAGCACCGCAATCTGTTCCTGTTCCAGCCGTCGCCGCTGGAGGAGCTGACGAAGGCGCTCCCGAACGCAACGTTCGACTTCGACCCCGGATACACGCCCGCAGAGGCGGCGCTGACGGCGAAGCGGTCCGATGTGGTGATCGCCTTCGGCATCCGCGTGGAAGGTGAAGGGTTCGACAGCGCCGACCTGTCGCTGCCCTGGGGCCAGGACGCGGTCATCGACGCGGTCGCGGATGCCAACCCGAACACCATCGTCGTGCTCGAGACCGGCAACCCGGCGTCCATGCCGTGGCGCGGCAAGGTGAAGGCGATCGTGGAAGCGTGGTACCCCGGGCAGGCCGGCGCACGCGCGATCGCCGAGGTGCTCAGCGGCGCGGTGAACCCGTCGGGACGCCTGCCGATCACGTTCCCGGAGAGCCTCGATCAGCACCCGCGGCCGGAGCTTCCCGGGTTGGGCACGCCGTGGGGCACCCCGGTCACGATCGAGTACACGGAGGGTGCGGAGATCGGCTACCGTTGGCACGCGAAGACCGGCGCGAAGCCGATGTACGCGTTCGGTCACGGCCTGAGCTACACCGCGTTCGAGTACAGCGACCTCGACGTCGATGGTGGTGACACGATCACCGCGACATTCACCGTCACCAACACCGGCGACCGAGCCGGCGCTGACGTTCCGCAGATCTACCTCACCGAAGCCGCCGGCGATGAACGTCGTCGTCTGCTCGGGTTCGAACGCGTAGAGCTCGAGCCCGGAGAATCCCGGCAGGTGTCTCTCGCCGCCGACCCCCGGGTGCTCGCGCGGTTCGACGGCGCCGCCGGTCAGTGGCGAATCGACGATGGCACCTATCGGGTCGCCCTCGGCAGAAGCGCCGAAGACTTCGTGCTCGAAACGGAGGTGGTCCTCGAGGGCCGGCAGTTCGGCCCCTGACCTCGTGGCGGTCACCCGTCAGCGAAGGGTGATCGCGACGGTTCCGCTGGACCCGTCCACCGTCAGGACCGCGGCGGCCCTCGCATTCCCAGCGAACACGGCGATGTGGAGCTCGTGGCGCGCGCCCACTGCGAGATCCGTCGTAAACGCCCGATCGAAGTCCGGATCCTCGAAGGTGGCGAGGTGCCACGCGCCATCGCTGTGACGCATGACGACGTTCAGATACTCCCGCTGACCCGGCCGCAGGTCGAGCGGCGCGAAGCCTCGGGAGCGGGGAACGCCCGCCCAGCGCAACTGCACCGGATCGACATCCGGGCGCAGCACGCCGTCCGTGTGCACCTCGCTGAGGCGGCCCACACACCCCATCGCGGCAGTCTTCCCCACGTTCTCCACGCCCAGCCGGACCCACTCGCCGTCCACGCCATCCGGCCAGGCTTGTGTGACTTCGTCGATCACGGGGCCGGAGTAACGATGTGGTGGCTCGACTCGCACGGATGGGGCTTCGTGCGCTGCGCTAGAAGCGCTGGGATCGCAGGCGAAACCTCTCTCGTAGAGTTCGGGTTCGCGCAACGATCGCGCAAACCCGGGAGTCACAGCATCGCGGCAGATCACAGTCGTTCAGGCTGCTCTATCCGGGACTTTCGACCCTGCGACGAGCAGTTGTCAGACGCAAGGTCGATGCATGACCACGAGAGAACCGAAGCATCGCGCGGGGTCGGCGGTCGGCCGTCGTATCGGCTATTCGGTCGCGGTCGTCGTCAATGCGATTCTGCTCACGCTGGTCAATTGGTGGCCCGGATGGGAGGCGCTCCCCTTCGTGACGCGAGCAGCAGCATCCGTCGTCGTCTTCCTCAATGCCGCGCTCGTCGTCGGCGTGCTTGTCAACCTGGCGAACCTCGTCTTCGATCTTCGCTGGGTCCGTGCGCTCGGAGAGATCATCACGTCAACGGTGAGCCTCGTGTTCCTCACACAGCTATGGGGCGTGTTCCCCTTCGCCTTCGAGACCAGCCCCATCGACTGGGCCACAGTCGCGCGGGTGGTGACCGGGTTCGCCATTCTCGGGTGTGTCGTGGGCATCGTCGTGCAGTCCGTTCTGCTCGCGCGGATTCTTCTGGGGTTGAATGCGGAGAGCGAATCCTCCAGGGTGCCATCGCCCGGGTCGCCTCGGTCATGAGTTCGCCCGTTTGACGGAGGACTCGTGCACCGGGACCGAGCATTGCGAGCGGTCGACGAGGCCAATCTGGTTCTCGACCATGCCGGGCAGGTCAACGTCTTCCTCGTCGCAGGGATGCTCACCTCAGGTGGCTTCGTCCGGCCAGGTGGACGGCTTGATCTGGACGCTGTTCGAACCGCCGTGGCACGCCGAGTCGCCGACCTTCCGGCGCTGCGCCAGGTGCCATCCCGGGTGGGCCGATGGCACGAGTGGCGAGACCAGGACCCAGACATCGCACTCCACGTTCGAGCTCTTCCCGCAATCGACAGCCTGCATGATCTCGAGCGGCACTGTGGGAACCTGATGGCCGAACCGCTGCCCCGCACTCGACCGCTCTGGGAGCTTCTCGTGGCGCCGAGGCGGGGCGGCGGTGGCGCCATGATCCTCAGGATTCACCACGCCATCGCCGATGGCATGGCCGCAGCCGACCTGATCCGGCGGTTGCTGGAAGACGTCTCGGCACCTGCGGGCCCGGCGGCCACGCCGCCCACCGTGTGGCTCCCGCCAGAGCCGGTGGCGTCTCCTCCAGGGATTCGGCTCCGCCGCCTTCTGATCGGGATACGGCGGATCGCCACGACGCTCGCTGCCCACGGCCTGCCGGAGTCGGTTCTGCTGGGTGAGCGCAGCGACCGTCACGGCGTGATCTTCGTGGACGCCGACCTCGGTGTCATAGCAGAGCGAGCACACCGAGCATCCGCCACGGTGAACGACGTCGTGCTTGCCGTCGCCGCTGCGGGGTACCGAGCCGCGCTGAGCGCATCGGGCGGCTCCGTTCCCTCCCGACTGCCGGTATCGGTTCCGGTCGCGCTCCCGCGCAAGACCGGGACCCGCAACGAGGTCGGTGTGATGCTGGTGCGGCTGCCGCTCACGGCCCCCTCGCCGGACGACGCGCTGACGTTGATCGCGGCCCAGACCCGGGTGCAGAAGGTCCAGGCGCGCCGGCAGGGCACGCTCGAAATGATGCGCGGGCCCGTGGGCGCACGCATCATGGATCGCATCGCGATGAGCCAGCACCTGGTGGGCGGCTTCGTCACCAACGTGCCGGGACCCGATCACCGCATCGGGCTGGCGGGCGCCGCGTTGTCGCAGATCTGGCCCGTCGCCGTGCTCGCGGCCAACGTGCGGTTGGGTGTGGCGGCCGTCTCCTACGCCGGCCAGTTGTGCTGCGGCATCCACTTCGATGCGGAGTACATCGACGGCGAGGCCGTGGCTGCCGCGGTGCGCGGCGAATTCGACACGTTCACGTGACGCCTTTCGCAATCAGACCGTCGGACGACTTGTGACGTGAGGTACTGATCGGCGATGGACACTCTCGCATAGCCAATCTGCACTCCGTTCATGGCGTCGAGGGCGCTGCCCGCAGCGCGCAGGCGGCACCCGGGGATGGGTCGGCTACGGACATCTGGCCGAGGCACTTGAACCACAGATGCAGCGGGCGCACAGTGGACGGAGAGAGGAGATCCGATGCACAACAGGATGCCTCATCCGGACGTGGTGCCGATCCTCTCCCCGGGCCGGCACCGCTCGCCTCGGCGCGGTGCGTGCTTCATGGAGTTCGCGTCGTACCTCGCGGGAGAGCGTTGGAGCGACCATCCGGCGTGTACGCACGCCACCCTCGCTCACCTCGCACGGATGGTGAACGACCGCACGAGCGAAGCCGGCCGTGCCCGGCTCACTGCGCTCATTCCCTCCGTCGTCGGCCTGACAAGTGACGACCCGCTGCTCGACGTCCTACTCGCCGTGCGAGCTGCCAGCGCGGCCCTACCCGTCGCCGCTGAGGAGCGCCAGCGTTCGCAGGCGGTGGGGCTGCGCGTCGCGCTCACGGCGCTCGCGGAACGGGACGACGAGCGTGCCGCGGAGTCGCGCGAACTCGCGGACGCCGCCCTCCGCACCGCCCCCGCCGCCGACGCCTGGGCCATTCAGTTCATCGCGAAAGTCGGTCGGGGTCGCCCCGGCATGACCGTGCGACAGTGCCGAGAAATCGTGAGCGGCGCCGTGGAGGGGATCGCGCGGGCCTGCGTCGGTGACCCAGACGAACGACTCGTCGCCCTGCTCATCGCCGCCGTGTCGGACACGGCGCGCTTTGTGGGCAGGCCGCTTGAGGCGGTGGACGTCCGCGCGAAGGTCGACGCTCCCGTCACCGTTTAGGCGCCAGCGACAAGAAGCTCGCCAGGTATCGGCGGACGAATCGCCTGACGGCGGAGAAGTACCGCCTGCGTCGGCTGGATCGGGCAGCGTGAGCGCCTGACGTGCCGAACGAGGAAGTTGCGATCCACTGGAAGTGCGACGCGGGGTACACCGATCGGTGGATTCGACAACGGGGGCGTCTCACGAGACTTGACCCATGTCCGGTTCAAGCATCGCGATCCGCCGCCCGCCGCTTGTGCCGGCTCTGATATCGCTGCTGCCGACGGCGGCATTCCTTGCCTTCGACGCGTGGCTGGGCCTCGTTCCGGCGATGATCGCGGCCAGCGTCCTCACGGTCGTCCTGATCGTCGTCCGCCGGATGGCGGGCCGCCGAACCGGGATCCTCCTGCCCCTGGGTCTCACATACGTGGTGCTCAAGGCGGTCGCCGGCATCCTCACCCAGTCGCACGTGGTCTACTTCGGCGCAGGCGTGGCTCTCAGCGCGCTGATCGCGGTCGCGGTCGGGGCCACGGCCTTCACGCGCAGGCCTGTTGCCTCGTTCCTGATCCCACTCGTGACGCCGTATCGCCGGCTGACTCCCGACCACCCCGTCTACCGGCGCGTCGCAGCCCACGTCACCGCGGTGTGGGCCGTGGTCGAGCTCGGTATCGCCGGGTGGGAGGGGTGGCATCTCACGGTCGCCTCGGTATCCGAATTCGTGATCATGCGGACGGTCGGTCCGTGGATGGCGATGGGCGTGCTCATCTTCTTCCTGATCTTCTACGTGCGCTTCCGGCTCGACCGGTACGAGTGGGCTCTGACCCGTGAGGAGAGGGGTTAAGGGGGCGGATGCCTGTCACAGAACGGCACCGGGCGGTGTCTCACAGGTGAGGGCAGGAGGCACACAATGCCAACGATTCTCGACCGGATGCCGCATCCGTCGTTCACCGACCGTCTCGAGCGCGTCGTCATCCACTCGGCCGCCGGGCGGTGGCTGCAAGCTCGCCGCACGAAGCTCGGGGCGCGGCGAGCACCGCTGCACTGGACGAACATGTTCGGCGTGATCGCACTCGCGTGCGTCTTCGTGCTGTTCGTAACCGGCGTCATCCTGATGTCCGCGTACGCGCCGTCGAGTGGGGCCGTGACGTACCACGGCCCCTACGTGCCGCTGGCCGGGGCGGAGATGTCGAAGGCCCTCGAGTCGACGCTCTTCATCTCGTTCGAGATGCCCGGAGGGATCCTGCTGCGCCAGACGCACCACTGGGCCGCGCTGCTCCTGCCGGCCGCGATCATGCTGCAGCTGGTCGTCGCGTTCTTCACGGGCGCGTTCCGCCGGCCCCGCCGTCTGTCGTGGCTGCTGCTGTTCGGGCTCCTGATCGCCGCGCTCCTCGGCGGCTGGAGCGGCTACGCGCTGCCGGACGACATGCTCTCCGGGACCGGACTGCGAATCGTCGAGGGCATCATGCTCGGCATCCCCGTGATCGGCACCTGGCTGTCGCGGCTGCTGTTCGGGGGTGAGTTCCCCGGGCAGATCATCGAGAACCTGTATCCGCTCCACCTCGGCGCGGGCGTGCTGCTCGTCGTGCTGCTGATCTGGCGGTGGCGAGACGCGTACGCCCACGAGCCGGCGCAGTTCCCGGGGAACGACCGCACGGTCCCCGCCTGGCCGAACTTCGCCGTCCGTGCCGGCGGGCTCTTCGCCGCGACGACCGGTCTGCTCTTCCTCATCGGCGGCACCGTGACGATCGCTCCCGTGTGGCTGTACGGCCCGGCGTCTCCCGGCGACGCATCCGCCGGGAGCCAGCCGGACTGGTACACCGGGTTCCTCGATGGAGCACTGCGCCTGGTGCCACCGGGCTGGGAGTTCGAGTGGCTCGACCGCACCTGGACGCTCGCCGTCATCGTGCCGCTCCTCGTCGTCGGCGCATTCCTCTTCCTCGTGGCGGTGTATCCGTTCGTCGAGGAATGGGTGAGCGGCGACTCCCGTGAGCACCACACGCTGGATCGGCCGCGGAACGTGCCCATCCGCACGGGCATCGGAGTCGCAGGCATCGTCTTCTTCGGGGTGCTCTGGGGTGCGGGCGGTGCCGACGTGATCGCCACCCAGCTGAGCTTCCCGCTGGAGGGCGTGATCACCACCTTCCAGGTGCTCGTGCCCCTCGGGCCGATCGTCGCGTTCGACGTCACCCGTCGCGTGTGCGTCGCCCTCCAGAAGAAGGAGCGCGAGATGCTGCTGCACGGCTACGAGACCGGCCGGATCGTGCGGCTCCCGGGCGGCGGATACCTGGAAGTCCACCGCGAGCTGGACGCGCAGGACCGCGATCGGCTCGTCGGTCCCGCACCGGTCGAGCCCTTCGTCGCCCGGCCCGACCGGGATGGCCGCGTGCACCTCGTGAGCCGCGTGCGAGCTCGCGCGTCGCGCTTCTTCCACCAGGACCGGCTGACTCCGCTGGGCGGACAGTCTCGGCCGGCGCTTCGCGCGGGCGAGCAGAGCCGCTGATGCGGCCTGAGGGTGGTTCCCCGCGAGAAGGAGCGGAGGTTCGCGCCGACGCCGGGGCCGATCTCGACGACCTCACGCGGCAGGGCGGCGAAGATCCGCTACCGCCCCGAAGATGTCGCCCGCATCTACTCGGACCGGTGCTCGCTGCTGCAGGCGGCTGCGCGCGCGTGCGTGGCTACAGCATCGCGGTGAGAACGCCACCGTCAGCCCGGACCGCGGCGCCGTTGGTGGCGGATGCCAGAGGGCTGGCGAGATAGGTCACGATGTTCGCAATCTCAGATGGGGCGATGAACCGATGGAGCAGTGTGGTCGCGTTCTGTCCGATGATCGCCGCCTTCACGGCCTCGACGGGAGCGGACTGCGCGTGCGCGATGGACTCGACGGTCGCCGCGACGCCGTCGGAATAGGTGGGCCCACCCAGCACAGTGTTGACGGTGACGGCGCTGCCGCGAGTGAGCTTCGCGAGCCCGTTGCCGAGAGCGATCATCGCCGCCTTGGTCACGCCGTAGTGCACCATGTCCGCCGGTACATTGACCCCGGATTCGCTGCTGATCAACAGGATCCGTCCCCACCCGCGCTGCAGCATGCCGCCCACCACGTGTCTCGACAGGCGAACTGCGCTCATCAGGTTCACGTCGAGGTACCGGGCCCACTCGTCATCGGAGATGGATCCGAAGTCCGCCAGCCCGAAGAGCCCGACATTGTTCACGAGGATGTCGACGTCACCCAGATCCTCCAACAGCCGTACCACCTCGTCGGGAGACGCGAAGTCGGCGACGAGCCCGAGGTGATCGACTCCGCGGTGAGCTTCGCGGAGTCTGGCCACGGCCGCGTCGACGCGACCCGAGGATCGCCCGTTCACGATCACCCGCACGCCTTCCGCGGCGAGCGCGGACGCGATGGCGAAGCCGATCCCCTGGGTCGATCCGCTCACAAACGCCGTCCTGCCCTGCAGCTGCAGTTCCATGTGCCTCTCCTCTTCGATGCGACGCGCACCACGTTTACTTGCTTGGGCAAGTAAATTTAGACACGGTTCACTTGCTTGAGCAAGTGTCTTGGCGTGGCGTGACTGACGTTCTCGGCCGTGTCATAGCCTCATTCCGTGACGACACCCTCTACGCCATCCGGTCTCACCGAGGCCCAGCTCGAGGTGTGGGCATCCCTCGCGACGCTCCTCGTGCGACTCCCCGCAGCACTGGACGCGCAGCTCCAGCGCGACAGCGGCCTGACCCACTTCGAGCACGGCCTGCTCTTCGCGCTCGACGCGGCTCCTGATCACACGCTGCGCTTGAGTACCCTGGCCGGCTACGCGAGCAGCACGCTTTCTCGGCTTTCCCGCGCGACCTCACGATTGGAGCAGAAGGGATGGGTTCGTCGCGAGATCGATCCCGCCGACGGCAGAGTGACGCTCGCCGTGCTCACCGACTCCGGACGCGATCTGGTGGCCCGGTCGACGCCGGCGCACCACGCGCTCGTCCGGCAGCTCGTGTTCGAACCGCTCACCGATCACCAGGCCCGCCAACTCGGCGCCATCAGTCACCGCATCGCCCAGGCCGTGGACCCCGCAGCGACATGGACCCCCGCCCGCCCCACACAATCGCCATAGCCGCTCACCCCAAGACCCGCTGACGGTCGAGGTCAGTACCGCTCGCTCCCGCTCCGTGCCTCCGCGCGGTCTTCGAGGCGCAGCACGGGCTCGCTCGCCTGCACGGCTGTGCGGAAAGCCGTGACCAGCGGAGAGTCGTCCCGGGGCCGCGATGCGACGGCAACCACGGCGTCCGGTCCGGACATCGGCACGTAGCGCACGTCGGGGTGCGGGAAGTATCGCGATGCCTGCTCTCCGTGCACGCCGATATGGCCGGTCACGGCGACCGCGGCTGGCAGGCTGCTCGGAGTGCGAACCTGCACGTCGCCCCTCCGCGGTGGACCGCCTCCCCAGGCGGCGAGGCCCACGTGGCCGACGAGCCGCACGCGCGGCCGATCGTCCAACTCCGATTCGTCCAGGGTCTCCGCTTCGGCAAGCTCCGACTCGCGCGGCACGACGGCGACGAGGGGCGACAGCAGCGCCGGTTCGATACGGAGCCCGTCCGCGCCGCCCACGTCGTGCACGATGGCGACGTCGACATCGCCGGTGCGGACGAGTTCGTACTGGTTCTGCCAATCCAGTTCGACGAACGCGAGCCTTACGCCCGGATGCTGCATCTCCAGCACGCCGCGGACCGTCCGCCACCGGTCTGCGAGGCCGAACCCCAGGACTCCGACGCGCAGTGTGCCGCTATCCCGAGCGTCGATGCGCTGTCCGCCGAGCGCCTCGAGGGCATCCAGGTCAGCGAGCACCCGCCGTGCACGCAGCAGAAATCTCTCCCCCGCGACCGTGAGGGTGACGCGCCTGCTCGTGCGATCGAAAAGGCGCGTCCCCAGGTCGCGTTCGAGGTCCTGGATCCTTCGGCCGAACGGCTGAGCGGCTATGAAGTGGCGGCTGGCTGCGCGACCGAAGTGGAGTTCGTCGGCAAGCGTGATCGCGTACCGCAACGCACGGACATCCATGTCCACCACCTCGCAAGTGATGCGTTCATGCTAGCCCCGGGCTCGCGGTTCATCGCAACCGAATCC
The DNA here is from genome assembly GCF_013409785.1 of Microbacterium immunditiarum. Taxonomy (NCBI): domain Bacteria; kingdom Bacillati; phylum Actinomycetota; class Actinomycetes; order Micrococcales; family Microbacteriaceae; genus Microbacterium; species Microbacterium immunditiarum. The sequence continues at coordinate 1,135,193 of NZ_JACCBV010000001.1, forward strand.
GCTGATGATCAGCCGCTCTTCGACCGGCAGCTTAGTGGGAGGCAATCGCACCAACGGAGGTGGAAATGAGCGCACATCGCACGGTCGTCCACGGCGGCCACGTGCTGACGATGGATCCGGACATCGGGGATCTTCCTGTCGGCGACGTTCTGATCGAGGACGGCCGCATCGCCGCAGTGGGCCGCGATCTCGGAGTGACCGACGCCGAGGTCATCGACGCGTCGGGACACTTCGTGCTGCCAGGGTTGATCGACACCCATCGGCACACGTGGCAATCGCTCGTCCGCGGCATCTGCGCCGACTGGACCTTGGCGGACTACTGGTTCGGCATGAGGTTGGGCATCTCTCCCGAGTACACCCCGGAAGACGTGCGGTTGGGCAACTTCGTCGGGGCCACCGAAGCGCTCAGCGCCGGCGTCACCACGATCCTCGACTTCTCCCACTGCAACAACACGCCGGCCCACGCTGACGGAGCAGTGGCCGGCCTTCGTGATGCGGGCATCCGCGCAGTGTTCGGCTACGGGTTCTTCGAAAGCTCTCCGGGCAGCAGCCGTTTCGGCGACCACGCCGCTCGCATCGCCGACTTCCATCGAGTCGCGGACACCTACTTCGCCGATGAGGGGCTTCTCACGCTCGGCGTCGCCCTGGCGGAGGTCTTCGGGCAGCCCTGGGCGATGACGGTCGCAGAGCTGGAAGCAGCTCGTGCACGCGGGGCCCTGCTGGTCAATCACACCGGGTGCGTCTTCGGGGGCGTCATCGTGCGGGGGGTCGAGGAGATGGACGCCCTCGGCCTGCTCGGTCCCGACATCGTGCATGTGCACTGCACCGACCTCGGCGATGCGGACTGGGAACGTCTTGCCCGCAGCGGCGGAAAGGTCTCCATCTCGGTGCAGACGGAGATGAACATGGGCTTCGGGCGCCCCGTGTTCGACCAATGCCGTCGCCACGGAATCGCGCCGACGATGTCGACCGACATCACATCGCTCAACAGCGGGGACATCTGGCACGAGCTGCGATTCGGGCTGGCCTGCGCGCGCGCCGATGCCTTCGACCCCATCCTCGACTCGGCGGCCATGCCCGAATCCGTTCCCGTAACGGCGCGAGAGGCCATGGACTGGGCCACAGTGAACGCGGCGGCCGCGCTCGGTATGAGCGACCGGATCGGATCCCTCACGCCGGGGAAGCGTGCGGACCTGCAGCTCGTCGGCGGCCCCGCGCTGGAGCAGCATCCGCATATTGATCCCTACGGGACGTTGCTGTTCCAGACGACCACCGCGGATGTGCGCACCGTGCTCGTCGATGGTCGCGTCGTGAAACGTGACGGTCGACTCCTCACCGCGGATCTGACTGACGTGACGCGGCGAGCGGATGCGGCGGCCCAGCGCATCCTCGACCGCGTGCGCGCCGCCGGGCGCACTCTGCCGGGTACGCCGCCGGGCGCTCTGGCGGCCGTCGAGCCGCTCGCGCAGCCGTTCTATCAGCAGGCCGTGGCAGCGGCTCAGGCCGCGCTCGCCGGTGCCGGCCGATGAGTGCGTTCGCTGAGCGGTCGCTCAACCCGGGAGAGGTGCGCTGATGCGGTGGGTGACGTATGACGGCGGTGACGGTGTCCGCACCGGCATCGTCGACGAGGACTCCATTCGAGGACTCGGCCCCGGCGTGGACCTGCTGAGTCTGGTCGAGCTCGGTGCGTCGGGGCTCGCCGAGGCCGGGGCGTCGGCGCGGCGGTCTCCGCACGAGGTCCGCCGCCTCGAGGACGTTCGTCTGCTTGCGCCGTTGCCGAGGCCCACGTCTATGCGTGACGGTCTCTGCTTCCTCGATCACCTCCGGAACGCGCGGCGTGCTCTGCGGATGCCCGGTGACATCGATCCCGCGTGGCTGGACGGGCCGGGGTTCTACTTCACCAACGCCGGAGCGGTGCTCGGGCCGTATGACGATGTCGCCATCGCCGCCGGAAGCCGGATGTTCGACCTGGAGCTCGAGGTGGGTGCGGTCATCGGCGCCGGTGGCCGCGATCTTCACCCCGCCCGTGCTGAGAAGCACATCATCGGCTACACGCTGTTCAACGACTGGACCGCGCGTGATCACCAGATGCGCGATTTCGCGCTCGGCATCGGCATGGGCAAGAGCAAGGACGCGGCCACGACGCTCGGACCCGCTCTGATCACGGCCGACGAGCTCGAACCACTCCGCGACGGTGACGGCCGGCTCTCGATCGAGCTCGCGGCATCCGTCAACGGTCGGGAGCTCACGCGCGGAAATCTCGCTCTCATGGACTGGACTTTCGGTGAGCTCCTCGCGTACATCTCGCGCGGGGTCGACCTGGCTCCGGGCGACGTCATCGGTTCGGGTACGGTGCCCGGTGGTTGCCTGCTGGAGCATGTCGACGGCGCGGATCCCGCCGAGTTCACCTGGCTGTCGCCCGGCGATGTCGTGAGCCTGTGGGGCGGGGTGCTGGGCGAAACGAGACAGACGGTGGTCCCCGGCGTCGACGTCACCCCCCTGCGACTGACGTGACGTTCTCCAGCCCATTCCCCCATCCCGAGATCCCCTGTGTGGCTCTCCAGGAGCTTCTCCTGGGCGACTTGGCGGAAGCCGACATCGCCCGGCCGGCCATCGTGGACGGCGGGACGGGCGCAGTCCTGTCGTACGGCGAGCTGGTGGAGAGAATCGCCGCGGCGGCGAGGGCGCTGACAGATCGGGGAGTGGCCGCCGGTGACGTGGTCGCGCTCCACGCGTCCAACTCACCGCGGTTCGTCATCGCCTTCCACGCGATAGGCGCGATCGGAGCGACGGCAACGCCCATCCCCGTGCTGGCGACCGAGCAGGACGTCAGTCGCCAGCTGGTCGCAGCGGGAGCGGAGTTCCTGATCAGCGATCCCGATCTGCTCGACAGAGGACGGGCGGCGGGTCGGGATGCAGGAGTACGCGAAGCGCACGTGATCGATGTGACCGAGTTGGCCGCAGCGCCGGTGGAAGGCCCGACATCGTGGGCGCCGCCGCTGCACGATGTCGTCCTCCCGTTCTCTTCGGGCACCACCGGGTATCCGAAAGGGGTGCGATTGAGTCACCGCAATCTGGTTGCCAACGTCGTCCAGATCGAGGACCGGATGGGAATCGAGCGCGACGACGTCGTGATGGGAGTCCTTCCGTTCTTCCACATCTACGGCCTGACGATGCTCGTCAGCCTGGTGCTCCGCCGGCGCGCGACGCTCGTCACCATGGCGCGGTTCGACCTCGACAAGTTCTTGCGCCTCATTGAGAGCCGGCGCGCGACGTTCGCGTTCATCGCTCCTCCGATAGCGCTGCTGCTCGCGAAACATCCTTCCGTCGACGGAGCCGATCTCTCGACCTTGCGCGAGCTCTTCTCGGGCGCCGCCCCCCTGGACGAGAAGCTGAGCGCTGCCCTCGAACGCCGGCTGGGCGTCCGGGTTCGGCAGGGATACGGGATGAGCGAGATGAGCCCCGTCTCCCACTTCGCCGGACATGGGGAGGGCGCACCCCGCGGGAGCGTCGGCCCACCCGTACCCGGTACCGAGAATCGGATCGTCGGGCTCGACGGCAGCCTCATCCAGCCGCCCGACACAGGCCTCAGCGAGGTCGGTGAGTTGTGGGTGCGTGGGCCCAACGTCATGAGCGGGTACCTCGACAACCCGCGGGCCACGGCCGAGACCATCGACAGCGAGGGCTTTCTTCACACCGGCGACCTCGTCGCCGTCGACTCCGACCTCAACGTCTACGTTCTGGATCGGCTCAAGGAGCTCATCAAGTACAAGGGCTATCCAGTGCCACCGGCTGAGCTGGAGGCGCTCCTGATCTCGCATCCGCTCGTGGCGGACGCGGCCGTCGTCGGACAAGTGCACCCCGATGCCGGTGAGATCCCCGTCGCGTTCGTCGTTCCCCGCGGCGACGACGTGCCGGACGCCGGCGAGCTCATGTCGTTCGTCGCCGCCCGCGTCAGCCCCTACAAGCGCATCCGCCGGGTGGAGTTCTGCGAGTCCATACCCAAGTCGACCGCCGGGAAGATCCTGCGCCGGGAGCTGCGGATGCGGGTGAATGCGCAGATGCCCTCCACCGGACCCTCACAACCGCCGCACGAGAAGGAGAGCGAATGAACGAGAACAGCAACGACGTCATGGCGGTCGGACTTGCCGATTATGGGGGGCCTGAAGTGCTCCAGGTCGTGCGCCTTCGACCGGAGTCGCTCGAGCCCGGCCATGTCAGGCTGCGCGTGCTTGCAGCGGCGGTGAATCCAACCGACGTGGTGGTGCGTACCGGTGGGCGGGCGCAGTCGGATCGTCCCATCACGATCGATGTCCCGGGGATGGATGCTGCGGGCGTCGTGACCGAGATCGCCCCCGACGTCACATCGGTCGCCGTGGGCGATCGGGTCATCGCACTCGTGATCCCCTCGGGAGAGCACGGTGCTTACCGCACGGACGTCGTCGTTCCGGAGGCCACGGTGACCGCGGCGCCGCGTGGGCTCACTCATGCGGAGGCGGCGACCCTTCCGCTCAATGGCATGACGGGGTGGCTCGCCCTGCGCGCCCTCGCGCTGAATGCAGGAGATGTCCTCGCGGTCACAGGTGCGGCGGGCGCGCTCGGCGGCTACGTCGTGCAGCTGGCGAAGCACGCCGGCCTCACCGTGGTCGCCGACGCGTCCGCCGAGGACCGCGCGCTCGTCTCCCGACTCGGAGCCGACGTCGTCGTGCCGCGGGGTCCCGGGTTCGCCGCTGCCGTCCGGGAGGTCTATCCCGACGGCGTCGCCGGTCTCGTGGATGCCTCGGTACAGGGTGCGGAGGTGCTGCCTGCTGTACGCGACGGCGGCGCCGTCGTGACGGTACGCGGATACCGGGGGGACGGCACCGACCGCGTCCGAGTCACGCCAATCATCTCGATCGAGGCCATCGGGAGCGGCGCGCTCGACGAGATCCGCCAGCTGGCTGAGGAGCGCGTCCTCGATCCGCGTGTCGCCGACGTCGTCCCCGCCTCCGAGGCTCAGCAGGCTCATCGCAGGTTGCAGGCCGGGGGACTCCGCGGCAGGATCGTCCTCGACCTCTCCTGAAGCATCAGAGCGACGTGTGAAGCGGGCCGCCGTTGAACAGCACCGCATCGGCCATCGCGGCTCGAAGATCCACCGCAGACCCCTGCAGATCGGCGTAGGCCTTGTGCAAGTTCAAGACCAGACGCTCTGAGTCGGGCAGCGCTGCGAACTCCCCGAGTTGGCAGCGCTGCGCTGCTTCCAGAGGAGTGCACCCGTTCGCCCAGTTCTCTGCCGCAGTCGTGGCGATGAATCGGAAGTAGCGGTCGTGGTCGTCGAGTACGCGATCGAGTTCGGCGGCGCCGATGACCGGTCCGTGCCCGGGGACGACGTGTTCGGCTCCCAGGGATGAGATCCATTCGAGCGACCTCCGTGCGCCGTCGAGCGACCCCATGAGGAGCATCGGAGTCAGACCGTTGAAGAGGAGATCCCCGGCGAACAGCGTGTGCCGATCCGGGATGAAGACGACGACGTCGCCGTCGGTGTGGGCGGCGAAGCCCGGGTGCCGCACCTCGACCGCGAGATCCCCGAGGAAGATCGTGCAGTCTTCGTCGATGGTGAGGTCGGGCAGCCGGATGGCGTCGATGGCTCCCCATTGGGGGGTCGGGCTCCAATACGGGGGGCAGGCGTCGAAGATGAAGTCCTCACGAAGTCCGTCGCGCATCCTCGTGTGGCCGACGAGCACGGTGGACGCAGGCAGGAGGGCGTTGCCGTACGCGTGGTCGCCGTGGTGGTGCGTGTTCACCGCCCACCGAGGCGACGCCCCGTCGGTCGCCCCGGCGACTGCGTCGAGGAATGCTCGAGTCCTTCGCTCGCTGGCGCAGGTGTCGACGACGAGCACCGCACCGTCGTGGTGGAGCGCTCCGGCGTTGTTGAGCCACCAGGTGCCGTCCGTCTGGACCCAGGCGAGGACTCCGTCGGCCACATCTACGAGCTCACTCTGGCCTGATTCCGATGCCATTGTCGTTTCTCCTCGATGAGCTGCGCGGATGCCGGTAGGTCCGCAGTCAACCATCGAGATGGCGTCCGATCATCAATGTGATTCGTTCCGATCGAGTGCCTGCCCCCGCGCCGTTGAGCCCTACGCCCAGGCCATCCCCACGATCTGCGTGTTGAACGGCACGAACGGGGAGTGCACGCGGTAGGGCTCGATCCAGACGTTCTCGAAACCCGCATCGCGGATCGCCTGCGCGAGGTCGCGCTCGCACGAGCAGCCCTCGAACGTCCAGGCCCAGGGGCGGCGGAGCATCCGCTGCGCCTGTCGCGCCAGCGTGCCCTCGGGTGCGACGACGTGCTCGAGGAACCGGAACGTGCCGCCCGGATGCAGCACCCGCCGCACCTCGGCGAGTACGGCCGCCGGATCCTGCACCGAGCAGAGCACGAGCGACGAGATCACGCAGTCCACGCTGTCGTCCGCCAGGCCGGTGGCCTCTGCCCGGCGCGTGCGGAGGTCGAGGTCGACGCCGTGGCGGCGGGCGGCCTCCTTCAGCGGGCCGTGCATGGAGGGGTTGGGCTCGATGGCGACGAGGGTGGTTCCCGGCGACAGGTAGCGGAGGTTGGCACCGACGCCGGGGCCGATCTCGACGACCTCACGGGGCAGGTTTGCGAAGATCCGCTGCTTGCGACGGCGGAGGGTCCACTCGATGTACGGGCCCATCGCTGTGAAGAACGCGGCGTTGAAACGTCCGCGAAGGGCGTGCCGCTCGAACTCCATCTCGAACGGGCGGCCGGTCACGATATCGGTCATGTCGACTCCTGAGTGTGTGGGTGTCGACATCAGCGTGCTCGGCTTCTTCCACGGAATCAGGCGTGGAACTACCTCACTTCGGCGGCGATGGCTCGGCGTGCTGCGCGGCGTACCAGGCGGCGATCTGCGCTCGGGAAGAGAAGCCGAGCCGCACCCGGATCCGCTCGACGTGTCCCTCGGCCGAGCGCTCGTCGATGCCCAGCCGGGTCGCGATCTCGCGGTTCGTGGCTCCTTCGCTGACGAGCGCGGCGACCTCGGTCTGGCGGGGCGTCAGCGTCCGGGGCCCACGCCGCAGCGGGCGCAGGCCGAGGAACTTCCGGATCGGCACCACGAGGCTGTGCACGTCGCCCGCGAAGGCGAGATGGGAGCGGCCGGGCACGACGTGGAGCTCCGCGTTCCGGATGCCGGCGGCCAATGCCTCCGCCTGCGTGACGGGAGCCGCCCGGTCTTCGGCCCGGTGCAGCACGAGCGTCTTCGCCTCGACGCGCGGGAGGAGGTCGCTCACGTCCAGGTCGTAGCTCATCGCCAGCAGGGACCGAGCCGTCTCGGCGGTCGAGGACGCTCGCTGGTACCGCGCGACCTGCCGCCGCATGGCAGCGGTCGCATCGGGGGCGAAGATGTCGGTCAGCACGTCGGACCCGAGCCCCCAGTGCGACTCGACCAGACCGAGCAGGTGCGCGCGGACGTCCGGCTCGGCGATGGTCGGGCCCGACACCCAGCCGCCGTAAAGCACGAGACGACGAACCGATCCCGGATGCTCCGCCGCCCACGCGACCGCGACGAGTGCGCCCATCGAGGAGCCGATCACATCGAACGGCTCGGGGCCGAGCGTGGCCGTCACCGCGGACAGCTGCTCGAGCTCGTACGCGAGCGAGGGCGATCGCCCGGATGCCGGCGACAGCCCGCATCCGGCCCGGTCATACCGCACGAGCCGGCACCCGTCCGCGATGCTCTCGTAGAACGCGCGCTCCTCGGGCAGCTCCCAGCTGAGCTGCAAGTGGCTGAGCCACCCGCTGACGTACACCACCGGGCGCCCCTCACCGACCGAGGCGTACGCGATCTCGGTTCCGTCGGTCGTGGCCACGCGCCCCAGGCGTTGCTGCACGTGCCCATTATGGCCGCGCCGCCCGCAGATGCCCGCGACCCGAAATGGGCAGAACTGCCGATGCGGCCGCGGATGCTTCGGCGAAGGCTGGCCTCGTTGCGATCGGAGCCGAGCGAAGGAGCGGACCATGTCGACCACGCGACCGAGATCGCCGGCGGGTGTCGAGCTCGTCAGCGTCAACGGCGTGCGCCTCGCCTGCACCGACACCGGCGGTGACGGCCCCGCGATCGTGCTGGTGCACGGGTCTTGGGGCTCTCACCGCAACTGGGACCCCGTCGTCTCGGGACTCGCCGAGCACTTCCGCGTGATCACCTACGACCGTCGAGGTCACAGCGACAGCGAGCATCCGCCGGGGCAGGGTCGCTTCTCCGAAGACGCGGCCGACCTCGCCGCCCTCATCGAGCATTTCGGCATCGCGCCGTCGTGGGTTGCCGGCAACTCCGCGGGCGCTGTCATCACGCTCCAGCTCGCGGCGTCGCGCCCCGAGCTCGTGCGCGGCATCGTGATCCATGAACCGCCGATGTTCGGGGTGCTCGACCCGGCCACGCCGGCCGCTGTCGCGTTCGCGGCGATTGCGGACGGCCCGCTCGCGGACGTCGGTCGTCGCATAGGGGCGGGCGACAGCGCCGGTGCGGCGGAGCAGTTCGTCGATGAGGTCGCCTTCGGACCGGGCAACTGGGTGCGGATGCCCGAGCCGACGCGCGCGACGATGATCGCCAACGCGCCGAGCTTCCTCGACGAGCTGCGCGACCCCGAGGCCTCCGTCGTCGATGCAGCAGGGCTCGCCCGCTACCGCGGCCCGGTTCTGCTCACCTCGGGCGACCGGAGTCCGCCGATCTACCGTCCGGTGACGGAGTGGCTCTCCGAGCTGCTGCCGCAGGCGCGCCGACTGACGTACGAAGGCGCCGGCCACCTCCCGCACGCGACGCACCCGGATCGGTACGTCTCCGAGGTGGTGGCCTTCGTCGAGGCCGCAGGCCACGAGTCGTTCCGGGTGCACTCGCCGGACGGCATCCGCCTCGCGGTGTGGGTCGAAGGGCATGGTCCGCCGATCGTCCTGGTGCACGGGTCCATCCAGGACCACACCGTGTCGGCGGACTTCGTCCGGTGCCTGAGCCGAGACTTCACGACTTACTCGATGGACCGCCGGGGCTTCGGGGCCAGCGGCGACGGGCGCGAGTACACGCTCGACCGCGAGTTCGCCGACGTCGCGGCGGTCGTCGACGCGGTGGCTGCGCGCGCTGGTGGCCCGGTGGTGCTGTTCGGGCACTCCTTCGGCGCCGGCTGCGCGCTGGGGGCGAGCGCGCTCACGCGGAGCATCCGTCATCTCGTGCTGTACGAGCCCGGGCTCGGCCTCGCGTATCCCGCCGGCTGGATCGACGAGGTCGAGCGGGTCCTGGCCGAAGGACACGACGAAGCGGCGGTGGTCATGGTGCTGCGCGATCTGCTCGCGTTCGACGACGACGCGATCGACGATCGCCCGTGAGGCGCGCGCGGAGCAGTCGTGGCGCTATTCGGACTGGGTGCACGGACCGGTCGCGGTCCCGACGCTGATGCTGTCGGGTTCCGAGAGCACGCCCGAGATCAGACAGGCGACGGATGCCGCGCACGCCGCTCTCCCGGAGGCGACGGTGAGGGTGCTCGACGGCCACGCGCACATTGCGCATCGGACGCATCCGGAGCTGGTCGCGGCGATCGTGCGCGAGTTCGTCAGCGGCTGACGAGGTCGTGCTCGAGCGCGAACAGGATGGCGGCGGCGCGAGTGGAACGTCCGATCTTCGCGTAGATGTGCTGGACGTGATGCTCGGCCGTGCGGCGTGAGATCACGAGTTGCTTCGCGATCTGCGCGTTCGTGAGCCCGCGGCACACCAGGCGCAGGACGTCTACCTCGCGATCGCTGAGGCCCGCCGGCCAATCGCGACGATACCGCGGTGGACGCTGACCGGATGCCTCGACCACCGCGGCGACGCAATCGGCGTCGAGCCGACCGGCCCGCGCCTCGGACACCACGAGCTCGGCGGCCTGATCCACGGTCAGCGCGGTTCGGTGGGCCCGGTCCTGCGTCGCCGCCTGGAAGCAGTCCGCGGCGGCCAGCACCCGCGCTGCGAGGGGGATCGCATCGGCCGAGAGCCGGTGGGGGTATCCGCTGCCGTCGAGCCGCTCGTGGTGCATGCCCGCCGTCCGTGCGAGCGGGTCGAGGGCGCGCGAGCCGGCGAGGATCCGCTCGGTGTGATACGGATGCAGCCGCACGAGCTCCCACTCGCTGTGGGTGAGTGCTCCGGGCTTCTCCCAGATCGCGCTCGAGATCGCCACGCGGCCGAGGTCGTGGAGGAGGGCGGCGCGACGCAGTGCGGCGACCTCGTCCTCCGGGAGTCCGAGCATGCGGCCGGCGGATTCGGAGAGGGAGGCGACTTCGACGGAGTGGCCGTGCGTGTATGGGGACTTCACGTCGGCGAAGTCGGCGAAGCACCGGGCGATGCGGTCGAGGTCGGCGTCTGCGATGTATGCGATCGGTGCGGGTTCCCGATCGAGGATCGCCCGCCACGGATCGGCGCTCTCGAGGTCGCTCAGCAGCCCCCGCCCCGCACGCTGGAAGACGTCGGCGACTCCGGGGTCGAACCACGTGCCGGCGCGCGCGTCGACCATTTCTTGCACCGCGTCGTAGCCGTCGGGCGCGAACAGCACGGCCTGCGTCGCGACGTCCATGATGCGGGCGGGCAGCGGGACGCCGTCGTGCGCGATGCCCAGTGGGCCCGTGCCGTCCCATCGCTCGAACTGCTGCGACAGGGCCGCCTCCACACTGGGGCCGAGCCGGAGTCGAGCAGCGAGCATGGACGCCGCGTCGCACACCGACAGGACGATGTCACGACCGTGCCGCAGATCGCCGACGATCGTGCGCGCCGTGCGCCATGGGCGCTGAGCCCCGGTGCCGCGGCTCGACGCCAGGGCGAGTGCGAGCATCTCGCGTCGATCGCCGAAGTCTGCGGGCTGGGCGGCCCGGCGAGACTCCAGTTCGTCGCCGTACAGCCGGGCCTCGGCGGCGGCCGTCGCCGTGCAGCCGATGTGGCGCAGCAGCGTGCTGAGGCACGTGGCGCGCACGTCGTCGTCGGGCAGCTCCATGGCTCGAGCGATACCGGTCGCGAGCACACACGATCGGAGCGCCGTCTCCGCGGGCTGGCCCATCCCGAGGTCGGTCGCCACCGAGAGCGCCGCCAGCAGTTCGATGAGCCGCGGGCGATCGTCTTGCGCGGGGCCGCGCTCGCGCGGCTGGACCGTCATGCCTTCAGCGTCCCGCAGCGGTGGAACACGCGCCACCGCATCCGTTCACGCGAACCCGGCGCAGATCGTGAGAACATGCATCCGGCAAGGGTGCCGACGTGTTCCACGCTGGGGCTGTGACCGTCGAGACGGGCAGGAGAAATGGACGAGACGACACTCATCACCGCCGGCGTCGCGCTGTTCACGATCTGCAATCCGATCGGCACGATCCCCGTGTTCCTGAGCGTCACCGCGAACGTGGACCCCGCCAAGCAGCGGCGCATCGCGCTCGTCACGGGTCTCGGGGTGTTCGCGGTTCTCACGCTGTCGCTCATCCTCGGCGCCGTGATCCTGCAGTTCTTCGGCATCAGCGTCCCGGCGCTGAAGATCGCCGGCTTCCTGTTCGTCGCCACCATCGCGTGGGCGATGCTCACGAGGACGGGATCGATCCTCCCGACGCAGAACCAGGGGTCGCCCGCGATCGTCCCGCTGGCGATGCCGGTCGTGGCGGGTCCCGGTGCGATCGCCCTCGTGATCGCGTTCGGCAAGGACAATCCGGGCCTCGTGGACTACCTGTGGGGCGTCCTCATCATCGCGCTCTCTGCGATCGCCACCGCGGTCATCTTCTTCTTCGCCCCGTACCTCGCGAGGGTGCTGGGTCCGGCGGGCATGGAGATCTTCCAGAAGCTGTTCGGCCTCATCCTGCTCGCCATCTGCGTGGAGCAGATCCTCACGGCGATGCCGCACATCTGGCCGGGGCTCGCGGGCTGACGCGTGTCGGCGCCCCCGAGTACCGTGAAGCGGCATCGAGCGAAGGAGCTCCCATGGCCGAAGCAACCAACGGATCCGGACTGATCACGGGGGCGGAGTTCCTCAGCGCACCCGGCGTGTCCGACTGGCGCGGCACCGGAACCGGTCCGCAGGTCGTCTACAGGGCGGATTCGATAGCGGATGCCGCGCGACTCGTGCCCGCGATCGTCGACGCGGCCGAGAGGTTCGGCGTCCTCCCCGATGTCGACCTCCGCCCGGAGGGAATCGTCGTGCGCGTGCCGTATCGCGATCCCGAGGGCCTCCCGGCCGCCGCGCCTCAGTTCGCGGCCGCCGTGTCGCGCGCCGCGGCCGAGCTGCCGCTGACGCCCGACTCGTCGCGCGTTCAGTCCGTCGGCATCTACGTCGCCCAGCACTCGCAGACGGATGCCCGGCCGTTCTTCGTCGCAGCCCTGGGCTACGAGGACTTCGGCGACACGGATGCCGTCGACCCGCTGCGGTGCGGACCGCAGCTCGCGTTCAACCCGATCTCCGGCGACGCCTCCGGCAGAGGCCGCACGCACTTCGACGTGTACGTGCCGGCCGATCAGGCTCGGGCACGCGTGGACGCCGCGCTCGCCGCCGGGGGGCGGCTCGTCGACGACTCGCGCGCACCCCTGTGGTGGTCGCTCGCGTCGCCCGACAACCACGGCGTCGACATCGCGGCGCATCCGGACCTGCACGACTGAGCTCAGCCCGCCCCGTCCCGCCACACGCTGGGCGGGACGCCGACCGCGCGCTTGAAGGCCCGGCTCAGCGCCGATTCGGACTGGTAGCCCACCTCGGCGGCGATCTGGGCGACTCCCATCGACGTGGTGCGCATCAGTCGCGCAGCGACCTGCATCCGCCATTGCGCCAGATATGTCATCGGCGGGATCCCGACGAACTCCGTGAAGCGGCCGGCGAAGGAGGTCCGCGACATCGCGGTGGCCCGCGCAAGCCGGTCGAGCGTCCACGGCTGGGCGTACTCGCCGTGGATGAGCCGCAGCGCGTGACCGACCTGAGGATCGCGGAGCCCCGACATCCAGCTCCGGGTCTCGGGCGGCAGGGAGGCGACGTGGGCGCGCAGCGCCTCGAGGAACATCAGCTCGGACAGCTTCGTGAGCATCGCCTCCTGGCCCGGGGACTCATCGACCCGCTCGTGGACGGCCTGGTCCAGCAGTGCGGTCATCCAGCGCCAGCTCTCCTCTGAGACGGGCACGTGGACGAGCGGGGGAAGCGAGTTCAGGAGCGGGTTGAACGGGCGCGTGTCGCAGCCGAAGAACCCGCACACCATCCGGCAGTGCTCGCCGTCGGACCGGCGATTGAGCACGACCGGGAACGGCAGCGTTCGGTCGGGCGGGTCGTAGTAGAGCGCGGGGTTCGCGCGGGCGCGCAGCCCTGGCTCCGACGACAGGACGTTGGCGTCGCCTGCAGGGTAGATGACGATCTCTCCACGGCGCATCCGCACCGGCGGCTGGTCGCCTTCGGCCGGATACGCCCAGCAGGAGCCCTCCGCCACGACGTGGAAGGCGATGAGGTGCTCCGAGTCCGCCTTCACGCTCCCGGCGATCGCCTGAGGGGGCGGGCTCTCGGTGACGAACGGCGCCCGGGCGTCGACGTCGAAGAACACCGCGCCGCTCAGCCGCACCGCGTTCAGCACATCGGAGAGGACATCCACGAGAACACCTTCGGACGCTCGGAGCGTCCGAAGTGAGGTGGCTCATCCGCTGCGGGAGAGATTCCGGACGGACGGACATGAGAACCGGTGGAATGGTCATTCCCCGCCCCGCATCCGCTTCGTAGCGTCTGAACGGTCATCTTTCCACCGGGCATGAAGGAGAACAACAATGTCCATCGACACACGGTCCGCGGCGACGACAGTCGAGGCGGATGCAGCCATCAACGACCTCCGCACCCGCGTGCGAGGCACCGTCGTCGGTCCCGCCGACCCCGAGTACGACGCCGCGCGCCGCGTCTACAACGGCGCAGTGGACCGGCGTCCGCGCGCGGTCGTCCGCGTCGTGGACGTCGCGGACGTCATCGCGTGCGTGGAGACCGCTCGCGACGCGGGGATCACGCTCGCCGTCCGAGGCGGCGGACACCACGGCGCGGGCTTCGGGGTGTGGGACGATGCGCTCGTCATCGACTTCTCGGCGCTGCGGTCGACGACCGTCGATCCCGTCGCCCGCACGGTCCGCGTCGATGCCGGATGCACGTGGGCCGACGTCGACCATGCCACCGGGGCCTTCGGCCTCGCGACGCCATCCGGATTCGTCTCCAGCACCGGTGTCGCGGGACTCGCGCTCGGCGGGGGAGTCGGCTACCTCACGCGCAGATACGGCATGACGGTCGACAACCTCGTCTCGGCCGACGTCGTCCTGGCGGACGGGCGGTTCGTGACCGCGGATGCGGACCACCACCCCGACCTGTTCTGGGCGCTGCGAGGGGGCGGCGGCAACTTCGGCGTCGTCACGTCGTTCGTCTTCCGCTGCCACCCCGTGGGCGAGGACGGGGTGGTGTTCGCGGGTCCGGTCCTCTACGACATCGCGGATGCCGAGGAGGTGTTCCGCTGGTACGGCGACCTGGTCCCGTCGCTCCCCGACGAGCTGAACGGCTGGATCGGCGTCATGCAGGTGCCGTCGGCCGCGCCCTTCCCGGAGGAGCTGTGGGCGAAGAAGGTGTGCGCGATCGTGTGGTGCTGCAGCGGATCTGACGAGGACGCCGAGGTGCTCCGCATCGCCGTGAGCGAGTTCGGGTCGCCGTTGCTCGTCGGCCTGCAGCCGATGCCGTTCCCCGCGCTGCAATCGGCGTTCGACGGACTGCTCCCCTCGGGGCTGCAGTGGCACTGGAAGGCCGACGTCTACGAGCAGATCACGGACGACGCGCTGGCGATCCACAAGCGCTTCGGGGAGTCCATCCCGTCACCGCTGTCGACGATGCACATGTACCCCATCAGCGGCGCCGCCACCCGGACCACCTCGGATGCCACGGCGTTCCCGTTCCGCAACGGGGGGTGGGTGTGCGTCATCGCGGGCATCGACCCCGATCCCGCGAACCTGCCCGAGATCTCGAGCTGGGCCGACGCGTACTGGCGCGAGCTGCGCGCGGGCTCCGCCGCCGGCACCTACGTGAACATGATCATGGACGAGGGGAACGACCGCGTACGCGCTGCGTACCGCGGCAACTACGACCGTCTCGCGGAGATCAAGCACGACTACGACCCCGCCAACCTCTTCCACATCAATCAGAACGTCCCGCCGATCGCGCCCCCGGTCATCCGTGCGTGAACAGCGCGCTGTACGCGTTCAGCGCGGGCTGGCCGCCGAGGTGGGCGAACAGCACCGTGCTGTCACGCGGGATCTCGCGGCTCGTGACGAGATCGATCAGGCCGGCCATCGACTTGCCCTCGTAGACGGTGTCGAGGATCACACCCTCGAGCCGACCGGTGAGCCGGATCGCGTCGATCGTCGAGTCGACCGGGATGCCGTAGCGGTCGCCGGCCCACTCGCCGAGAAGCGTGATCTCGTCGTCGCGCAGCGGGCGCTCGACACCGATCAGGTCGGCGGTGGCGCGAGCGATGCGCGTGACCTGGTCGCGCGTCTCGTCGATCTTGGCGCTCGCGTCGATGCCGATCACGCGGCGCGGGCGACCGCCTGCATCCTCGAGCGCGGCGAAACCGGCGATCATGCCTGCGCCTGACGCTCGTGTCCCGTCGCCCGTCCCCGTCTTCGGCACCCCGGCGTTCAGCGAGTGCATGACTTGTCGCCGAATGCACGCCGACCAGACGCCGCCAGGTCGTGCCCTCGGCGGAAAGCCGTGCACTCGCGGGAGGGGTAGGGAAGCTGGGATGAGCGGGCGGATGCTGCGACCCGGCTCCGCGTGAGAATCACGGCGGGGTGGCTTGACTGGACGAAGGTATCGGCATGCAATACATTGCATGCCGATACCTTCGTCCTCGCCGTCGAAAGCTCGCACGCTCCTTCGCGACGACGTGTACCGCCAGCTGCGGGATGCGATCGTCGACGGCACGCTCGCGCCGGGGGAGAGCCTCCGCGACGGTGAGCTGGCCGAGTGGCTCGGTGTCAGCAGGACCCCCGTGCGCGAAGCCCTCCTTCGGCTGGGCGAAAGCGGGCTCGTGGTCGCACGGCCGGGCCGGTCGACGACGGTCGCCGTCGTCGACGAGGACTCCGTTCGCAACGCGCGCGACGTCGTCGCCGCGATGCACGCCCTCGCCGCGCGGATCGGCGTGCCCCTGCTCACGGACGACCAGCTCGAGGGGATGCGCCAGGCGAACGCGCGCTTCACCGCGGCGATCGAGGCCGAGGACGCAGAGGCGGCGCTCGCCGCGGACGACGCCTTCCACGACGTGCTCGTCGTCGGCGCGCAGAGTCCCGCGATCGCCTCCGTGCTCGAGCAGTACACGCCCGTGCTCCGCCGCGCGGAGACCCTGCGCTTCCTGTCCATCGATCGATTCGCGTCGGCGGAACGTCACGCCCAGCTCATCGACCTGTGCGCGGCCGGCGATGCGGAGGGCGCCTCCCGGCTTGCGTTCCACATGTGGCACAGTCTTCCGGTGGGCGACCCCCTGACCGAGTGACACGAGGCGGGCCGGCCCGATGGCTCGAGCCGCCCCGCCGGGTGTTGTGGGTCAGCGGGCGCCGACGAGCGCGTTCTCCGCGGCCTTGACGATGACGTCGGCGACGGCCTCGGACTGCGAGATGTACAGCGCGTGGCTCGCACCCGGGACCACGGTGATCTCGGCGCCCGCGCGCTCAGCCATGTGCAGCAGCATCGCCTGGTCGAACGACTGGTCGTCGCCGGCGATCACGGCCCAGGTCGGCTTGTCGCGCCAGGCGGCGGTCTTCACGGGCGTGGCGAACACCGACATGTTGATCGGCACCTGCGAGTCGCGCAGGAACGCGGCATCCGCATCGCTCAGGTCGGCGGCGAAGCCGATGTGGAACTTCTCGAGGTTCAGGAACCCGAAGCCGTCCTCGACGGTGTCGATCGGGAAGTTGGGCGTCGGGGCGAAGCCCTCGTACTGCTGCGCGGTCGTCTGGCCTTCGTCAGGGACGAGCGCCGAGACGTAGACGAGCCCCGCGACCTTGGGGTGCGTGCCCGCCTCGGTGATGACGGTGCCGGCCCACGAGTGGCCGACGAGGATGGTCGGGCCGTCCTGCAGGTCGAGCACGCGCTTGGTCGCCGCGACGTCGTCCTCGAGCGAGGTCAGAGGGTTCTGGACGATCGAGACCCGGTAGCCGCGGCCGGTGAGGTTGTCGTACACCCGACGCCACCCGGAGCCGTCGGCGAATGCGCCGTGAACCAGCACGACGTTCGTGATGCCCTGGTCGTTGCTCATGTTCTTCTCTCTTCCGATCACTGGTTGATGCCTGAACGAAGCGGGCCGATCCGATGGGCTGGCTCCGCCTGCTTGGCAATATATTGCATGCAGAACCCGGGGACGATACGCGGTATTCCCGTGCCTGCACAGGCGCGTACGGCATCATCGACTCATGGCCACCCCACCCGACGGCTTCGACTTCTCGGTGCGCGGCGACAGCATCGAGATCCGCCACCACGGGCGGGTCGCCGCGACACTGCGTAAGGCGGCGGCGCAGAAGTTCCTCGCCGACGTCGAGCGCCAGGATCCTCAGCTCGTGATGGCGCGCGTCACGGGCAATTACAAGCGCGGGAACGAACGCCCGGCCTCGCGCCGCCGGTAGTCCGAGTCACCACCACCAGGAGCGGCCGCGGAGCATGTCGCCGAACTCCTCCGGAGTCCCGCGTCCGGTGTGCCGCGCGCCGAGGTAGCTGTCGACGACCGCCCGCCCGAGGTCGTTGAGCTCGGGCGCGACGACCTGGCCGCCAGCACGCCGAGCGAGCGCGTCGATGAAGCGCGCCAGCCCCGGGTCGTCGCCCAGGCGGAAGAACGTGGTCTGCGCGCCGAGCCGCTGCACCGTGTCGAGCTCGCGGACGGTCGCTGCGACCGTGCGGGGAGACGGCGGGTACGCGAAGTGCGCGTTCCCCTCCTGATCGAGGTGCGAGGTCGGCTCGCCGTCGGTCACGATCAGCAGGACAGGCTGCGCGATCGGATGCTTCCTGAAGTGGCGCCCCGCGAGCATCAGCGCATGGTGGAGGTTGGTTCCCTTGTCCCACACCGCGTCCTTCGCGGTCAGCTGCTCGATGTCGATGACCTCGGCGTAGCGCGCGAACGAGATGAGCTGCAGCGTGTCGCCGCGGAAGCGCGTCGAGATGAGGTGGTGCAGCGCGAGCGCCGTGCGCTTCATGGGCACCCACCGGCCGTCCATCGCCATCGAGAACGACGTGTCGACGAGCAGCGCGACCGCGGCCTGCGTGCGCTGCTCGGTCTCGACGACCTCGACGTCGCTCGTGTCGAGGCGCACTCCACCCGAGGGGTCGCCGCGGTCGGCGACGGTCCGCAGCACGGCGTTCGAGATCGTCCGGGGGATGTCCCACGGCTCGGTGTCGCCGAACGCCCACTCGCGCGTCGCGCCCGTGCGGTCGCCCGCGGCGCCCGCGTTCCGGGTCTCGCGGCGGCCGGAGCGTCCCGTGCTGCGGGTCGCGACGTCGCGGAGCAGCGCGCGGCCGAGTTGGCGCATCGCGCGCGGCGTCAGGCGGAGCGACCCGTCAGACGCGCGCTGCAACATGCCGGTGTCCTTCAGCTCCTGCTCGAGGTCGCGCAGCGTACGCGCGTCGACGGCCGCCTGCTCGCCGATGAGTCGCTCGAGCGCATCGAGGTCGATGTCGTCCATGCGCGCGCCGGGGTACGACTGGCTCAACTGGTCGGTGAGGGAGTCCAGATCCGACAGATCCTGCATGATACCGGTGGCCTCGCCGAGGCCGGTCGGCTCGTCGCCGGAGAACGAGGCCGATCCGGTCCAGTCCTCGCCCGGGCGCAGCGACTGCAGGTTGTCGTCGAGTCGCGCGAGCGAGCGCATGAGCTCGGGGGAGCCGAACGCCTGCTGCGAGAGGTTCATGAGCTCCTCTCGCTGCTCCGGCGTCATCGAGTTGAGCATGCGCTGCGCGGCCGCGGACCGCTCGGCGAGCGTGTCGAGCAGCTGATCGAGATTCTGCGGATGCTCCGGGAACTGGTCCCCGTGCTTCCGCATGAACTCGTCGAAGTCCTTTTGCGTGTCTTCGCCGAGCCGACGCTTCTCGAGCAGATCGTTGAGGTCGTTCAGCATGTCGCGGATCGCCTGGCGGTCGGCATCCGTCGCGTTCTCGAGCGCGTTCTTGAGACCTGCGAATCGCTGGTCCAACAGCTCACGACCGAGCAGATCGCGGATGCGGTCGTAGTCGGCGCGCGCGCTCGGGCTCTGCCAGTCGTAGTCGGAGAGCTCGTTCACGGCCGCCGCCGTGCTCGCGGGCAGGTTCTCGAGCCGCAGCTCGGAGAACGCGCGAACATCGTCCTCGAGGTCGACGTCCTTGACGAGGTGCTTGCGCTCCTCGAGCACCGCCCGGTCGAGCAGCTTGCGGACCTCGTCGAGTGTGCCGTCGAGCCGATGCCGCCGCACGAGCTCCGCGCGTCGCTCGCGCACGCGACGTGCGAGGTCGTCGAGCCCCTGGAGATCGCGGCTTCCGCGTCGCAGGTACTCGCGCACCGCGTGCTCGGCCGACGTGCCCGACATGACGTCCTGGCCGATCGCCTCGAGCGCCTCGCGCACGCGCACCGGGGGAGCGAGCGGATCGCCGCCCGCGTATCGCCCGTACCGCGCGGTGTGCGCGGGCACGCGGTGGAAGCTCCGGACCATCAGCGGAGCCTTCCGAGGCGCGCGGCGCGCGGCATCCGGTCATCCATACACGGTCTCTCCTGCGACGGTGTCCTTGCCGATGCGGCGCTCGAGGTAGAGCGACTCGAGCAGCAGCTCCATCGCGCCGGCGCGCTCGCTCGGTGTCTTCGCATCGAGTCGCCGTGCGGCCTCGTCGTACAGGTCGGACTCGCCGAGCACGGGCATCGCCGTCAGCACGTCCGCTGCCGAGACCTGCTCGCCCGTCATGACGGTCACGCCCTCGCGCAGCGCCTCGACGAGCACCGTGGAGTCGAGCCCGCGGAAGTAGGAGCGGGCGGTGTCGGCGACGGCGGTGCGCAGCAGGTGCTCGAGGATCGCGTGCTCGCGGCCCTCCTCACCGGTCTCGAACTCGATCTTGCCGCCGAGGACGTCGACGGCGGTCTCGAGGTCGACCGGACGCGCGACGGCGACCTCTTCGCGCTGCCGGGTCGCGCGGTGCAGCGCGGAGGCCGCGATGGTCTCGGCGCCCGCGATCGCGAACCGCGCGGACACGCCGGCCCGCTGGTCGACGGCCTCGGACTCGCGGAGGTTGCGGGTGAACCGGGCCAGCACCTCGAGCAGGTACCCGGGCACCTCGGCGACGAGATCGGCCTCCTGCCGGATCACCGCGATCTCCTCGGCGATCGTCAGCGGGTAATGCGTGCGGATCTCCGCGCCGAAGCGGTCCTGCAGCGGGGTGATGATGCGCCCGCGGTTCGTGTAGTCCTCGGGGTTCGCCGTGGCCACGACGAGCACGTCGAGGTCGAGGCGCAGGAGATACCCGCGGATCTGGATGTCGCGCTCTTCCATGACGTTCAGCAGCGACACCTGGATGCGCTCGGCCAGGTCGGGCAGCTCGTTGATCGCGACGATGCCGCGGTGGCTGCGCGGAACGAGCCCGTAGTGGATGGTCTCCGGGTCGCCGAGCGACCGCCCCTCGGCGACCTTGATCGGATCGATGTCGCCGATGAGGTCGGCGACGGACGTGTCGGGCGTCGCGAGCTTCTCGGCGTACCGCTCCGACCGATGCCGCCACGCGACCGGGAGGTCGTCGCCGAGCTCGGCGGCCCGACGGATCGAGACGGGGGTTATGGGGTGGAACGGATGCTCCCCGAGCTCCGACCCCTCGATGACGGGCGACCACTCGTCGAGCAGCCCGACGAGGCTGCGCAGCAGCCGCGTCTTGCCCTGCCCGCGCTCACCGAGGAGCACGATGTCGTGCCCCGCGAGGATCGCGCGCTCGAGCTGCGGGATGACGGTCGTGTCGAAGCCGTGGATGCCCGGCCACGGGTCGCGGCCCTCGGCCAGCGCGGCCAGCAGGTTCTCGCGCAGCTCCTCGCGCAACGGGCGGAACGTGTGCCCTGACTCGCGCAGCTGTCCGGTCGTCGTGATCGCGGAAGGCGACGTCATGACCAGAGATTAGGTCGACTGGGGGACATGAGGGGCCGGATAGGGGAAATCCTCATGATGGGATCGGTCGGCCGAGCGATCCCGTCGGGGGCGGAGACACCTGCCGGGGCCTCCGCCCCAGCGGTCACGGAATCGGCGTCAACTGGTCGGCAGTCGTGGCCGGCAGCTCGTAGACCCGAAGGTGGTCGATGTCGAACGATGCCGGCAGCTTGTCGGTCTCCTCGCCGTTGTGGCCGCCCCAGCGCCCGCCGAAGGCGTGGTTCAGCATGAGTGCGGCGGGGTTCGCGAGTGGACCGTCTGCGCCGGTTCCCGGAAGGCCCCAGCGGTAGCTCGCGCAGGCGAACCTCTCGCCCTCGACGTAGAAGCACACGCGGTCGGGGTACCACGCGGCGCCGACCTCGATCCACTGCGCCGTGATCGGGTCGGCGGCGTGCCAGTCGTGCCACTGCGTGTCGAATCCGACCGTGTCGTCGGGCGTCTCGCCGAGGACGTCTCCGTAGTCGAACCACGTGATCGGTCCGCACGCGTCCTCGCACAGGTAGTCGACGAGTCCCACGTGGAATTGACTGTCGAACTGCCCACCCGTCGGGAACGAGCCGTCGTTGTTGTACGGCCCTTCGTAGATGTCGATCTCCGGCGGCCAGCCGACCGGCGTGGTGCCGTCGCCGAATCCGTTGATGAGCCAGAACGCGGGGAAGGTGCCGAGCACCTCGGGCGCCCGCACGCGCGCGGTCAGGTAGAGCGGCGCGTCCCACGTCGGCAGGAACTCCTGCTGCGAGCGGATCATCGCCGACTCGTACTGGAGCACGGGCGCCTCCTGGCGCGTGTGCGTCGCGAGCATCGACAGGTGGCCGCCGCTGACGACATGGGTCGGGTCGCCCTCGCTGTTGACGTCGCGGTAGACCTGCTCCTCCTGCGGAAGCTCCCACTCCGGCGCTCCGGGCGCGGGGCGGATGTCCCACCCGCCGAGCGTGTCGTGGAAGCCGTACGCGGGGTCGTAGGCGTTCGAGAAGTCGTACGTGTCGTCGCCGTTGTCGGCGACACCGGTGTTGGCCGAGATCTCGCCGATGCGCGTCTCGTACCAGGAGGCGATGTCGGACTCGCCCGCCGCGGCCGCCTTCTCGGCCTCGGACTTGTACTGGTTGAGCACACTCGTCGTCTTGTCCATCTCGACCTGCGTGAGCGGGGTGATGCGGTAGCACGCGGGATCGGCTGCAGCGAGCTCCTCCTGGGAGGGCTGCGACGTCGGTTCCCAGTACTGGTACCGGGTGCACCACCGGTCTCGGTCGAGCTCGTTGCCGGAGAACTCCTCGGCGAAGACGAGCGACGCCCCGTCGGGTGCACTGTCCGCGCCCTTGTTCGCGATCTTCAAGGTGAACGCTTCGACCGCGGCGGGAGGTCGCCCGGATGCGCCCCAGCCGCGCGCGACGAACGCGCGGGCGCCGTCGCGGAAGCCGGTCGTGTCGATCGTCACGGTCGCGGACCTTCCGTCGGCCGAGGCCGCGACCCTCGCGACCTCCCTGCCCTGTGAGGAGACCGTCACGCTCGCGAGGTTCTCGCCGGAGAAGACGAGGTCGGTCGAGCCCCACACCTTCGTGCGGGCTTCCGGGGATTCCAGCTCGAGCGTGACGCGCTCCTTGGGGCGGTGGGTTGCGGTGGCTGCGGATGCGATCGCCGGTGTCGCCATCAGGATCGTCAGCGCGCCCGCGGCAGCGAGCGCGATGGTCCGGATGCGGCGACGACGATGGCGCCTGGTGTGAACCGGTTCAGTTTCCATGCCACAGTTCGTACCACGCGGAGACCCTTGGGCGAGGAAGATGAGAGAACCTTAACCGGTTCAACTTGATTGCGATGCGCGGTCCTGAGATCGGGGTCGTGCAATGTGAACCGGTTCAGTTCTATACTGTCGCGGACGCGCCGAGCACAGGAGCACGCATGACGACACGAACCTCCATCCACGACGGCTGGCAGCTTCGGCTGGCGGACGACACGTCCGTCGAGCTCATTCCGGATGCCGTGCGGGCGGCGCTGCCCATCCCCGCCACGGTTCCCGGCACGGTGCACACGGATCTGCTGGCGGCGGGGCTCATTCCGGATCCGTACCTCGACCGCAACGAAGAGCTCGTGCAGTGGATCGGGCGGGTCGACTGGGTGTACGAGCGCACGCTCGAGCGCATGCCCGTCCCCGCCACCATCCTCTTCGACGGGCTCGACACCGTGGCGACCGTCACCCTCGACGACGAGATCCTGCTCGAGTCCCGGAACCAGCACCGCCGCTACGAGGTCGACCTCGGCAGTCGCCTTGGCGCGGGGCCGGCGGTGCTCGGTATCCGGTTCGCGTCGGCCATGGTGTTCGGCGAAGCCGAGCGCACCCGCCTCGGCGACTACCCGAGCCAGTACCCTCATCCGTTCAACTACCTGCGCAAGTCGGCGTGCAACTTCGGCTGGGACTGGGGGCCGACGCTCGTCACCGCCGGGATCTGGCGCCCCGTCACCCTCGTGACGGGGGAGGGACAACGCATCGCGGAGGTGCTGCCGACGCTGACCGTCACGGGGTCGACGGGCCGTGCGGAGTTCGGCATCCGGCTCGCCGGGTCCGGCCGATGCAGTGCCGTGCGGGTGCGGGTGCGGGTCGGCCGCGAGGAGGTCGTGGCCGACGTCCCCGCCGGCGCGGACCGAGTCGACGTGGCCGTCGATGTCCCAGACGTCGAGCGCTGGTGGCCCATCGGCTTCGGCGAGCCGACCCTCCACTCCGCGGCGGTCGAGCTGATCGACGACGGAACGGTCGTCGACGCGTGGCACGAGCGGGTCGGGTTCCGGGACATCCGGCTCGACACGATGCCCGATGCGGGCGGCTCGGAGTTCGTGATCGTCGTCAACGATGTGCGGATGCCCGTGCGCGGCGTCAACTGGATCCCCGACGACTGCTTCGTGCCGAGAGTCACCCCCGAGCGCATCGCGGAGCGGCTCGACCAAGCGGTCGACGCGAACGTCAACCTCGTGCGGGTGTGGGGAGGAGGCGTCTATGAGAGCGCCGAGTTCTATCGCGCGTGCGATGAGCGCGGACTGCTCGTGTGGCAGGACTTCCTGTTCGCGTGCGCGACCTATCCCGAGGAAGAGCGGCTCGCGACCGAGATCGAGCACGAGGCGCGCGACAACGTGGCGCGGCTGATGCCGCATCCGTCGCTCGTGCTGTGGAACGGCAACAACGAGAACTTCTGGGGTGTCCTCGACTGGGACTGGGGAGGCATCGGCGACAAGCCGTGGGGGCGGACCTACTACCTCGAGACCCTTCCGCGCGCTGTGGCCGACGTCGACCCCACGCGGCCGTACTGGCCCGGGAGCCCGTACGCGGGGAGCCCGGACCGGCACCCGAACGACGAGGACCACGGACCGAGCCACATCTGGGACGTGTGGAACGAGCTCGACTACCCCGCGTACGCCGACCACCGGCCGCGGTTCGCCGGCGAGTTCGGGTGGCAGGGCCCGCCCACGTGGTCGACGCTCACACGCGCGATCCCGGCCCACCAGCAGTCGCTGGATTCGCCCGCGATGGCCTCGCACCAGAAGGCGAACGACGGCGCCGGCAAGCTCCTCCGCGGAGTCGAGCCGCACCTGCCCGCGCCGCAGACGCTCGAGGACTGGCATCTCGCGTCGCAGGTCGTTCAGGCGCGCGCGGCGGCGTTCGGCGTCGAGCACTTCCGCGCGCTGCGCCCCCGCTGCACCGGGACGATCGTGTGGCAGCTGAACGACTGCTGGCCGGTCGTGAGCTGGGCGGCGGTCGACGGCGACGGTCGCAAGAAGCCGTTGTGGTTCGCCCTGCGCGACGCGTACTCGCCGCGACTGCTCACCTTCCAGCCCGCAGGAGACGGTGTCGAGCTCGTCCTCCTCAACGACGAACCGGATGCGTGGACGCCGACGATCCGCGTCCGCCGCCTCGACTTCGACGGCGAGGTGCTCGCGGCGGGGGTCTGGTCCGCGCGTGTCGACGCGCTCGGAGCCTGGCGGATCAGCCTGCCCGAGGAGCTCGCCGTGGCCCGCGATCGCTCACGAGAGGTGCTCGTCGCCGAGGTCGGCACGGGAGGATCGGCTCCGCGGGCCTTGCGCTTCTTCGCCGAGGACCGCGACCTCGCGCTGCGGGACGACGCCCTCGACGCGCGTATCGTGAGCGCCGACGCCGACCGGGTCGTCGTCGAGCTGCAGGCCGACCGCCTCGTACGGGCGGCGTGCCTCTTCCCCGATCGGATCGCGCCGGAGGCCGAGGTCGACGACGCCGTCGTGACGCTGCTCCCCGGCGAGACCCGCCGCATCACGGTTCGCGGCGTCCCGCCCGAGCGCGCGGGGGAGCTCGCCCGTCACCCCGTGCTGCAGACGGTCGACGCGTTCGTGCGGCGGTCGGTCGGGGTCACGGCGTGATGCCGGCCTCGATCCCCCATGCGTTCGCCGCCGAGTCGAACGCCTGGTTCGAGCGCGCCTTCGCGTCGCGGCGTGTCGTGGTCATCGCGCGGGGCCTCGGCGTCGACGCGACCCTCGCGCTCGCGGAGCGCGCGTGGGACGCCGGCGTCGCGCTCGTCGAGGTGCCGATCCAGACGGCAGCGGATGTCGCGGCGCTCACCGCCCTCGCCGAGCGGGCGGCCGAGCGTGGACTCGCGGTCGGCGCCGGCACGGTCGTCGAGGCGGACCAGGTGGCCCTTGCGCGCGACGCCGGAGCGACGTTCACGGTGAGCCCGGGCTGCGATGACGATGTCGTCACGGCGAGCCTTGACGCGGGGCTCCCGACCCTCCCGGGGGTGGCCACGGCGACCGACGTGCACCGTGCGCGCCGTCACGGGCTGCGGTGGCTGAAGGCCTTCCCCGCGAGCGTGCTCGGACCCGAGTGGCCGCGCGCCCTGCACGGGCCGTTCCCCGACGCGCGGTTCGTCGCGACCGGGGGCATCACAGCCGAGAACGCCCTCGCGTTCCTCGAAGGAGGAGCGCGAGCCGTGGCAGTGGGCTCGGGGCTGGCCGGCGAGCGCGCCCTCGGCGCTCTCGCGGCGCTCGGCGGGGCGGAAGTGCGGTGAGCGCCGCGAGAGCGGGCTGGTCGTCGCCGACCCGCATCCGCTTCGGCGGGGACTACAACCCCGAGCAGCACCCGGAGCGCGTGTGGGTGGAAGACGTGCGGCTCATGCGCGAGGCGCGCGTCGACCTCGTGAACGTCGGCGTGTTCGCGTGGTCGTGGCTCGAGCCCGCGGACGGCGAGTTCGACTTCTCGGGGATGGACCGTGTGCTCGACCTCCTGCACGCCGCCGGCATCGGCGTGGGGCTTGGCACCGCGACGGCCTCGCCGCCGCCGTGGCTCACGCACGCGCATCCCGAGATCCTGCCGCGCACTGCCGATGGCACCGTGCTCGGGCCCGGCAGCCGCCAGCACTACGCGCCCAGTTCGCCGGTGTTCCGCCGGTATGCGGCGAGGCTGACCGGTGCCGTCGCCGAGCGCTACGCGCGGCATCCCGCCGTCCGCCTGTGGCACGTCGGCAACGAATACGGATGCCACGTTCCCATCGACTGCTCGGATGCCGCCGCATCCGCCTTTCGCGTGTGGCTCGAGGAGCGATACACGTCGGTCGACGCGCTCAACGAGGCATGGGGCACGATGTTCTGGTCGCACAGATACCGGTCGTTCGATGAGGTGCAGCCGCCGGCACGGATGCCGCACATCCCGAACCCGGGACACCTCCTCGACTTCCGCCGCTTCAGCTCGGACGCGCTTCTCGAGTGCTTCCTCATGGAGAAGCGGATCATCCGCGCGGCGGGCGGGGAGCAGCCGGTCACGACGAACCTCATCGGGCCGTTCCCGACGATCGACTTCTGGCGGTGGGCGCCGCACCTCGACATCGTCAGCGTCGACTGCTACCCCGATCTCGGGCACCCGGACGGGTTCCGCGAAGCCGCGTTCCACTGCGATCTCGCCCGATCGCTCGCCGGCGACAAGCCGTGGCTGCGCATGGAGGCCTCGCCCGAGCCGGCCGCCGGGAGGGCGGCCATCGGCCCACGAGATCGCGGTCTCGCGAGCGCGCTCGCGTGGCAGGCCGTCGGGCGCGGAGCCGACGGGATCCAGTTCTTCCAATGGCGCCAGAGCTCCGCAGGGGCCGAGCGCTTCCATCCGGCGATGGTGCCGCACGCCGGCACCGACACGCACACGTGGGCCGAGATGACGCGACTCGGTGCGGAACTGGCGTCGTTCGCGCCCCCCGTGGGGTCGGACGCCGACGGCGCGCGCGTCGCGGTCGTCCTCGACGTGGAGAACTGGTGGGCGCTCGAGGCGCCCGACCTCCCGGTGCGGGTCGACTTCTCGCACGTCGTGCAGCGCTGGTATCGAGCCCTTCACGCCGCGCACATCGCGGTCGACCTCGTGCCGTCGACCGCGGACCTCTCGTCGTACCGCCTCGTGATCGCGCCGCAGCTGTTCCTGTTGTCGGACAGCGCCGCCGAAGGCCTGCGGCGGTTCGCCGAGGCCGGGGGCGTGCTCTTCGTGGG
This sequence comes from Microbacterium immunditiarum, assembly GCF_013409785.1. NCBI lineage: Bacteria > Bacillati > Actinomycetota > Actinomycetes > Micrococcales > Microbacteriaceae > Microbacterium > Microbacterium immunditiarum. Next base: position 1,162,846 of record NZ_JACCBV010000001.1, read on the forward strand.
GGCGTACAGCGATGTCGTCGACGAGTCGGGCCGCATCCGCGACGGCGGACACCTCCGGGGGCTGGGTGAGACGCTCGGCGTCGGTGTCGCCGGCCATTTCGCGCTCGCACTTCGGGATGCGGCTGCTTCCGTCCCCGTCGAGGGATCCGTGGCGTTCGCGGGCGAGTCCCTCGTCGAGGATGTCCGCCCGATGAGCGGCACCGAAGTCGTGTCGCGGTTCGGGGGCGGGCGATTCGTCGACAGGCCCGCCCTCACGCGCGTCGCGGTCGGTGAGGGATCGGCGTGGTACGCGGCCACGATCCCGGATGCCGCGGGCACTGCCACGCTCGTGGCGCGAATGCTCGCCGACGCGCGAGTCTCGGCCGAGGTGCCCGGGCTCCCGGCATCCGTCGAGTTCATGCGCCGCGGTGAGCTGGTCACCCTCATCGCCCACGGCGAGCAGGTGACCGTCGACCTGCGCGGCTGGGAGACGCTCGACGGCCGGCGGCTGGCCGATCGTGAGCTCGTAGCGCTCGACGTGCTGCACATGCGCCGCGCGGCGGTCGCCGGGGGAGAGCGATGACGGATGCCCCACCCGGCCTCGCGCTCGGCACGATGCTCTTCGGCACGAAGACCCCCGAGCCCGTCGCGTTCGCGCTCCTCGACAGGTTCGTCGAGCGCGGAGGGATGTGGATCGACACGGCCGACTGCTATGCCTTCTGGCTCAGCGAATCGGGTCGCGGCGACGACAGTGAGCGCGTGATCGGGAGATGGCTGGCCGCTCGGCCGGGCCTCCGGGACTCCGTCCGCATCTCGACGAAGGTGGGTGCCGAGCCGGCCGATGACCGCTCGTGGCGCGGCTGGCCGGGCAACCGCGAAGGGTTGTCGAAGGTGGCCGTGCTCCGCGCCGTCGAGGCCTCGCTCGCGCGTCTCGGCGTGGACCGCGTGGATCTGCTGTGGCTTCATCAGGAGGACCGCTCCGTTCCGATCGAGGAGACCGCGGATGCCGCTGACGAGCTCGTCCGCGAGGGCGCCGTCGACCGCATCGGGGCGTCCAACCACCCCGCGTGGCGCGTCGAGCGGGCTCGTGCACACGCGCTCGCCCGGGGAGCTCGCCCGATCGACGCCGTCCAGCTCGCCGCGACGTACCTGCGGCCTCGGCCCGGAGCGACGATCCCCGGCAACGACCACCTGTTCGGGCAGTTGAGCGACGAGCAGCTCGACCACGCTCGCGAGACCGGCATGGAGGTGTGGGCGTACACGCCGCTTCTCCGCGGCGCGTATGACGACCCGGCCCGCGCGATACCCGACGCCTTCCGACACGAAGGGAGCGACCGGCGGCTCGCTGCCCTGAATCGAGTCGCCGCCAGACACCGCGCGACCGCGGGCCAGATCGTCCTCGCGTGGCTCATGCACAGGGAGCCCGGCATGCGCCCCATCGTCGGCGCCTCGAGCCTTGCGCAGCTCGACCACGCGCTCGACTCCGCTGACATTCTTCTGTCGGCGGACGACCTCGCCGAACTGGACGGTGTCGACGGGTGAGCCGCACGCGCGGCCCGTTGCGCCGCTGCCGTGACAATCCGCGCTACTTCGAAGACGCGGACGGGCGGTTCGTTTGGCTCACGGGATCGCACACGTGGGCGAATCTCGCGACCGACCAGGGCAACGCCGCCTTCGACTTCACGTCGTACGTGCGCTGGGCGGCGCGCCTCGGGCACACGATGATCCGCGGCTGGAACTGGGATCTTCCGCACTCGCGGCAGGGGTGGAACGGCGGCCCGTTCGACTTCGCGCCCTCGCCGTTCGCTCGAGCCGGGCCCGGCTTGGCGACCGACGGTCGCCCGAGGTTCGACCTGACGCGCCCCGAGCCGGCGTTCTTCGACCGGCTGCGTGACCGCGTTCTCGAGGCGGGTGAGAGCGGGCTCTATGTGTCGATCATGCTGTTCCAGGGCTTCGCGTGGCAGTTCAACCGGGCGGATGACGACGGCATGCCGTACGACGGCCGCAACAACGTCAACGGCGTGGACGCCGGACGGGCCGGTGCCGCCGCGACCCTCGGAGACCCCGCAGTTCTCGCGGCGCAGGAGCGCTATGTGCGGTGGGTCGTCGACGCGGTCGGCGATCTCGACAACGTCCTGTACGAGATCGCCAACGAAGCCGCGCCCTCGTCGACGACGTGGCAGCATCACCTGATCGGGGTGCTCCGCACCGAGCAGGAGCGTCGGGGGATGCGGCATCCGATCGGCATGACGCACCAGTTCGACGGTGGGTCGCTCGACGCCCTGCGAACCAGCGGCGCGGATTGGATCTCGCCGGACTGCGACGAGCCGACACGCAGGGCGCCGCCGCCCGCCGAGGGGGAGCAGGTGGTCGTGTACGACTCCGACCACGGATACGACTGGCGGACGCTGCGCTCGCAGCCTGCTTCCGAGCAGCGCGCGTGGGTATGGCGCTGCCTCTTGCGGGGAGCGGGCGGGGTGCTCTTCATGGATCCGTTCCTGGCTCGGATCGAGATCGACGGCGTCGTGCGCAACGCGCCGAGGGGACGGAACCCCGGCGACCCGGCCTTCGGCGTCGCGCTCGACCCGTTCTGGAACCCGCTGCGCGAGGCACTCGGCCACGCGCGCCGCTTCGCCGACGCGCTCGACCTCCGCACGATGTTGCCGCGGCCCGGGCTCGCCGACGGCGGGTGGTGCCTCGCGGACCCGGGGCGGTCGTACGCGGTCTTCGTCCCGACCGGCGCGGCGGCGCGGATCCGCCTCGAGCCCGGCGTCTACGACGTGCGCCGGTTCGATCCGGCGACCGGCTCGTGGCACTCGGTAGAAGAGGTCACCGGTGTTGGCACCGCGATGTGGCTCGAACGCCGCATCGCTGGAGACGCCGCCTTCGTCGTGACCCGACGCGGAGTCAGCACACCTCGATGGTGATGGCGTCGACGGGCTCTCCGGCCCCCGTGGTCGAGAACCACAGATCGAGCAGGCCCGAGGCCCCCTCTTCGAATCCCGTGCGCGCATCACGATCGATCGTCATCTCGGCCCGACGGGTCGAACCCGGCTCGATCCGCTCATGTGCGAAACCGACGAGGACTGCGCGCCTGGGGAGGATCCCCGGAACGCGGGCGCGGGCGTAGAGCTGCACGAGGACGTCGGCCGCACGCGCGCCGTCGTTGCGCACCCTCACGGACACGACCGTGCCGGGGAGCTCACGCCACGCCACCCGCAGAGGACCGCGTGGGTCGGACAGGCGGATTCGGTCGTCGCGCGCGCCCGCCCCGAAGCTCACCACCGCGGCCGCGTCACCGTCGACGTAGCGGAGCGTCGTCTCGAGGCGCTCGTTGTATGTCACAGGGAGGCTGCCGCTCGAGCGCGGCAGCGACACGGGAAGGCGACCCGTCCAGTCGCGCTGTGAGAACAGCGCTCCGGCGACGGCCTGGCCGCCCTGTGGTCCGGGATACCACGCGTAGATCGTCGCGTCGCACCGGTCGAGCACCTCCTCGACGCCGAGCGGGCGGCCCGACACGATGACGGCGACGGTCGGCACGCCCGCGCCGGTGACCGCCTCGACGAGGTCGCGCTGCGCGCGGGGAAGGCGCACTTCGGCGACGTCGAACCCCTCTCCGGTCGTCGCGCCGGGCGGACGGCCGCCGAGTGCCGCCGCGCCGTTCGCCTGGAAGTCGTCGTCGTAGGAGCGGCCGCTGCTGGAGCCGAGCACCAGGACGACGGCATCCGACTCGCGTGCAACGGCGGCGGCGCGCTCCAGACCGCCGTCGATCGGCTCGGTCAGGGCGCACCCCGCCTCGAACGGGGGATCGATGCCGCCGATGCGGCCGATGGCTTCGCGGATGCTCGACGCGACGCCCGGTGGGAGCGGCGGGACGTAGTCGCCGAGCAGCGCCTCGACGTCGTCCGCGTTCGGGCCGACGATCGCGACGCGCGCCTCCCGCGGGAGGGGGAGCACGCCGCGCTCGTCGCGCAGGAGCACCAGGGAGGCCGAGGCGATCGCCTCGGCGATGTCGGGCGTCGGTGAAGGGAACGCGACGCGCGGCGGATCCCCGTCGAGGAGCCCGAGTCGCACCTTGAGCTCGAGCACGCGCGCGCACGCCACGTCGACGTCGGCTTCGGTGAGGAGTCCGCGCTCGACGGCGAGCTCGAGCTCGGTGAACGAGAGGTCGCACATGCTGAGGTCCACACCGGCGCGCAGCGCGACGGCACCCGCGTGCGCGGCATCCGTCGTCGCCCTCATGAGCCGGTCGACGGCGAACATGTCGGCCATCACGATGCCCTCGAACCCCCAGTCGTCGCGCAGCGTGTCGGTGAGCAGGGTCCGGTCGGCGACGCACGGGACGCCGTCGATGTCGTTGTAGGCCGCCATGACGCCGACGGCGCCCTCGTCGATGCCGGCGCGCGCCGCGGGGAAGTGGATCTCGGCAAGCTCGCGCGGACCGAGCGGCGCCCCGGAGCTGTTGCGCCCGCCGATGCCCGCGCCTTGCCCCGCGAAGTGCTTGAGCACGGCGCCGATGCCCGCCTGACGCTGCAGGCCGCGGACGAGCGCCCGCGTGAAATGCGCGGCGAGGAGCGGATCCTCGCCGAAGGTCTCTTCGGCGCGCCCCCACCGCGGGTCGCGGAGGATGTCGAGTCCCGAGACGAGCGCGAGGTGCGCGCCTCGTGCGGCGAGCTCCGCGCCGACGTGCGCCGCCGCCTCTTCGAGCAGCTCCGGCCGCCACGTCGCCGCGGCGGCGAGGTTGACCGGCAGCAGCTGCGACCCGAGGGCCTGGTGCCCGTGCGGCGCCTCCTCGACGAACAGCGCGGGGATGCCCCACCGGGACGCGGCGCGCACGCGCTGCTGGATCGCGGCGGCCACGTCCGCCGACCGCGCCGGATCCGCGCCGGTCTCCCAGTCCCGCCCGGACCATGCGTCGGCGCGGAGCATGCCGTACAGGGCGCCGAGCCCGCCCCAACGGGCCAGCTCGTCGTCGAGCTCGCTCGTGAGCGAGATGCCTTCGCCGTCGCGGCGCCATGCGCGCCAGCCGAGCAGGCGCTGATTGAGCTGCCCGATCTTCTCGCGCAGCGACATGCGACGCAGCAGGTCGTCCACGCGCTCACGCGGAGTGAGCGTCGGGTCGCGGAACGGCTCGTACATCGTCAAGTCCTCCGGGGGTGGTGGCGCCTTCGACGGCGAAGGCACGACTACACTAGTTTGAACCGGTTCAAGATGCCAACGGAGGCACCATGTCGCACAGCCACACACCGCCCGGATCGCCCCTCGGGGGCGGCCTGCGAGTCGGCGGGTCCGGCCGGCATCTCGTCGACCGCGAGGGTCTGTTCGTCCCGCTCATCATCGACACGGCGTGGAGTGCGTTCTCCGACACGACCGAAGACGAGTGGCGCGTCTACCTCGCGACGCGCCGCAGGCAGGGATTCACGGCGGTGCTCGTGGCGACCACGCCGATCCTGCACGACCGGATGACCCGGCCCGACTCCCTGGAGTCGTACGAGCGCCGCGCGGACGGGTTCCCCGACTTCGACCGGCCGCGCGCCGAGTTCTGGCAGCGCGCGCGCGACTTCACGCGGATCGCCCACGGGGAGTTCGGGATCACGCTGCTCGTCACGGTGCTGTGGAACAACTATCTTCCGGGCACGTGGGGTGCGGCGGCGACACCCGGGGTCGTCATGCCGGACGGCGTGCGGCGCGACTTCGTCCGCGCGGTGGCGGACGCCCTGGCCGACCTCGAGCCGGCATTCGTCGTGGGCGGCGACGACCACTATGACGTGCCCGACGCCAACGCGGGCTATCTCGAGGCGATCGAACTCCTGCGCGAGCGCGCGCCGTCGAGCCTGCTGACCACGCACACCGCGCCGCGCGCCGTGCTGCCGGCGCAGATCGCCGAGCGCCTCGACTTCTTCCTGCACCAGTCGGGGCACAACGTCGAGAACGTCGACCTGACGTGGCAGCAGCCCGCGCAGTACCTCGCGCTCAGCCCGCGCAAGCCCCTCGTCAACTCCGAGCCGCCCTACGAGCTGCACGGAAAGGTCGGCGGACGAGCCCGTCGGTCCCGCGCCGAGGTGCGGGCTGCGAGCTGGGCGAGCGTCCTCTCCGGCTCGAGCGCCGGCATCGGCTACGGAGCGCACGGCGTCTGGATGTGGGCGACGACGCATGGGAGCTTCGAGGCGGGCGACTCGTCGCTCGACCCCTTCCTGTGGGCCGACGCGCTCCGGCTTCCCGGCGCGCTCGACATCTCGCTCCTCGCGCGACTCTTCCGAGACCACCGGCTCGACCGCCTCGATCCGGCGCAGGAGCTGCTCGGGCCCGGGCTCGATCCCGTTCTCCGAGCCGCGGCCGATCCACAGCGCGACATCGTCGCGGTGCATCTGCCCTACGCTTCCGCCGTGACCATCGACCACGACCTGTCCGGCCATGACATCCGGATGTGGGATCTGCACGAGCGCACCCCGATCGTGCCCGTCGTCCGACACTCGTCGGGCCGCACGATCATCGAGCAGGCGTTCGGCGAGGCGGACCAGCTGATCATCGCGGAACACGGCCGATGAATGCGGATGTCCTGCCCCGCGTCCTGGTGACGGGAGCCGAAGGTCTTGTCGGCACGGCCGTCGTCACCGCCCTCGTGTCGCACGGCCACCCCGTGACGACGCTCTCCAGGCCGGACGCAGCCGCCCACGACGACGTGCGCGTCGTTCGCGGCGACGCGACCGACCCCGATGCCGTCCGGGAGGCGGTCGACGGATGCGACGCCGTCGTGCACCTCGCCGCGTACCCGAACCCGTGGGATCACCCGGCGGCCGAAGTGTTCGGCAACAACACGCTCGCGACCTTCGCGACCCTGTGGACCGCCGCGGAGGCCGGCGTCCGCCGGTTCGCCGTGGCGGGCAGCGTGAACGCGACCGGTCTGCTCATGCACCCTCGCAAGCCGCTCCCCGAACGCCTGCCGATCGACGAGCGCACGCCGGCGCGCATCGCCGACCCGTACTCGCTGTCCAAGCGCGTCGACGAGGAGACGCTGCGTGCCGTGTGCGAGCGGTTCGACGCATCCGGTGTCATCTTCCGGCTTCCGCTGGTTGTCCCGCCCGACCGGGCGGAGGGACTGCGCGCGTGGGTCGCGGAGCGCGTGGCCGACGGCCCCGCCGAGGGCTGGGGGTGGATCGACTCGCGGGACGCGGCAGAGGCCTTCCGGCTCGCGATCACCGTCCCGGTCGAGGGAGCGCACGTGGTCCAGCTCGCGGCCCTCACGACGATGCACGACGAGCCGACCGAGGAGCTCATCGTCCGGCACGCACCGGGCGTCGAGCGCGCGCGAGAGTTCGCCGGCACGGATGCTGCGGTGGATGTGCGTCGCGCCCGCGAGCTCCTCGGCTTCGTGCCGCGGTTCGATCGCCCGGGCATCGTCGAGGAGGAGGACTGACATGCGGGTGACACGCGTGGAGACCTTCGTCCTCGACGAGCGTCAAGTCCTCGTGCGGATCGAAGCCGAAACGGGGGTGGTCGGGTGGGGCGACGCCTCGCTCGAGCACCGGCCGGCGACGATCGCCGCGGCGGTGAGGGAGCTGTCCGCGCACCTGATCGGCGAAGACCCCCTGCCGGTGACGCGACACTGGCAGCGTCTGTCGCGCGGCGGGTTCTACCGCGGCGGGCCGGTGCTCGCATCCGCCGTCGCGGGGATCGACCAGGCCCTGTGGGACCTGCGAGGCCACCATTTCGACGCGCCGGTCCATGTTCTGCTCGGCGGCCCGTGTCGCGACCGCATCCGCCTCTACACGCACACGTGGGGGACCCCCGGGCACACCGGTGACCCGGCGCGCGCCGCGATGCTCGTGGGGGCCGGGTACACGCTCGTGAAGGCGTCGATCGCGGGTCCTGTCGACTTCCTCGACGCCCCGGAAGGCGTTGAGCGCTTCCGGGCGGACCTGGAGGCCCTGCGCGAGGCGATCGGCCCGGCCGCCGACTTCGGCATCGACCTGCACGGCCGTGTGTCGCTCCCGCACGCCCGGCGGCTCGCCGAGGCGGTCGCGCACACGCGACCGGCCTTCCTCGAAGAGCCCCTTCGGCCGGAGCACACGCGGCACCTCGCACGCATCACCGCGTCCACGACGATCCCCATCGCCGTGGGCGAGCGGCTGTACAGTCGCGAGGAGATGCTTCCCGCCCTCGAGGCGGGCATCGCGATCGCGCAGCCCGACGTGTCGCACGCGGGCGGAATCACCGAGGCGTTCCGCATCGCGACGCTGGCGGAGTCGTTCGATGTTCAGATCGCGCCGCATTGCCCGCTGGGCCCGGTCGCGCTGGCCGCCTGCGTCCAGCTCGACCTCGCGATCCCGAACTTCTACGCGCAGGAGCACGTGATCGATCTCACCTCGGCCGCGTCACCCGACCTCGCGATCCTGCGCGATCCGAGTGTGCTCGTCGCCGTGGACGGCGCGATCCTTCGCCCGGAGGGCCCGGGCCTGGGAATCGAGATCGACGAGGACGTCGTGCGCAGCCGGCATCGCGACGACCTGGCCGATCCGGTGGGAAACCCGCAGTGGACGTACGCTGATGGCGGGTACGCGGAATGGTGAGTCGTCGCGGGAGACGCCGAGCGCGTCATGGCATCGTGGGATTCCGAGCGCGAAGGATCATGGAGAGCGCGGCATGAGCGAGACCACAGGGCGCCGGCAGAGCGTCCGCATCAGCGATGTGGCGGCTGCCGCCGGCGTGAGCAAGGCGCTCGTGTCGTATGCGCTCAACGATCGCCCCGGCGTCAAGGAGTCCACGCGCGCGCACATCGTCTCGGTCGCCCGCAGCATGGGTTGGACGCCGAGCCTGCGTGGCCGTGCGCTGTCGTCGTCGCGCGCCTACGCGATCGGGCTCGTCTTCGAGACGCTGCCCGAGACGCTCGCGGGCGACCAGTACTTCACGAGCCTCATGGCGGGTCTGCAGAGCGTGCTGTCCACGTCGCAGTACTCCCTGGTGACGGAGGTCGTGCACGAGCCGGGGGCGGAGGTCGCGGCGTACCGCCGCCTCGCGAGCGAGGGCAGGGTCGACGGAATGGTGCTCGTCGACCTGCACCGCGACGGCGACCCGCGGTTCGACATCCTCGTCGAGCACGAGCTCGCGTTCGTGTCGCTGGGGCGCCCACCGGCGGCGACCGACATGCCCGTCATGCTCTACGACGAGTCGGATGCGATCAGCGACGTCATCGAGCACCTGGCGTCACTCGGCCACAAGCGGATCGCGCAGGTCGTCGGTCCGCAGGCGGGCGTGTCCGCGCGCGTGCGGCGCGAGCTGTACCAGCGCGAGCTGCGCGAGCGCGGCCTGGACGACTCGTGGTGGGTCGAGAGCGACTACACCGCGATCGGCGGTCGCGCGGCGACCGAGCGCCTTCTCGCGCACGAGGATCCTCCGACGGCGATCATCTACTCCAACGACCTCATGGCGGTCGCGGGCATGGGCACCGCGTTCCAGTCCGGCCTGCGGATCCCCGAAGACCTGTCGGTGGTCGGGTGGGACGACATCACGGTCGCGCAGTATCTCCATCCCGCGCTGTCGACGGTCACCCAGCATCCGTTCGAGGACGGACGGCTGGCCGCGGCGCTGCTGCTCGAGGCCGTCGACGGTCGCCGGTTCTCGGAGCCGGTGTGGACGCAGAACCCGCGGTTCGTGCCGCGGGAATCGACCGGTCCGGTCTCGTTCCGGTAAAGCCCAACCGTTCCGCTTGACATTTCCTCACGGCGCGTGTGACGATGTGAACCGGTTCAGAAACGCACCCAACGGCGGGCCGAACCACTCGACCACTACAGAGCTGTAGAAGAAGGAGTGTCCATCACATGGCGCACACAGCACCGAGCGGAAAGCGGATCGCTGCGATCCTCGGCACCGCCGTCATCGCCGCCGGGGGCCTCACGGCTTGCGCCGGCGGCGGGGGCGGAGAGTCCGCGGACCAGACGATCACGATCCTCTCCTCGTGGACCACGGGCAACGCGACCGGTGACCAGCTGGCGAAGAACATCGAGGCCTTCACGGAGGAGACGGGCATCGAGGTCCAGGTGGAGGAGGTGAACAACGACGACGTCGACGAGGCATTCGAGGCATCCGCTCTCGCCGGCGAACAGGCCGACATCGTGATCCTGAATCTGACGCCCGCGAGCGCCGACTGGCTGCCTGACGGACTCGTCGTCGACGTGGGCGACTACATGCAGGACTGGGGCATCGCCGACAAGCTGCAGCAGGGCGCGATCGACTTCTGGACGAACGACAACGGCGTCAACGGCTTCCCGTTCATCGGCTTCAACTGGCCCATCTGGTACAACACCGAGCTGCTCGCGCAGGCGGGCGTCGACGAGATCCCCGCGACGTTCGACGACCTGCTCGACGCTTCGAAGAAGCTGCGCGCGGCCGGCATCCAGCCGTTCGCCCTCGGCGGCAAGGACTGGACGGCGCAGAACTTCATCACCTGGCTCGGCCAGCAGTACGTCGATCCGGAGAAGATGGCGACCGTCTTCAGCGAGGGCGGCTGGTGCGACCCCGACGTCGTGGAGGGTCTCGACCTGCTTGCGACGATGCGCGACGAGGGCGTCTTCGTCGACAACGTCGCCGGGTACGACGGCGACCAGATGACGAACGCCTACTTCACGGGGGCCGCCGCGATGATGCCGTCCGGCTCGTGGGCCTACACGAACGAGGGCGGCAAGGACATCTGGGATGTCACGCAGCTCGCGGGCTTCCCCGTTCCCGACGGCGGCCACTACTCGCTTCCCACGGCGTACAACGGTCACTCGGCAGGCTTCTTCATCACGCCCAACGCCGAAGACAACATCGACGCGGTCCAGCAGTTCTTCGAGTACATCTACTCGGACGACGTCCTGAAGGGCTGGGTGAGCGAGGCCAGCCAGATCCTCGACGCCACGCCCGAGATCGTCGCCGGCGCCGACTCGAGCGCTCCGCTCGTGGTCGCGGGCGGTGCCCTCGGCGAAGACAACACCGACTGGCTGCTGCTGCCCGACGCGTACCTTCCTGCGGGCACCGACTGGGGCCCGACCATCGCGAGCGAGTTCCTGGGTCAGAGCGGCACGACGGGGGCCGACCTCTGCCAGAAGCTGGACGCAGAGTACGAGTAGCCGCATCGCGTGCTGCGCGGGCCCGGCGCCGACGGCGCCGGGCCCGCCACACGGAAGGAACGAGACATGACCACAACGGAGACGCTGGTCGCGCCGTCCTCGGCGCGCGGGCGCCGGCGCAATCGGGACCGGGGACTCATCCTCCTCGCCGCGCCGTCGACGATCTGGTACCTGATCTTCACGATCGGGCCGCTCTTCGCGATGTTCTACATCGCGTTCCTCGACTGGGAGGGTCTCGCGGCGAAGCCGACGTGGGCGGGCTGGGCGAACTTCGAGCGGATGTTCACGGATGACCGGATCCTCAACGCATCCGTCAACACCGCCATCCACCTGTTCGCGACGCTGCCGATCATGATGCTGCTGTCGTTCATGCTCGGGTACTTCCTCAACCTGCGCCTGCCCGGACACCGCATCCTCCGAGTGATCCTGTTCATCCCGGCACTCATCTCGATCTCGGCACTCGGCATGCTGTTCGTCGCGGTGCTGGGGCCGGTCGGCCTCGTGAACGGGTTCCTGACGTCGGCCGGCCTCCCCGAGTTGGCGCGGGCGTGGCTCGCGGATCCGTCGACGGCGATGATCTGTCTGATCGTCGTCACGATCTGGTCGGGCACGGGGTTCAACGCGATCCTCTTCTCGGCCCGCCTGTCGGGCATCGACGAGGACATCTACGCCGCAGCCGACCTTGACGGCGCAGGTCACTGGCAGAAGATGTGGGGGATCACCTTCCCCATCGCGCTGGACTACTTCGGCGTTCTCACGATGCTGCAGTTCCTGTGGACGTTCTTCGGCACCGCGGGTCTCATCCTCATCCTGACCCAGGGGGGTCCGGGCCGGGCGACCGAGACGCTGTCGTGGCTCGTGTTCCGGTTCGGCTACGAGGACGCCGATGTCGGATACAGCCAGGCCATCGGCATCCTTCTGTTCGTCGTCGGTGTGATCGGCCTGCTGGTCATCCGCCGCTTCCTTCGTGCGAGGTACTGACGTGTCGATCGTGTCGCAAGCCGCCGCCCCGGTCGCAGAGGAGGCGATGGGCATCGAGCTCGGCCGTCGTCGCCGCGCCGGTCGCCGCCCCACCCGGTTCACGCCCGGCATCGTCGTCTCGTACGTGCTCGTCGTCGCGTACGCGCTGCTGCTGGCGCTTCCCCTGTACTGGCTCTTCATCTCGGCGTTCAAACCGCGCGTCGAGATCCTCGGGCAGCCGTTCACACCGACCTTCACATCGGGCTTCGACAACATCGTCGAGGTGTGGGAGCGGCTGAACATCCCTGCCGCCCTGTTCAACTCGGCCTACATCACGGTCGCGTCGCTGCTTCTGACGATCGTCCTCGCGGTGCCCGCCGCGTACGCGCTGGCCCGGTCGACCGGCCGGCTGGGGCGATTCGTGGAACGGCTCTACGCGCTGGGCTTCCTCATCCCCGGCTTCGCATCGCTGATCCCGACGCTGCTGCTCGCCATCCAGATCGGGCTGTACGCCGACCGCGAGTTCATGATCCTCTACCTCCCGGCATCCGCACAGCCGCTCGCGGTGATCCTGCTCACGCAGTTCATGCGCACCGTCCCGCCCGAGCTCGAGGAGAGCGCGCGCATCGACGGCGCCGGCCGCCTGCGGATCCTGTGGAGCGTCTACGTGCCCCTCGTGCGCCCGGGCATCGCGACCGTCGCGATCCTGAACTTCATCGGGTTCTGGAACGAGTACATCTACTCGCTCGTCATCGTGGGCGCCAACCAGTACAAGCGAACGATTCAGGTCGCGTTGCCGACGCTTCAGGGCAACCAGGGGATCACGGACTACGCACTCGTCTGCGCAGGCACACTCATCTCGATCATCCCCGTGTTCATCGTGTACATCATCCTCAACAGGCGAATGGAAGAGGCGCTCGTGCAGGGCGCGCTCAAGGGCTGACGTGGAGTGGTCACATTGGTCCACGCGAACGGATCGCGAGGACGGGTTCGACGCGCGCCACATCTCCTTCGATGGGACGGAGATCGTCGACAGGGTCTTCTTCGCCGTCCGCGACCCGCTGTGGCGAACGGTTCCGCTTCGCATGACGGATGCTCGCGAGCAGACGTTCGCGGACCGCTTCGTGCGGACGGTGACGGCGACCACGGACGGTCCGCAGGGTGTCGATGTCGAGCTCACGTGGGAGGTCACGCCCCAGACACTGCGTATCGGCGCGCGTGCGCGCGCTCTGCGTGACTTCTCGTACGCCCGCATCGGACTGTGCGTGCTGCTGTCGAGCACGGACTATGCGGGCCGGCCCGCCGATATGACCGACGGAGACGAGGCGTGGACGGTCGACCTGCCGGACGCGATCGCCACGCGGTCGGATGATCAGCCTGCGCGGTCGCGTGCGTTCCATCGGCCGTTCCGCGTGCTCCGCACCTCGCCGGCGACGGGTGCCGAGGTCGTGATCCGGTTCGACGGCGCGCCCTTCGAGTTCGAGGATCAGCGGAACTGGACGGATCGCTCGTTCAAGGCGTACTCCGTCTCGGACGGATGGCCTTTCGACGCCGTCGCGGGGGAGGTGTTCGAGCAGTTCGTCAGGATCGAAGCGGATGCCGCGGCAGCGGCGGATGCGGCATCCGGGATCCCGCGGGTCGAGGCCTTGTCGCCCGCCGGCCGGCTGTGCGAGGTCGCGGTGTCGGCCGCTCGGTTCGCCGATGACGAGCTCGCGCCTCCGGGCGGCCTCGCCGACCTGCTCGCCCGTCCCCTCCCGGCCGTCCCGTCGTCGGTGCGGCTGGCGGTGAACGGCGCCGTCCACGCCGCGGACGCGGAGTCCGTCGCCGAGACCTCGCTCGTGCACGGCGAGGTGCTCCAGGCGGCGAGGACCAGAGCACCCGATGCGCGCATCGTGCTCGACCCGATCGCCTTCCTCGACACGGCGGGGGACTGGCGCGACGAGATCGGCCACTACATGGCGTGCGTGCCGGCCGACGGCCCGCGCGAGCGGTGGGACTCGCAACTCGCCGCGGCGTGGGTCGTGGCGAGCGTGGCATCTGCGGCCCCTCACGCACCGTCGGCGCTGCGGTATTTCGGCCCAGAGCTCGGGATGTCGTCGCCCGCGCGGGATGTGATCGAGCGATTCGCGCGACGCCGCGGATGGTCGGTGTGGCGAACGAACGCGGTCGCGCCCATCGCAGCCGTCGCGCTCGTTTCGCCGAGCGGAGCGGAGGCCGAGCTCGTAGTCGCGAACATGGACCTCGATCCGGTCGATGTGCGCGTGCACGGTCGACAGATCGGGCTCCCCGCATTCGGGACGGCGTGGGTGCGAGTGCCTTCGCCGGCTCACGCGCCCGTGCACTGAGTCAGGAGACGCGGACCAGCCCCGCCTCGTCCATCCATGCGTCGACGTCGACGGTCAGCCCGGCGGAGGAATTGGCCTGGTTGACGAACTCCTGCAGGGCGGATGCCCGCAGCTGCTCAGGTTCGGGCGACTCGAACACGAATCGGAGCGGGATCGAGTGCTGCAGCCAGATCGCCGATCGGCCGGGCTGTGTGATCCCTTCGTGGCGCCACGCGAGAGTGAAGCTCTCACTGCGGCGCAGCTTCGTCGTGATGACGACCTTCAGGTGGGCGAGGAGGCTGTCGGGGATCTCGATGGGCTCGGTGCTGGTGCCGTAATACAGGTGCCCCATGTCCACTCCTTGATCGGCCTGAATGCGATGGGGCGACGCCGTGTGCGTCGATCTCGTCCAGGAATGTTCACTCTAGCAGGTATTTCACTAATTTAGGTAAAGCAGCGAAATATTCACCGATCTAACTCGGGAGGCGCTACGCTGGGGGCAGCCGATGCTGAGGAGCTTTCCGTGACGAACGGACGAACGGGGCAATCGAGCGTGCGCCAAGCGCTTCTGGCGTACGTGCGCGCACGCTCGGAGGCCCTCGCGCAGGCGCGCAAGCAGCTGGGTATCGGCGAAGGCGATGCGAATGCGCTCTTGCACATCGCCGCACATCCCGGTATCCGCCCCTCGCAGCTCCGTGAGCATCTGGGCATCACCTCGCCGGGTGTCACCGCGCTCATCGACCGGCTCGTCAGCAGGGGGATCGTGCGGCGGGATCTCGACCCGAGCGACCGTCGCGTCAACCGGATCAGCGTGACCGTCGACCTCGGAGATGAGCCGTGGGCTCAGCTCACCCGGTTCGACAGCGCGTTCGACGACGCGGTGCTCGCGGGCGAGGAGGCCGACGCGGCTCGATTCGCGGAGCTGCTCGAATCGTGGACGACGTCGACGAACGACTACGGCGCCGGACGAGGCCCGGCCAGCGGGTCAGGGCGCGTCGACCCCCACGAACGAGGATGACTTCGCCTGCAGGAAGGCGCACAGCGCGGACAGGACGGACAGCTCCGCCGCGAGCCGCATCACTTCCGCAGCGTCGAGGCTGATCGTCTCGGCTCGCGCCTCCATCGTCACCACCCACCGCTCCGAGTAGGGCGCCTCGGGATGGACGTACATCACGGTCGAGGCGTGGGCCAGCTCGACCCCGACCAGACCGGTGTTCGCGCCGTCCTCGCCGTCCTGCTGCATGACCTTGAACGCGCCCGCGACCGGATAATCCAGCGAGTTGAACTCTGCAAGCCACCCCTCGAGGGTCTCTCTGCTCCGGAACGGCATCGATGGTGCGCCTTCTCGACGGTGCGGGCGACCGTCCTGAGCCAAATGTAAGCGTTCGCGCGAGATTCTCATACCATCGCGTCACTCGTGACGAACGAGCGGCGTCGCCAGGTCCGGCATCCCGATCCGCGATGGATCGGGCCACTTGTCGGTGCGTGCGATCCTCGTGGGTGGCGGCGCCGTCCCGCCGGACCGATCCAGGCGACGCGAACGTCGCAGGGAGCTGAGATAATACGTCTAATGCATCACCTTCGCCGAGGAGTCGCCGATTGAGCAAGCCAATGAGATCCCGTCCACTACTCGCCGACGTCGTCCGTGCCGGGCTCCGAGAGGCCATCGTGCGCGGTGAGTTTCCGCCCGGGTCGAAGCTGCCGAACGAGGACGATCTGCGCGAGCGCTTCGATGTCAGCCGGATCACGCTGCGCGAGGCGGTCAGCGGGCTCATCGAGGACGGCTACGTCGTACGCCGTCAGGGATCGGGCACCTATGTCACCTTCCGTCCGGCCCTGCGGAACTCGCTCGACACCAACTTCAGCTACTCCGAGTACCTCGAGAGCGCAGGCAGCACCGCGCGCAAGCGCATTCTGAGCGCGAAACTCGTCCCCGCGGACGATGAGACCGCCGAGGGACTTCAGGTCGAGCCGCGGTCCGAGGTGGTCGAGCTCCGCCGGCTCCGGGTGGCGGGCGAGCGACCGGCGATCTTCTCGATCGACTATCTGCCACCCGGTGTGGTCGACGTCGAGCGCGATCTGAAGGCCTTCCACGGTTCGCTCTATCGGATGCTCTCGGAGCGGCGCCGGCCAGTGGAGCATGGCGAGGCGATCGTCACCCCCGTCATCGCGGACAGGAGACTCGCTCAACTGCTCGAGGTCTCCGAGGGAAGCCCACTCCAGTACATCGAGCAGATCGACTTCGATCCGCTCGGCGTGCCGGTGCTGCGTTCGCTCGAGTGGCACGTGCCGTCGGTGATCGAGCTGCGGGTGTATCGTCGCGGTCCCGGCCCGATCTCCGCCGAGCCGGAATAGGGGCCGGCCCAGCGCCGGCTCCGCACCCTCCTGGGGTGGACGACGAGATGCACAGTCCGATACCGTAGATAAGTCGTCTTACTACTTGGGGGTACCGTGGATGGGTTCTCTTCTCGCCTCCTCGCGGACGGTGCGTGGTGCTGGTGGACCAAGCCTCGGGCAACCGCCGTCGACGGCGACCTCTACGTGGGTGTCATCGACGAGGTCGGTCAGATCGTCGTGGCCGCGATCGAGCCGGACGGGAACACGCGGTCCCGGACCGTCCTCGCCCGGATCGAGGACGACGACCACAACAACCCGGCCCTCCTCGTCCACCGCGAGCGCCCGCCGCTGTGTGCCTACGCGCGCCACGACGAGGAGCCGTTCGTACGCCTCCGGGTCGGCCGCCGCCCGCTCGACGTGACGGCGTGGGAGCCGGAGCGGCGCATCCGGTTCCCCGGCGTGACCAGCTACGCGCAGCTGCACCCGTTCGGCGACCGCTTGCTGCTGTTCTCCCGGGCCGGAGTCACCGCATGGTGCGTCGCCCGCTCGGAGGATTGGGGTGCCACCTGGACCGAGGGCGTCCCGTTCATCGCACTGGACACCGACCAGGAGGTCTACATGCCGACCGTCCTCCTGCCCGACCGGCGCACGGTGCGCGTGGCGATCTCAGGACACCCGAAGCAGTATCGGCACCGTCCGGTGCGCGACGTGTTCGCGTGCGTCGTCGATCTCGAGACCGGCGAAATCACCCGCCCGGCCGACGGCGCGCGGATCGGCAACGTGCTCACCGGAGAAGGCCTTCCGCTCACCGAGGCGGTCCTCGATCTCGCGTATGGGCCACCGTCCGGCCGCACGCTCAACCTTTTCGACGTCGGTCGGGGGGAGCGCTTCGAGATCGGCTTCGCGACCAAGCTCGCGGGCGACGAAGCGACGGTGGATGGCGCGTACGAGGTCGCGACGCTGACCGACGACGGCTGGCGCATGGAGCGGTTGGCGCCGACCGGAGATGTGTTCGGCTACATCCACGCAGGCATGTATGTCGGCGGGCTGGCGTTCCCGCCGGCGGGACCCAGCGGCCGCGTGACTATCAGCCGCGAGGAGGACGGCCGCTGGCACCTCGAGGAGTGGTCCCGAGACGCTTCCGGGCTGTGGCATCCGGCCCATCTCACGCCACCCGGCGCCGTGCGGCTCGTCCGGCCCTGGGCCGTCGAGGGCGAGGGCGCACCGGGATATCTCGCACTCGAGCTCGAGCGATACGGCGACAGCTATGTGGGCACGCGGTCGCACGTGGCAGGACCCTTCGCGACCGGCTGGTGACGATGCGCTTCGGAGTGGTCGGCTGCGGGGGTGCGGGAGCGGACTTCGCCGACGCGGTCGTCGATCTGCCGGGTGGACGGATCGAGGCGATGTACGATCCCGACCCGGCTCGGCTGCGGGCGTACTCTGCCCGCGTGGCGGGGCGCCCGGCGACCTCAGTGGCTGAGGTCGTCGAGGATCCGCTGGTGGAGGCGGTGTACATCGCGACGCCGCACCATGAGCTCGCTCCGGTCGCTGTGAGCGCGCTGGAGGCGGGCAAGCATGTGCTCGTCGAGAAGCCCGCGGCCCTCTCGACCGCCGAGCTCGAAGCGCTCGACGCGGCCGCGCGGCGGGCCGGGAGAACGGTCGGCGTGATGTACGTGCTTCGGCACGACCCGGCTGTGCTCGCGGCGCGCAACCTCGTCGCCGACGGCGCCCTCGGCGAAGTCCGGCAGGCGCGGATCCAGACGGTCATCGACAAGCCCGATGACTACTGGGTCGCCTGGCGCGCCGACCGGGCGACGGCCGGCGGCGGCGTGCTCCTCATGAACAGCGCGCACCAGCTCGACATGGTGCGGTTCATCACCGGTCTCGAGTACGCGAGCGTTGTCGCGGAGGTGTCGCCGTCCGAGGGCGTCGAGCACTGGGCGGGCGCCGTATACCGGATGACCGGCGGTGCGATCGTCACGCTCACCGCCTCCGCCCGAAGCTCCGGCGCGCGCCTGCAGGAGCGTGTCGAGCTCGAGGGCGAGAACGGGCGCCTCGAGCTCGGTGGCGCGCGCGACTTCGTGGACGTCCATCTGCGCTCGCCGCATGCGGCTCTGCCTGCCGGGAAGTGGACGCGGCTCGAGGTCGGACGGCGGTCGCTCTACCGGGCGGCCGTGGCCGACTTCGTCGAGGCGGTCCCGCGCGACCGCTCTCCCGCGGCGTCGACCGCCGAGGCTCGCGCCGCGCTGGCGGCCGTCACCGGGGCGTACGCGGCCGCGGAGAACGGCGTGCGAATTGCTCTTGCATAGATAATACGTCTTATCTATACTGGGCGACATGACGAATGTCGTCCCTTCTGCCGGGCTTCTCCCGGTGCCCGCGTACCGCGGCTACGCATTCGACCTCGACGGAACCATCTACCTCGGCGACCGGCTCATCTCCGGTGCCGATGCGCTCGTCGACCGGCTGCGCCGGCGGGGTGCGCGCGTCGTCTTCGTCACGAACAAGCCGCTCGACACCGCCGCCGACTACGCAGCCAAGCTCAGCTCCCTCGGCATCGTGGCCGAGGAGCCCGACATCGTCACCGCCCTCGACTCGGTCGGTCGCTACCTCGACCGCGAGCACCCGGGTGCCGCCGTGCTGCCGCTGGCCGAACCGCTCGTCCACGACTGGCTCGAGCGCCGCGGCCACAAGGTGACCGACGACCCCCGCGCGGCGAACGTCGTGCTCGTGTCCTTCGACCGGACATTCGACTACGACAAGCTGCGCCGGGGCTTCGATGCCATCCGGCACGGCGCGGTGCTCGTCGGCACGAATCCCGATCCCTACTGCCCCACACCGGAGGGCGGGCTCCCGGACTGCGGGGCGCTCCTCGCCGCGCTCGAGACGGCGACCGGCGTCGCGGCGGCCGCGGTGCTCGGCAAGCCGAGTCGCGACATGGCCGAGTGCTTCCTCGACCGCCTGGGCGTTCATGCCGCCGAGGCCGTCATGGTCGGGGACCGCCTCCTCACAGACATCGCGATGGCGCGCGAGGCCGGGATGCGCTCCGCTCTCGTGCTCAGCGGCGCGACGACGAAGGAGGCGCTGCGCGACTCCGACATCGTCCCCGACCACGTCCTCCTGGACGTCACCGGATTGTCCGGCCCGACCGCGGCCGGCTGAGAAAGGAACACCGTGCTCGAGTTCGTCTTCATGCTCACCCACAACGACCGGACCGTCCCGGATGCACTCGACGTGCTCGACCGTGTCGCGACGACCGGACTGCGTCACATTGGATTCAAGGATGTCGGCGCGAGCCCCGAGCTGCAGAGGGAGCTCACCGACGCGGCGCACGCCGCCGGACTGACCGTGCATCTCGAGGTCGTATCCGTGAGCGCGGACGACGAGCTGCGCTCCATCGAGTCGGCGATGGCCGCTGGCGTCGATGCCGTCGTCGGCGGAACGAACGTCGAGGCCGCGCTGGGGCTGCTCCGCGGCAGCCAGGTGATGTACTCGCCCTTCCCCGGGACGATCGTGGGGCATCCGAGCGCGCTGACCGGGTCGGTCGAGGACATCGCCCATTCCGCCGCCGAGCTCTCTGCTCTCGACGGCGTGCACGGGGTCGACCTGCTCGCATACCGTCACCGGACGGCTCCCGTGACCGAGCTCCTGCGGGCGGTGGTCGCTGCGAGCACCGGTCCGGTGCTGGTCGCGGGTTCGATCACGACGGAGGCGCAGATCAACGCGATCGCGGAGGCGGGCGCGTGGGGGTTCACGATCGGCGGCGCCGTGTTCGAGGGCGGGATCGGCCCGGATCACGACGTCGTCGCGCAGGTCGAGGCCGCGCTCGCGATGGCCGAACGCGTGAGCGCGGCGTCCGCGGGACGCTGACGTGACCTCGAGCGCGATCGGACCGGCGCAGCGGGACCGAGACCTGGCAGCGCTGCGACGCGAGCGGTGGGACGTCGTGGTCGTAGGCGGCGGGGCCACCGGATGCGGCGTGGCGTTGGACGCGGCCGCGCGAGGTCTGCGCGTGGCGCTCATCGAGCGGCACGATCTCGCCGAGGGCACCTCGAGCCGCTCGAGCAAGCTGCTGCACGGCGGGCTGCGCTACCTCGAGCAGCTCGAGTTCGGCCTCGTGCGCGAGGCGCTCCGTGAGCGCAGGCTGCTCGTGCGAAGGCTCGCACCGCACCTCGTCCGCGTGACCGGCTTCCTGCTTCCCTTCACCAAATGGTGGGAGCGTCCATACCTCGGAGCCGGAGTCGCGCTCTACGACGTCATGTCGGGGCTGCGCCCTGGGGTGCCGAGGCACCGGCACCTGTCCCGCAGGAGCCTTCGGGCGGCAGCTCCCGACCTCGCGCCCGCGAGGCTTCGCGGCGGGCTGCGCTACTCGGATGTGCAAGTCGATGACGCGCGTCTGGTTGTGGAGCTTGCCCGTACAGCGGCGCGTGAGGGTGCCGCCGTGCTGACCCGGGTGGAGCTCGAGGACGCCGATCGGACTGCCGACGGCTACCGATTGCAGGTGCGCGACGACGAGACGGGGGAGCGGTTCGAGGTGAGCGCCGCCGCGGTCGTCAATGCCGCAGGCGTGGCCAGTCCCGAGGTGGATCTCAGGCTCGGCGCCCCCGAGCCGGTCTGCGTCCGCGCCTCGAAGGGCGTCCACCTCGTGCTCCCTCGCCAGACGATCTCCTCGGAGAACGCCTGGATCGTGCGGACGCGCCGGAGCGTCCTGTTCTTGCTGCCCTGGGATGACCACTGGATCGTCGGGACGACGGACACGCCCTTCGACGGCGAGCCGACGCACCCGCGCGCGACCGAAGGAGACATCCGGGAGTTGCTCGCGGAGCTGAACGCGTTGCTCCCCGTGCCGATCGATCCCACGGATCTCGTGAGCGTCTACGCCGGGCTGCGGCCCCTCGTCGCCGATCCCCGCAAGACCGATACGGCGGCCGTGTCGCGGCGCCACCTGCTTTGGCAGCCCCAGCCCGGGCACGTCACGATCGTCGGCGGCAAGCTCACGACCTACCGCACGATGGCGAGGGACGCCGTGGACGCGGTCGTTCGTGAGTTGCAGCGCAGCGTGCGCCGGTGCCCCACGACCCGGCTGCCACTCGTCGGTGCGACGTGGGGCGCGCCGACGGACGCCTGGGAGCGCCGGTACGGGGCGTGCGCGGACGAAGTCCGCTCGATCGTCCTCGACGAGCCGGGACTCGGCGCGGATCTGCCGGGTGCGACCGGGTGGAGCGGCGCCGAGGTCGTCCACGCCGTGCGATTCGAAGGGGCGAGGCGACTGGACGACGTGCTGGTCCGCCGCACGCGGATCACCATGACCGCCCCCGACGGCGGCCGGGCGGCGGCGGACGCCGTGGCGGACCTGATGGCCGTCGAGCTCGGCTGGTCGAATGAGCGTCGGACAGCCGAGATCGCGAGCTTCCTCAAGACGCTCGACGCAGAGGATGAGGCGCTCGTGCGCCTCGGGTCGCGCCGCGCACGGGTCGAGCGGCGATGAGCGTCGCGCTCGCGGTGGATGTCGGCACGCAGAGCGTCAAGGCGGCGGTGCTCGGTCACGACGGGCTCGCGCCGATCGCGACCGCGCCGCTGGCAGTGTCGGCTCCGGCCCGCGGCGCTGTCGAGCAGGACCCCCGGTGGTTCACGGACGCGCTCGCCGTCGCGGTGCCCGCCGCACTCGATCTCGCCGGCGTCGCCGGGCGGGATGTGGCGCGGATCTCCGTCTCGAGCCAGCTCGACGCCGTCGTACTCCACGACCGCGACGGGCGCACGTTCGGGCCGGCGCTGATCTGGATGGACCGGCGCGCCGTCCGCGAGGCGCAGGCCTTCGCGCGCGCCGCCGACCCCGATCGCGTCTTCGAGCGGACGGGCCTCAACGTCGACGCCTCGCACGCCGCGCCCAAAGTCATGTGGCTGCGAGCGCATCGTCCTGACGACATGCGCGCGGCGAGCTTCGTCGGCTCGCTCGCCTCCTTCCTCACCGCCTGGCTCACGGGCGAGGTCGTGCACGACCTTGCGCAGGCGTCCTCGACGCTGTTGATGGATGTCCGCACCGGCAGCTGGGACACGGGGCTTGCCGAGCTCGCCGGCCTGGAGCTCGAACGGCTCCCCGGCATCCGCCCCGCCGACACTGCCGCCGGGACTCTGCGTGCCCCCGTCGCCGAGGTTCTGGGTCTGACCACCCGCTGCGAGGTGCTCGCCGGAACGGGCGACGACCACGCCTCTCACCTCGGCGGCGGCGGCATGGCTCCGGGCGCCGTCGTCGATGTCGTCGGCACGGCGGAGCCGGTCGGCGCGCGCGTCGAGGGCGCGATCCTCGATCCCGATCGCCTTCTCGAGACACACCGGCACGCGATCCGTGATCAGTACCTCGTGCAGCACCCGGGCTTCGCATCCGGCGGTGCGATCAGGTGGCTCGCGGGCCTGCTCGGAGTGGGCCAGGCCCGCGTGCTGGAGCTCTGCGAGCAGTCGCCGCCCGGCGCGCGCGGCGTGCGGTTCGTCCCTTCTCTCAGCGGTGCGCTCGTGCCGCGCTGGAATCCTGAGGTCGACGCCGTGTTCGCCGGGCTCTCGTTCGCCACGGGCCCGGCCGACCTCGCCCGCGCCGTCGTCGAAGGGGTGTGCTTCGCGTTGCGGGACGTCGTCGACCGCATGCGGGAACTGGGCGTCGGGCACCACGTGCGCGTCGTCGGGGGAGGATCGCGCAGCCGCGGATGGCTCGCGATGAAGTCGGCCGTCCTCGACGCCCCCCTCGCGGTGGCGCGCGTGCCGGATGCGGCGGTGGTCGGCGCGGCCATGCTCGCCGGGATGGCGGGGGGCGAGTTCGGCTCGGTCGAGGAGGCGAGCGACCGGCTCGTCGGGGTCGTCGAGCACGCGGTCGAACCGGATCCGGCTCTCGTGGCCTGCTATCGGGACGCGCACGCCGACTACCGGCGGCTGTTCGAGTCCGCCGAGGCATACGGAACCCCGAGAAGAGGAGAGCGAGCATGATCGATCTGTCGGTGGAGGTCCGCGCGATCGACGCGCGGCGGCGGCTGGGCTTGGAGAGGTTGGAGATCGGCCCGGGTGCGCTGGAGCGCCTCGAGTCGATCGTCGCGGAGCTCGTGGCGGGGCGTCCTGTCGCGGTGGTGGCCGACGCGACGGTGATCGACGGCCCGGACGGACCGCTCAAGCCGGATGTGATGCGACGGCTCGCGCGCGTCGCCGAGCCCCGGCTCGTCGACCTCGGACACGATGTGCTCGCGGACGAAGACACGGTCGCGACCGCGACACGGCTCGTGCGGGACGCGGCGGCGGTGGTGAGCGTGGGCTCCGGGACGATCACGGACATCGCGAAGACCGCCGCGGGCGGTCGGCCGCTCGTGGTGGTGCAGACGGCGGCATCCGTCGACGGTTACACAGACGACCAGTCCGTGCTCCTGGTGGACGGCGTGAAGCGGACGACGCCGAGCCAGTGGCCGGCTGCCCTCATCGCCGACACCGACGTGCTCTGCCGGGCACCCCAGGAGCTGACCAGCTCAGGGTTCGGCGACACCGTGAGCATGTTCGTCGCGCCGGCGGACTGGTATCTCGCCGACACCTTGCGCATGGGGGATGGCTGGAACGAGCGTCACGCATTCGCCGCGCGTCGGTACGGAGCGTCGCTGCTGGCGGATGCCGAGCGGATCGGACGTTCCGAGCCCTCGGCGCTCGAGCGACTGACCGCTCTGCTCGCACTCCGCGGACTCGTGATGGGAGCGGCCGGGCAGACATCGCCGTCGTCCGGGATGGAGCACACCATCAGCCATCTGCTCGAGATGCGCGCGGACGCCTCCGGCGTCGCCGCGGCCCGGCACGGGCGCCAGGTCGGTGCCGCCACGGTCCTCGCGGCGGCCCTCTGGGAGATTCTCTTGGAGCGGCTGGACGCGGGGGAGGTGGGTGACGTCCGGCTTCCCGATGCGGACACCGTGCGCGAGCAGATCGATCGAGCCTTCGCGCCCTTGGATCGATCAGGGGGCATGGCCGCCGAATGCTGGCGCGACTACGGGGCCAAGCTCCAGCGCGCGCGAGACGAGGACCTCGCGCGACGCTGGGAGGGCTTTCGCGACGACTGGGCGCAGCACCGTCCGGTCGTGGCGGCGGTCGTCGCCGGGCCCGGCGAACTCGCCGCCGCACTGCGGGCAGCGGGTGCGGGGCCGGCATTCGGTGGGGACCCGCTCCTGCCGGATGAGTCCGCCGCCGCCTGGGCATTGCGCGCCTGTCACCTCATGCGCCGCCGCTTCACCGCGGCCGACCTCGCGGTATACACGGGGATGTGGACCGACGATCTGCTCGAGCGCGTGCTGGCGCGCGCGCGCCAGGTTGCGATGCGGTGACCCCCGGGCGAACTCGGCGGCCGGGTCTTGACCCGCCCCCGCGCGGTCGCTAACGTATTCGGCAGTTGGTAAGTCGTATGATGTTTTTCCGTTCACCCGATCTCGAGGGAGACAACATGCAGGCACGTTCCATGGGGGTGGCCGCACTCGCGGGCCTCGCCCTGCTCATCACTTCCTGCTCGGCAGGAGACAGTTCGTCCGAGGGCCCGGTCGAAGTGACCGCACTGCTCATCGGCTATCCCGACGAGGACGGGATCGACGCCACGACCGGTTTGCCGCGGCCCGGGATCGCCAATCTCGAGAAGGCGTTCAACGACGCTCACGACGACATCCGTCTCGACATCATCAACATCCCGTGGGGTGAGGGGTCGACCGGCTACGCCGCGAAGACCGAGGCGATGATCCAGGCCGCCGAGGCGTGCCTCTACGAGATGCCCGGCTACGCCGACTACGGGCGTCGCGGCTTCCTCGTCGATCTGAACACGATGATCGACGCCGACCCCGACTTCGAGAACGTCTGGGGCGAGCAGCTGAAGGCCGCCGAGACCGTGGACGGCGAGCTCTTCTACCTGCCGAGCAACACCGGCATCCGTGTCATCAACTGGGACGCCAAGCTCTTCGAGGAGTGGGGCGTCGAGCCCTTGTCGAAGAACCCGACCCCGGACGAGGTGCTCGAGAAGGCGGCAGAGCTTACCGGCGTCAACCCGGTCACAGGGGAGCAGAACTACGGCTACTGGTACCAGGGGAAATACGCCGTGTGGCAGTTCCTAGCGATCGCCCACGCGATGGGAGCCGACTGGGGCCGGGTCAATCCCGACGGGACGATGGAGATCGACTGGAACACCCCCGAGTACCTCGAGGCGCTCGAGTGGTTCGTCGACGCGGCCCAGTACGCACCTGACGGCGCGCTCTCATCCGACGCGATGCCCGAGGGGTTCCTCACCGACCAGAACGTCGTCGCAATCATCCCCGAGGGAGAGGCCGGTTACTTCCTGCAGTCGTTCGTCGCCGAGCCGGACCTCGCCGACCGGTACCGAACCTCCTTCAACTTCAAGGGCGACGACGGGCTCGGCGGTCTGAACAGCGTCACGCCGGTGGCGATGGCCGACGAGTGCGACCACAAGGAACAGGCCTGGGAGGCCCTCAAGTGGCTCGCGGGCAGCGATGAGTCGCAGGAGTACTACTACGACTCGCTCGGCCGCCTCCCCGCCACCGAGGACGGGGCCGCAGCGCTCCCGGAAGTGGCCGCGTTGACGGACGGCGACGTCATTCTCGAGCAGTCGCTCACCGCGGAGGCCACTTACCCGTGGGCCTCGCAGGACCCGCGCTGGGCGATGCAGACCGCCCTCGAGGGAGCGCTTGCAGGCACCCTCACTCCGGAGCAGGCCCTCGAGCAGGCGCAGGCCGAGACGGAGCTGTGGCTCGCAGACCAGGGGCTCGCCCCGTGAGGGCTGTGCGACCGGGCCGGGCGCACAGCCCAGCCCGGTCGCGGCATGCTGTGAGCTCGCCGCGGCCGGGCTGGTCGCGGCACTCGGAAAGCTCGCCGCGACCGGGCCGGGCTTCCCGACCCGCCCGGTCGCGGCGGTCACTGGCCCGCCGGATCTGGCGTGCGCGCACCTGGTATGCCTTCGTGCTGCCGCCGTTCGCGCTCCTCGTCCTCTTCGTGCTCTACCCGACGTTCGTCACGTTCCGGCAGAGCCTCTTCGCCGCCCGCGGTCGCCAGGAGGAGTTCGTCGGCCTCGAGCAATTCCGGTCGCTCGGGGTCAATCCGGTCTTCTGGCAGGCGCTGGGCAACACTGTGCTGCTCGCGGTCTGCTTCCTCGCCGTCATCCTGCCCCTGTCCGTCGTGCTCGCCTCCATGCTCAACCGCGTCCGGCGCGGCGGCACCCCGCTGAAGGTGATCTACTTCCTCCCGCAGCTCACGAGTGCGGTCGCGGTCGCGATCATCTTCAATTACGTCTTCCAGCCGGACTGGGGGCTCTTGAACGGCGCGCTGCGTGCGCTGGGCGTCGAAGACCCGCCCCTGTGGCTGAGCGACCCGAGGCACGGGCCCTTCGGGTCCCGCGGCGCGGTCACGATCCTCGCGGTCTGGACGGGTCTGGGCTACTTCATCCTGATCGTGCTCGCGGGGCTGCAGTCCATATCGCCCGAGATCTACGAGGCCGCGGCGATTGACGGCGCCGGGCCGCTGCGCATCTGGTGGTCGATCACGCTGCCCAACCTGCGGCCGACCTTCGTGTTCCTCCTCATCACCGGCACCCTCGACGCGATGGCGAGGTTCAGCGACCTGTGGACGCTCGGAGGGCCGGGCGGCGCGCCGGCCAGATCCCTCCAGACCATCGTCATGTACATGTACCAGACGGCGTTCGAGAGCGGGAACGTGAACCGCGCGGCCGCAGTGGGCGTGATCTTCTTCCTGCTCATGCTGGGCATCACGCTCATCAGCTACCGCGGCTTCCTTTCCAGAGAATTCAGGAGGAGCCGATGATCCCCGAGACACCGCTGCTCGGCACCGCTGTCGCGCGGCGCAGACCGCTGCGGCAGCGGCGCGGATGGCGCGGGTCGCAACGAGGGACGGAGCGGGCAACCCAGATCTTCCTGCTCGTCGTCCTCGGCGTGGGTGCCATCGGCACGCTCACGCCGTTCGCATGGATGGTCGCGACCTCGCTGTCCCGGTCCGCGAACGACGCGATGCCTCGAATCCCCTCGTTCTGGCCCTCCGATCCGTCGCTGTTCAACTACGAGGTCGCCGTCTCCGACATCCCGATCCTCGTCTACTACACGAACAGCGTCATCGTCGTTGTCGCGTCGACGCTGGGATACCTCTTCTTCAGCGCGCTGACCGGCTATGCCTTCGCGAAGGGCAGCTTCCCCGGCCGTGGGGCGCTGTTCCTGTGCTTTCTCGCGACGCTCCTCATTCCCTTCGAGACGCGGATGATCCCGCTGTACCTGCTCATGCGCGACATCCGGCTGCTCGACAGCCTGCCGGCACTCATCGTGCCGTTCCTGGTCGGCGGCTTCGGGACGTTCCTCATGCGGCAGAACATAAGCACGATCCCCGACGACTACATCGACGCCGCGCGGATCGACGGGGCCGGCGAGTTCCGGATCTTCTGGCGCATCATCCTGCCGCTGTGCAAGGCGCCGCTCGCGGCGCTCGCGATCGTCAACATCCTGTGGCGCTGGAACGACGTGCTGTGGCCGCTCATGGTGACCAGCGACCGGGCCAACTACACGGTGACCCTCGGGCTCGCGCTCGCCGGCCGCGCCTCCGGCATCCAGGTCGGCGTCGCCCTCGCAACAGCGACGCTCGCGATCCTGCCGGTCGTGTTCGCCTACATCGTGCTGCAGCGGCACATCATCCGAGGGATCACCATGGGAGGGCTGAAGGGATGACGGTGATGGCACCGCCGGATGCGATCGCGAGGCTCGCGCGGCCGACCGACGCGCTCGTGGAACAGGTCCGCGACTGGGGCGACGTCGTCGTGCTCGGCGCGGGCGGCAAGATGGGTGTGGGCATCGTGGGCATGCTCGCCGCCGCGTTCGAGGCGGCGGGGTCCCGCTCCCGCGTGCACGCCGTCTCACGCTGGCGCGACCGCGACGCGGTGGAGCGGCTGCACACGGTCGGCGCCGTCCCGGTCGTCGCGGACGTGTCGGATCCCGCCGCGCTCGCCGAGCTTCCCGCCGCCGAGCGCATAGTCTTCCTGGTGGGCGCGAAGTTCGGAACGTCGGTTGCTCCGTACGCCGCCTGGATGACGAACACCGTGCTCCCCGCGGAGGTCGCGCGGCGATACCGTGACAGCCGTATCGTCGCCCTCTCCACGGGCAATGTGTATCCGTACCTGCCCGCCGCGAGCGGTGGCGCCGACGAGACGGTCGCACCCGCGCCCCTCGGTGACTACGCGATGAGCTGCCTCGGGCGAGAACGGGTCTTTCAGCACGCCGCTCGCGAGCTCGGGACGCCAGTGGCGATCATCCGGCTCAACTACGCGTGTGAGCCGCGCTACGGCGTGATCGCCGACATCGCCCGGGCAGTGCGGGACGGCGAGCCGGTCGACCTCACGGTCGGGTCCGTGAACGTGGTCGACCAGCGCTACGCGAACGACATCGTGCTGCGTGCGCTCGACCTCGCGGCCGCGCCGGAGTCCGTGCTCAACGTCGCCGGGCCGGAGATCGCGAGCGTCGAGTGGATCGCGCGGCGCCTCGGGGAGCTGCTTGATCGCGAGCCCGTGCTGGCCGGTGAACCGAGCGGCGCGGCATTGCTCAGCAACGCGGCACGCTGCCATGGCCTCTTCGGATACCCCGAGCTGGGGCTCGACCGGCTGCTCGTCCAGCAGGCCGAGTGGCTGCGCGCCGGTGGCGAGATGTGGAGCAAGCCGACCAAGTTCCAGCGCACGGACGGGCGGTTCTGATGCCGGGATGGGAGGCGCTCGAGCCCGACGTCGCCGCGGTGCTCCGGCGCGGGGCGGTCATCCCCGCGCACCCGCTCGCGCTGTCCGCCGAGCGGCGCCTCGACGAGCGGCGACAGCGGGCGCTCAGTCGCTACTACGCGGCCGCGGGCGCAGGGGGCATCGCCGTGGGGGTGCACACCACGCAATTCGGCATCCGGGAGGCGGGACTGCTGAGGCCCGTGCTGCAGCTGGCCGCCGAGACCTTCCACGTCGCCGCCGTCGGCCGGCCGACCGTGCGCATCGCGGGCGCGGCGGGCCCCACCGACCAGGCGGTCGCCGAGGCGCAGCTCGCCCGAGAGCTCGGCTACCACGCCGTCCTGCTCTCACCCGGCGGCCTCGCCCACCTCGACGAGGACGCCCTCCTGGACAGGTCGGCGGCGGTGGGGGAGGTGCTCCCGGTGATCGGCTTCGCGCTGCAGGAGGCAGTGGGCGGACGCCCGCTCTCCGCCGACTACTGGCGCAGACTGGCAGACCAGCCGTCGACGATCGCGGTCAAGGCCGCGCCCTTCGACCGCTACCGAACGGTCGATCTCGTCCGGGGCGTCGCCGCCTCGGGCCGCGCGGATGATGTGCTGCTGTACACCGGCAACGACGACGCGATCGTGACCGACCTGCTCACCCCGTGGTGGGTCGCGGATGCCTCGGGCGACCTCGCGCCTCGTCGCTTCGCCGGAGGCCTGCTCGGTCATTGGGCAGTGTGGACGCGCGACGCGGTCGAGTTGTTCGAGAAGACGCGCGCGGCGCGGGACGCCGATGGCGACCCCGCGGCGCGACAGGCCGCCGAGCACCGGATCGCGGGGACGACCGACGCGAATGCTGCGGTCTTCGACGCGCGGAACGGCTTCGCCGGGGTCATCGCCGGGGTGCACGAGGTGCTGCGCCGCCAGGGCTTGCTGCAGGGGATCTGGTGTCTCGACCCGCACGAGACGCTCTCGCCCGGGCAGTCCGACGAGCTCGACCGGGTGTACGCACAGTACCCGTGGCTGCGGTCGGAGGACGAATTCATCGCGTCGCACCTCGACGAGTGGCTCGACTGATGAGGGTCGGTTTCGCGGGGCTCGCGGCGTCGCACCCTTTCGCCGACCTGCGCAGCGCGCGTGGCGCGGGAGTCGCCGAGCTGCTGCTCTGGTCGCCCGACGAACCGGCGCGAAGGGAGCGGTTCCTCGCCGACGGCGACGTGAATGAGGCGACGGATCTCGAGGAGCTCGTGGCGGCCCGCCCCGATGTCGTCATCGTCTCGGCGCGGCCGTCGGACGTCCCCAGCAGGGTCGAGGCGGTGCTCGACGCCGGCATCCCGTGCTTCGCGCACAAGACGGTCGCGGCGGATGCGACCGATGTGGCACGGCTGCGCCGCGTGGTCGCGGGGCGCGAGCACCGCTTCGCGTCCTCGTCGGTGCTGCGGTTCGCGCCGGCGGTCCGCCGGCTCGCGGCCGAGATCGCCGAAGACCGGGTTCTCGCGATCACGGTCGAGGTCGCCCACGGGATCGCCGACTTCCTGACCCCCGAGCGGAACTGGCAGGACGACCCGGCGCAGGGCGGCGGCACGGCGGTCTCGATGGGCGCGCACGCCTTCGACATCGCCTCGGCGCTCCTCGGCGCGTCGCTGCGGGGCGTCGGCGGCGCCGTGTCGCGGCGGCTCGCGGCCGCGAGCCGATCGGAGGACGTCGCCACCCTCGTCGGTCTCGGCCCCGCGGGTGAGCTCGTCACCGCGCAGGTGCTCGGTGCGCTCGACATCGAGCGATACCGTGTCCGCGTGCAATGCGCCGACCGCGAGATCGCCGTCGAGATCGACGGCTCGATCGACCCGCACGTCGAGCTCGGCTATCGCGACTGCTTCGATGCCGTCGTCGGCGCGGCGCGTAAGGGGCGATCGCCGATCTCGGGCGATACGGCGTGCGATGTCGTCGAGGCGACGGTGAGCGCCGCGACGGTGGCTCGGGCGGCGTCTTGACCGGATGCCGCGCCGAGCCGGTCGCTGACGGATGATCACTCGACGGCGGCGATGTCCCACCAGCGGATCGCCGATACCCGCGGCTCGAGGCTGATCCGCCGGAGCGCGTCCTCGAGGCTGGAACCGTTCGTGCCGCTCACCGCGAGCTCGGCGCGCACGAGCACTTCGTCGTGCTTCTTGGGTGCGCTCTCGAGTGAGTGGACGGTGAAGTCGGGGGAGCCGGTGGCATCGAGCACGAGCCACTTCACACGCTGCTCGTGCTTCTCGTGAGTGCGCACCTCGAGCAGGTACCGCGTCCCGTCGACCGCCTCATCCGGCTCGTGCGTGGCGGCGCGGCGACGGCTGATGGCCCGGCTGAGCGGCCGCATCGCCGTGTTCACGACCAGGATCGCAACCATGCCGCACGCCGCGAGCATGTACAGGCCGAAGCCGGCGAGGCTCCCGATCGCGGCTGAGCACCAGAGGGTGGCGGCGGTGGTCAAACCGCGGACGTTGAGCCCTTCGCGCAGGATGACCCCCGCGCCCAGGAATCCGATCCCCGACACGACCTGCGCTGCGATCCGCGTCGGGTCCGCTCCGGGCAGGCCGAACGCGCCGATCTCGCCGAGCATCACGAACAGCGCCGACCCTCCGGACACGAGGGCGTTCGTGCGGATGCCTGCGAGCCCAGACCGCCACTGACGCTCCAGCCCGATCCCCGCGCCGAGCGCGAGCGCTGCGAGCACGCGGGCGACGAAATCCAGCGTGTCAAGCGGAGACATCAGTCGCGGCGTCCGTCGGACGCGAGCTGTGCGAGGGCTGCGGCGTCGTCGCCCATGATCCCGGCGACGCCCCATGCCGCCATCCGCTCGATGTCGACCTGCTCGTTGGCGGGCCAGGCCCAGACCTCGATGCCTGCGGCCTGAGTCTGAGCGACGGTCTCGGCGTCGAGATCCGCGAAGTGGTGCTGGATGATCTGCGCGTCGATCGCGTGGGCCTGTGCGATCAGCGCCTCGGCCGAGGTGGGACCGCGCTCGGGAAGCCGGTCGGGTGCGAGCCGCGCGCCGGGAACGGCGACGCGGGCCTTGCCGAGGGCCGCGTGATCGAAGGACGCGAGGACGTCGCGGTCGAGCCGGCCCCTGTCGCGCAAGACGGTCGCGAGCTCGATCGCGAGGCCGGCGGTCTGATCGTGCTGCTCGCCCTTCACCTCGAGGCACAGGTCGGCGTCGTAGCGTTCGGCGAGGTCGAACAGCTCGTCGAGCGTCGGGATGCGCTGGCCGGCGAAGGCCGGGTCGAACCAGCCGCCGGCGTCAAGTGCCCGTGCGACCTCGAGCGGCAGCTCGTCGATGAGCCCGCTGCCGTCGGTGGTGCGGTCGACCGCGCGGTCGTGGAGAAGCACGAGCGCTCCGTCTGCGGTGCGTCGCACGTCGGCCTCGAGCATGGTGGCGCCGAGTTCGAGCGCGATCCGGAAGGCGGCGAGGGTCTGCTCCGGCGCCCCGACGCTGTGCCCGCGGTGGGCGATGATTATCGGCATCTGTGACCTCCCACTTTCAAATTCATATCACATAATATGATTTCGCCACCACGTCGACGTTCCAGTTCGCTAACATACATGATATGTATGACGAATCACAGGCAATGCTGGTGGTCAGCGACCTCGACGGCACCCTGCTCGACTCGCACAAGCGGCTCACCGTCCGCTCCGCTGGGATCCTCAACGAGTTCATCGCCGGCGGCGGTGCGTTCACCGTGGCGACGGCGCGGTTTCCGCCCGGCTGCGCGGACCGGATCGCGGGCCTCGACCTGCGGCTGCCGGCCGTCGTCATGAACGGCGCGGCGACTTACTCTTTCGCCGGGCGTCGCTTCGAGCGCGTCCACCCCATCCCGGAAGCGGCCGTCGCCCGCGTCGAGCGCGCGGTGGCTGCTCGCGGCGCCGGCGCATTCGTCTACGCGCTCGACGGTCGCACGCTTGTGGTCGGCTGCTCCCGCGACGACGACCTGGAGTGGACGCAGTACAACAGCGCGGCCAGCCGCGCCCAGTATGGGGAGCCTCGCAGGGTCGGACCGGACGGCTGGACCCGCGCGGGCGCAGTCGTCTACATCGCCGTCGTGGGCGACGATGCGCAGCTCGCCGAAGTGCTGGGCGACATCGACGGGATCTCGGGCGTGCGTCCCATCCCGTACCGCAACGTCTACACCGGGCGGGACTGTCTCGAGCTCGCCGCCGAGGGCACGGGCAAGGCCGAGGCCGTGCGCGAGCTCGCGAGCGACCTCGGCGCCGACGCGCTCGTGGTCTTCGGCGACAACCTCAACGATGTCGACATGATGCGGCTGGCCGACCTCAGCTTCGCGCCGGCCAACGCGGCGCCCGAGGCGCTCGCCGTCGCCGACGAGGTCATCCCTTCCAACGATGAGGACGGTGTCGCCGTGACCGTCCGCGACCGCCTCCTGCGTCCTGCCGGTCAACGCGTGGTGCGGTAGCGAGGCGGTATCGGTAAGTCATATGATGACAAATCAATAGTACGGCTGCGTTGATGTCAGCTGCGGAATGGGACCGTGGCCGCCGCGCCGGAGGGAGACCCGATGAGAGACTCGATGACGAGCGGACAGGCCGCGCGGAGCAGGACAAGACCCGGTCGTTCCCGGTCGCGCCTGGCCTTCGCGATCCTGCTTTCCGTGGCGGCGCTGTTGGTCCCGACCGCGGCGCACGCGGCGCTGGATCCTGGCTATCCGTCGTCCGGCCCCACCTCGGGGGGCACGCCCATGGGTGGGGTCATCGACGGGGCGGATCCCGGCATCATCGTGACCGGGGTTTCGGTCGCGGGCGTGCCGTCGGGTGCCCTTCAGACCCAAGGACCCGCGTGGGGATCCCTCACACCCGCTGCCCCTCCGGACGTGTGCGGTCCTGCGGACGTCGTGGTCAGCTACACCCTCGGCGGCAGCGCGCTGACCGAGACCATCGCGAACGGCTTCACCTACAACACTCCCTGCGTGCCCCGGAACGTGTCCGTCGCCGCCGGGGACGCCGCTGTGACCGTCACGTTCGATGCCCCCGTCGGTGACGGCGGCTCGCCCATCACCGGGTACACCATCACCGCGCACCCGAACGGCTCGCCCGGTGGCACCACAGTCACCGTCGCGGGGAGCCCCGCGACAATCACCGGCCTGCTCAACGGGACCGCGTACACCGTCGAGGTGGTCGCGTACAACGCCAACGGCCCGAGTCTGCCGTCCCCGCTCGCCGGCCCGGCCACGCCGACGGGACCGGTGACGCTGACCTTCGACGCGAACGGCGGCACTGGGACGATGAACCCCCAGACCTCGAGCACTCCCACGCCGCTCGCTCCGAACCTCTTCATCCGCGCCGGCTTCTTCTTCGACGGCTGGAACACTGCCGCCGACGGGAGCGGCACGAGCTATCCGAATCAGGCCCAGCACCCGTTCACCGCCAACGGGATTCTGTACGCGCAATGGGACGACCGCATCCGGACGGTCGGCCCGTGGACGGTGACGTTCGACGCGAACGGCGGCACCGGGACGATGAGCCCGCAGTCGGAGTACACGGCCGCCGTGCTGCACGCGAGTGCGTTCACCCGCGACGGTCACGCGTTCACCGGCTGGAACACGGCCGCTGACGGCTCCGGGACGACGTACGCCGACGGCCAGACACACCCGTTCACGGCCGACGAGACTCTGTACGCGCAATGGGCGAGCGACCCCGGAAACGATCCGTCGACAGACCCTCCGACGGATCCGCCGACGGGGACGCCTGATGGTGACGCCGGGCAGCTCGCCGCCACCGGCGCATCCGACGCCATGCCGCCGCTCATCACCGCCGTCGCCTTGGTGTCGGCTGGAATCGCGATCCTCATCCCGACGCTGCGCCGCCGAAGGGAGGCATGACAGGTCAGGGGACTTCATAGCGCTGCGCCTCACGATGCACGCCGCGCTGCCGGGCCGATACGGCAGAGTGGAGCCGTGCGCTTCGTCGGCCTGGCTCTGCTCGTCGCGGCCGGCGCGACGGTCGGCACTCTGCTCCGCGCGAGCATCGAGCTCGCGTTCCCGCACCCGCCGGGCGAATGGCCATGGGCGACGTTCGTCATCAACGTCGTCGGCAGCTTCGCGCTCGGCGCGCTCATCGAGGCCCTCGCGTTGTCGGGACCGGACACCGGGAGACGACGGATGCTCCGCCTCGGCGTCGGGACGGGAATGATCGGCGGGTTCACGACCTACAGCACGTTCGTCGTCGAGATCGACCAGCTCGCGAGCGCGGGACAGGTTGCGCTCGCGGTGGCCTACGCGCTCGTGAGCGTCGTGCTGGGCGTGGTCGCCGCGGCGATCGGCGCGGGGGCCGCGGCATCCGTCTTCGGCCGTAATGAAGCCGACGGGCAGGGTGCCGCATGATCCTCGTGCTGACGGCGCTCGCGGGTGGGCTGGGCGGGGCGCTGCGATTCCTCGTCGACACGGGCGTGCAGCGGGTCAACCGCACGTCTGTGCCGCTCGGCACAATCGTCGTCAACGCGACGGCGTGCTTCGTGCTCGGTCTCGTCACGGCGTACGCGTCGGCGCACTTCGGCGCCGGCGACGCGCGGTCGATCCTCGGGGTGGGGCTGCTGGGCGGCTACTCCACCTTCAGCACCGCGTCGGTCGAGGCTCTCGGCCTGCTCCGCAAGGGCCGCTGGCTCGCGGCGATCGTGCACGGCGGAGGCATGCTCGTCGTGAGCATCGGCGCCTCCGTGCTCGGTCTTCTCGCGGGTGCCCTCATCCCCTGAGAGCCACCCGGGTCAGAGGTAGATCTCGTCCGCGAACACGAGCCGCTGCTCCCACACCGGAGGCGGGGCGGCTGTGCCGACCGGCGCGCCGATCGCGGGATCGCCGGGGAATCTCTCCCACTCCTCGACGGTGACCCGCCAGCCGGATGCCTCGGGCCCGGGCCGCCGCAGCGGGATCTCCTCGTCGTCCGACCCCAGTGTCGTGCCCCACGCGATGAGGTGCTGCTCGGGCTGGTAGTTCGCGACGACGAGCCTGCGGGAGTCGACCGTGATCCAGCCGAGGTCGCCCGGCATCGCGGGGTCGGCCTTCTGCAGCCGGGCGACGACGAGCCGGCCCAGCTCTATCGAGGCGAGGTCGGCCGCGACCGGGTCGTGCGCGGGTCCGCGCCGCACGGGCACGGGACCGCTCACCACGACGCGCACCTCGTGCTCGTCGAGACGGCTCACCAGGGCGGTGCGCTCCGGCGGGACCTGCACGTAGTCGGTCGACACCGGGCTCGACAGCTCGAGGCCGGGGACGCTCTCGGGCTGGTACCGCGCGACCGCGAGTCGCAGGAACGGCCACGACACGACGCCCGGGTTGAGAGCGACGTCGACGTACCAGAGCCTGCGCTCGGGGTTGTACTGCGGGCGGTAGGCGAGCACCGACGCGGTATAGGTCTTCGTGCCGCCGGCCGCGGTGGGCAGCGGCAGACCGGCCTCGGCACCGACGGGCTCACCCGGGGTCCACACGTCGTCGACTCCCGTCGCACGCCAGAAGTCGACGAGCGTCAGGGGCAGCAGGTGCGGGTTGTCCCATGTCGCACCGATCCAGATGGGGTCCTGCGCGTACAGGGAGTACGGGCCGGCCGCGGGCGAGGTCCCGAGCAGCACGGCGAGCAGCTCGCCCTCACCCGATGAGAACCACGGGCGCTCGAGGTAGATGCGCACGCCCGCGCGGCGGGTGTGGCGTTCGGCGATCGGCTGCCCCGCCTGCACGGTGCCGGCGTCGTCGGCGGGCGGGGTCGCGGCATCCGGATCGTCGTGCGACCAGCGGAACAGCGGCACGACCGAGTGCACGACCGGCGGGTCGGGCCGGGCCGAGGACGGCACCGACAGCCGGACGACCTCGCTCACGACGCTCGACCCGTCGTCGAACTCGGCCGCGCCGCCGGCGGGCGTGAGCAGCGACGGCGGGAAGTACTCGCGGAAGCGCGTCGACGCGCGCAGGCGGTAGTCGACCAGGCGGTGCTTGGTGTCGCCGAACTCATGCCGCGTGCCGTGGATGCGGATGGCGGGATCGGCGGGCCAGTCGAGGTCGCCTTGCGGCAGGAACTCCTGCGCGAACAGCACGCCGAGGCGCTCGTGATCCGTGACGCGCGTCGTGCCCGCGATGCCGCGGCTCGCGCGCTCCTCCCACATGGGGAGGCCGAGGTCGTCGACCGGCTCGGTCCAGGACGCCTCGATCGTGAGCTGCTCCGTGCTCGGGCCGTGCACGTGGACGCCGCCGAAGAAGCTCGCGAACGTGGCCGACGCGGTCCGCACCGAGCGGACGCCGACCGGCCGCGGCGCCTGCACGGGGCGCGGCACGGCGTGCACGAGCAGCACGTTCTCCTTCGGCGTGAGCGACCACAGGTAGCCGTCCCGCGCGGCCTCGCGCACGATCTCGAGTCCCTGGATCACCGCGGGGAGGCTCCGCCACATTCCGAGCACGTTCAGCGCACCGGCCCGCAGGCAGCTCGACAGCCGGAACCGCTGGACCGTGCCGGCGGGCAGAGCGATGTCGATCACGCGGTCGTCGACCTCGGCGCGAGGGGTCGGTCCGTCGGTCAGCGTGAGGCGATACGGATGCACCACGGGCCAGCCGCGCGCATCGATCTCGTAGTCGGCCGTGAAGCCCTCGATGCCGAACGGGGAGGGGAGGGCCGGGTTCGTCGTGGCGTCGGGGAAGACGAGCGACACACCGCGTGCGAGCGGATCGGGCAGGTAGGGCACGACCATGTCGTCGACGTCGTGCACGACGTACTGCCCGGCGGGCGGCGATTCGCCCTGCGGCAGGGGCAGCGTGACGAGGTCGCCAGGGTCGACACCGGGGTCGTGCACGAGCGACACACCCGGCACGGGAATCCGCGCGCCGGGATTGTCGAGGTCGGCGACGTCGATGTCGGTGAGCGCGCCGTTCTCGCGCAGCGCGACGCCGAGCGCCGTCTTGAGCCCGGCCGCCGAGCCGTCGCCGACGAGCGCGTCGAACGCGCCGTGGTGCTCGGCCTGGAGCTGTCCGATCTTCGGCGGCACGAGGTGGCGCTGCCCCACGGCCTGGAACGCCGAGCCCGGGTCGTCCGCGAGGACAGCGCTGCGGTACGTCTCGGGGTCGGTCACGGCGACGTCGAGCGTGTCGGGGTCCTGTGTCACGCCGCTGCGGATGACCACGACGCGCTGGGACTCGCCCTCGCTGTAGCGGGCTCGCGGCACGAGCGTCGGCGGCGGAACGGGTTCCCACCGCAGGAACGGCCGGGGCGCGGTGATCGTCTTGAGCGCCTCGAGCACGAACCCGGGGGTGATGCCGCCGGGGGTGAGGATCGTCGTCGCGCGCCCGAGCTGCCCCGCGACCGCGGGCAGCAGCGTGTCCGTGTCGATCGCGGCCGTGACCCCGAACGCCGCACCCCTCGCCGACGTGAGGGCGGACCGCATCGCCCGCGTGACGGCCGAGGCCCGCGACGGCGTCGCGGTCGCCAAGGCGTCGCCCGTCAAGGCCGCTTCGACGTCGGTGCGGCCGAGAACCTTGGCGATCTCGGACCGCAGCGCCGCCTGCTCCCTGCGTCCGAGCGTGGGCGCGGGGCGCTCCGGCACGACGGGCTGGGGCGCATCGACGGCCGCCACGGCGGCGTCCCGCAGCGCATCCGCCACGGGGCCCAGCCGGCCGAGTCCCGCTGCGGTCTCCCACCGGGCGGACTCCTTCCTCACCTGCGTCTGGACTGCCTTTCGAAGCCGGTCTGTCAGCTCCGCCGGCACCTCCACGCGCCCGAGCCCCGCGCGCAGGCGCGAGACGGCGGCGGCGTCGAGGCGTCCCACGGCTCCCGGCCGG